>JASHSS010000870.1 GCA_030038565.1 Bryobacteraceae bacterium
ATGGCCCACGACGACCACGCCTGGACGCTGGCGGCCAGTTCCTATTTCGACGCATGGAAATTCGGCAGCGCCATCGCCGTGCTGAAAGCAGGTGTCGCGCAGAATCCCAATTCCTCGCGGCTCTGGGAAAACCTGGGCTTCGATTACGGCGACTGCGCCGATGCGCAGTTGATGCAGCACAGCAAGGTGGGCGACACCGACGGCCTGACCAAGGAGCAGAATCTGGATCTGGCCCGCCAGGCGTTCCGCAAGGCGCTGGCGCTCGGCTCCAAAAATCACATCGATATGTGGCGCCAACTCGGCCAATGGGAGGTCGATTTCGGGCAGGCGTACCAGGCCATGCTGGAGTTTTTCGCCATTCTCAAGGAACTGCCGCGCGACGCCAGCGCCATTCACGGATTGGCCGTGGCCAACGGTTACCTCAAGGGGCAGTGCATCACCCACGACGTCAAACCCTCCAGCGATCCGCGCTACGTGATCGTTGGACCGGACAAATGGGTTTGCAGCGCCGAGATGCAGCGCGCCAGCCGGCAGGCCGCCGCCATGACGCGGTAGATCTAGTGCCGCGCAAATTATTTGTCAGCCCCTCGCAAATTATTTGTCAAGAGGCGGGAGCGCCGCAAACCGGGAGCGGCCAGACACACAACGAGCGTGCCACCTGTGTAGCACGCTCATTTCGCCCTCTGTTCAGCTATCCGATTGCGTCGGACAACTGCCCACCCAATCCCCTACGCCCCTCCCATCCGGTCAACTCACCACCGTTACAAACAGGCTGCCGGGTGGCAATTCGCACTTGCCACCAACCGCACCATCGTTCCGACGATGGCCTGGGATTGCGACGTTAACGCTCATCGCCGCGCCCCTCCTTCCCAAAACCTTTGCTCGTACAAACCAACAGCGGAAACCCATAGCGCTTCCGCAGCGCACCGAAGCCAGCGCGCAAGCGTTCCCCGGCCGCCTCTGTCTCGGCTACGAAGCACTCCCACTTGATTTCCTCGGTCTCGGCCGGGACCGTCGCCCGGATAAAGAAGTACCCGCGTTTCACTCGTCTACCTCTGGATCTGGACACCAGTCGTCGTGTTCGTGGCCGTGAGTTGAACGTTCCGGCCACGCACCGCCTCATTCAGCATCTGGCACAACTGATCCACTCCACTGGTGCCGATCACATGGCCTTGCACGTTGACCGTCACATGCGTCCCCGGATTGGCCGCCGTTCCGCCTACCTGGAACCCCGCCCCCGCATCCTTACTCCGCGCCGCCCCTTCCGCCCCGAACGATCCCACCCCGTTCGCCCCGTACTGGCTCCCGCCGCCACTCCCGCTCCCGCCGCCCGCGCCACCCGCTCCGCTCGTCCCAGCCACCGCCCGCCCGGCCACCGCCGCCGCCGCTCCCACGCTCCCGAAAATCGCCGCCGCCGTGAACGCCTGCCCGGCCCCCGCAAAATTCCCCTCCGCCAGATCCAGGAAGCCCAGCGCCGTCGCGTAAATCGCCTGTACCATCGACTGGGCCGCGATCGATTCCAGCGTCGCCGCCAGCGCCTGGCGCATCGCCTTCTCCATCGACCCGCCGTACACCATCGCGTGCGCGATATTCGCACCCATCCCCTGCGCCAGGTTCGCGAACGCCTTCTGTCCCATCTCGTTCAGCGATTCCAGCGCCACCTTCACCATCAGCGTGCCCTGCTCTTGCGCCGTCGCCCACTGCTTCAGCAGCGCCTCGTTCCCCTTGATCTGCTCCGCGAACCGGTTCCCGAACACCCCCTGCCATCCCTGCGAATTCTGAAGCGCCTGCAAATCCGCCTGGTACCGGCGCGTAATCTCCGCCCGGATCTCCGCGAACTGCTTTTCGATCGCCGCCCGCTCCGCCTCCGATTTCGCCGTCAGCAGCACCTTCGCTTCCTGCGCCTTCCCGAACTCCGCCAGGTCCTTCTCGTAGGTCGCCTTCAATCGCTCCGCGTGCGTCATCTCCTGCTCCAGCATCCCCGCCAGGTGACGCTGCAATGCCGTCATCTCCGCCGCGTACTTCTCGTCCCACTCTTTGTTGATCCGCTCCGCCCCGGCCTTCATCAACAGCGCCAGCCCCATAACGTTCCCGGCCGTCAACTGCTCCTTTTCCCGGTACTGCCTCGCCATCTCGGCGATTTCCTGTGCCCACCCCGCCAGTTCGTCCTCGCGGGTCTTCTCCCTCTGTGCGCGCAGCTTGCTCTCGATCGCCTGCGCCCCCTCTTCCACCGCCTGCGCGTGCTCGCGCGCGATCCGCTCGTACCCGGCTTTTTCCAGCGCCGCCAGCGCCGCCAGGTTCTCCGCGGTATCGGTCCGCTGCTTCACCATCCCCTCGCGGTCTTTCGCGATCTTCGCCGCCCACTGCGCCCGCTCGATCTCCACCGACTTCTGCGCCTGCCCCAGCAGCTCTTCCTGTATCCGCTGCCCGGCCTCCACATTCGTCCGGTGGATCTCGTCCATCACATGCGACATCAGCGCCGAAAACGCCCGGCCCATCTGCGCCAGCGCCGCGCCCTGCGCCGCCGCATCCTCCGGCGAAAGCTTCCCCGCCGCCTTCAATTCCTGGAACTTCTTCGTGGCCTTCGCGACTTCGTCCTGAAGGTTCTCCAGCTCCTTCCCCAGCCGCGCCTCCACGCTCGACGTATCCACGGACGCCTCCTGCACCCTCCGCAGCGCGTCCGCCAGCCCCGTCCACTCCTCCTTCGTCTTCTCCGTGTCGCCGCCCAGCCCTTCGCCGCCCTCGCCCCCGAACTTTGAAAGCGACTCCGCCATCTCCTTAATTTGCCCCTGAAACTCCTTCGCCTTCCGCCCCGCAATCGCCCAAATCTCAATCGCGCCCGAAAGGCCACCGGTCAAGTACTCGTACCACCGCGTCGGCCGGTCAATCAGTTCCTTTTCCGCCTCCGCGAATCCCACCATGTACGACATGACCGTCGTTAGCGCCGGCAACAATCGCTGCCCCGCCTCCACCGCCAGGGCCTCCATCTCGGTCTTAATCAGATGCAGCGACGCCTTATACTGCTCGTTCGCCTGTACGTCCTTCGTCCCAATCGTCAGGCCGAGCTTGTCTGCCTCCGCGAACAGCTTCTTCATCCCCTCGCTGCCCTGACTCAGCAGCGCCAGCAGCTCGGGGCCGCCGCGCGAAAACAACTCCCGCGCCATCGCCGCCCGCTCCACCCCCGACCCCAGCCCCTTGAACCGGTCCGCTACCGCCTCCAGCAGCGGCAGCATATCCTTCTCCCCCGCCTTCAACTGCGCCTGCGTGATCCCCAGCCGCGCGAACGCCTGCGCCTGCTGGCTCGATCCCTCGTTCGCCTTCACAATCGTCGAAGCGAACCGCGTCAACCCCGTCACCAGCGCGTCGTACGAAACATGCGTGGCATCCGCCGCGAACTTCAGCCGCGACATATTCTCCGCGCTCAGCCCCGTCACCCGCGCCCCGCGCGACACTTCGTCCACGTACTCCGAGTACTTGTGCGCCGCCTCCAGCGCCGCTCCCGCCGCCGCCACCAGCCCCGCGCCCAACCCCAGCATGGCGCCCTTCACCGTCGTGACTTCGCCGAACACCTCCTCCGCCCAGTCGTGAAACTGCGCGCCCATCTCTCCCAGCGACGTCCCGAACAGCGATCGGAACCGCTGGATATTCTCCTCCGCATCGTCCGAATTCGCCCCGATGCGAAAAAGTAAGTCAGCAGTGGAATCTATAGGCATCGTACATCTCCTCCCTTCCTACTTAGCCAATGTTATACGCCAAGTCGTGTCTCCACTTAGTACCTCGGCTAGACAATAGCGCCCGATCTCCATAAGTCGTTTGCCTCTTCCTACACTCTCCCAAACACTAGCGCTTTGTACCACGCCTGCTCCACACGCCCGAGGTCATATTCACTGGGATACAACTTAATAAATCGGATCACGTTCTCTTCAGTGATTCGGGTCTCGCAGCCTCTACCTGCGCCGCCGTGTGCCTTCCCTAATAGTCCGCGCCCGATCCACCTTTTCACGCGCTCATCGCTCACACCAAACACATCGCATAGGTT
Organism: Bryobacteraceae bacterium; assembly: GCA_030038565.1. Classification (GTDB taxonomy): domain Bacteria; phylum Acidobacteriota; class Terriglobia; order Bryobacterales; family Bryobacteraceae; genus JOPF133. The sequence continues at coordinate 4,040 of JASHSS010000870.1, forward strand.
GGATATGTTGTACCCGCTCGTCAACCGCGCCGACCGCTGCAATTCCGACGCTTTGTGTTTGACGGCGCTGGCACTACGGCCCAACTTGCGCGCCATGTACCGGACGGACACCGATCCGAGGTTTTCGCCGAGGTATTCGATCTCTTCTGCGGTCCACTGGCGGCGCTGGCCAGTCGCCCGAAATCCCTGGTGGTAGGCGAAGCTCCTCAAGCGCCGCCTGGGGATTCCTGTGCGCTGCGCGATGCGGTCCAGGTTGGCGGACACCGCTTTGGAGTTTCCAGCGTAGGCCAGCCGAAGCTCTTTGATGAGAGTTGGCGGGATAACCACAGATGCCCGCGCCACGTTCAAAGCGGTGAGGCGACAGGCCGAGCATAGGCCATCGCGTTGCGCCTTCCACGTCGCACACGTCCGGCAGAGCGGCGCCGCAGTGGCGTCGGGATTTGGTGTCTGTGGACCGTCGCCGCGATCCGCGTCGGAATTGGATGAAACCTGAAGTTCGGTCTCTGCTAACCCCTCGTCGCTACGAAGCAACCCTCACCTTCCCCAGCCCCCCTGAGAAAAGCCCCTTCACCGCTCCCCTGCCAATTTAACCGTTTGCCACTTGAAACGCCGAAACTCGCGTTTAAAGCCCCGTGGTTGAGAGGGGTGGTGGTAGCGCCCTCGCGCCGGCCGTTTCGCCCGCCCTGCCCAGCCGGGCGCCCCGCATCAGGCATTCTATCGGCCGTGCTGCTCCCGAAATACCACCCTTCCCACATGGATTTCCCTCTGTTAATCGCCCGCCTTGAGCCGGTCGATTTCCTCTTTGGTCGCGCGCAGGGCGGCATACGCCTCAGAATTCTGGGGATTGTTCTTTGCCACCCATACCGGGTCAGACGTATGGATCAAAGGCTCCGGCGCCATAAAGCCCGGCCGAATCGCCTCGGAGCGAACACTCTCTACGACGACAGCCGGAGTTGGCAGCCGAAGAGAAGGGAACGCTGCCCCGAATACCGCGACCGCCAGCAGTAGCTCCTGAAGCTTCACTGCCTCCGCCTCCAAGGCAGACAAGGCACTCTCATAACCCTCCCTGCCAAATTCCAGCCAGGCCTTATCGACCGAACCCTTGAGCCGCTCCATCTCGGCGCCGCTAGCCTTGAGTTGCTCGCGCGGCGCGTTCATTCGAAGCGCCAGTATCCGCTGCTCCCTCTCGGCGCGGGCAAGCTCCGCGTCCTCCGGAAAGGGTTCCAGCGGGATCTTCGCGCCGGATGCCGCCAGATCGGCCTCCCGCTGCGCGATGTGCGCCCTCAGTTGCGACACGCGCTGCCCAGCCTTACTAACCTCGGATTCCGCCGCCTGTAGCGCCGCCACAATTTCGGTGTGTCGTTGGCGCTGTTTCGTAAGCGCCTGAATAACGAACTGGATCTTCGGAGGTATCTGGCTTACCATGCCCGCCTCCCGGATTCTCGCCAGTACTCGCGCGCCAGGCGGGGGCATTCTGACGCCACCAGTTTCATGGCTTCGCCGTAGGAAACCCCTCTCCCCGATGCCGCCAACTGCGCCATTTTCGCTGCGACGCGAAGCGCGATTTCCTGATCGGCGCTCGAATTGGGCGAGATGGCGCGCGTGTCGAGCGGCGAATCCAGCGGCCGCATCGTGCCATCGCTCTCCTGGACGCGTGGATCAACCAACTGCCCATCAACAAAGGTGAAGAAGACCGACTTCTCCCCATACGTCACCTGCTGGTCCAGTTCCAGCCGCGCCTTGGTTAAAAAAAGCTCGGGGTACTCCTTGGCAATCGTCTGGAGAGCCACCTCGCGGGAGCACCCGCTGCGCTGTTGCTCCGCATAGACTTCCCGCTCAATCCAGGAATTGATGTCGGGAAGCCCTCGCGTAAAGCACACCTGTTGCGCTTGGTCCAAACGCTGCGCGAGTTGTTCGCCGGCCGCCAACCGGACATGCCCCTGACTGGCTTGGGTACGGACGCCGCCGCGTGCAAGCCGCCTTCGTTCGAGTTCCGCATTTACCGCCACGGCATAAGCATCGCCGGCCGCGGTGTTATTGACGCTCACTGCAATCCTCCTCCATTCGCTCTCCGACGCGACCAATAGCAGCGACGGCACGTTCTCAAACAGCGGTTGTTTCGTCAGTGCAACGCTGGTTACAGTTGCGCCCTGCTGTTCACCCGTGGTCTTGTCGCGTGTTCCCCATTCGATCACGGGGGAAACGTACTTGTAGTCCTTCGCCTCCACAGCTTTCCGGCCTTGTGCGGTGTACTCCACATAGCCCCACAGCACGCCGTTTTCATCCGGCCCATCGTCGAGCCTCTTCAGCCACCCGGCCGTTGCTGTCGGAACACCCGACCCGGCGTTCAGCGTTGAATGTTCGAAGTCCAGCGGAATATCCGTCTTACGCTTTCGGAAATTCGCGACGATGTTACGGAGATCTTCCCCTGTTACAGCGAACCGCTGCTTGCCCTTATATCCGCGCGTTACCAGCGCCACCGGAATTCGGGCTAACGAAGTACTCTGAATTTGACTCCCAACTAACCGTCCAATCGACAACTTACTCACCCTCCTTACCACCGCCCCCGGCGGCGCTCATCAGGAAGGGAAGGAGCAGGAACCTCTCCTATGAGCGCCGCCAATGTTTCACATACCGCAGATACTCTCTGACCCAACACCACTTATGCCGCCCTCCCGAGATTCATACCCCACAGATGAGCGGCGACGCCAGTAAGGGTCTTTTCGCTTACAGGCTTGTTGGCGTGCTTCGCCTTCAATAATTCCAAGCTACGCATCAGCCGGCGCATCGACCCGCCTGTGGCCTTCCACCAGAGATCGAACGCCGCTTCGTCCACCTCCGCGATTCCCTCCTGTTTAACAATCGCGGCCATTTCACCGCGGGTCAGTCCAGAAAGCGGCGCCCAGACTCCTATCCGGCTAGAAATTGCCCCCAAGTCCGCCATCTTCCCGGACACCAGCCGTGCCAGGAGGATCGGCGCGGCCAACATCACCACGCCCACCCCCGCATCGTTCGTTCGGTCCCAGAGTTGACGGATAACCTGCATCACCCGCGGCCGAACCGTTTCGCATTGATCGAAGATCAGCAAACAGGGATGCTGGCGAAGGTAATCGCACAGATCGCGGAATACCAGACCGCCGTTTTGCGATCCCACTTCATGCGCCAGGCCGAAGTGGCGCGCCATGATCCGCACGAAATCGACCTTGTTCGTTGAGCTAAACTCATCGAACTCAAACACGACGCTTTCGACCTTGCCCGCGGTCTTACGCCGCCACGCCTTAACCGCTTCGGTTTTCCCCGCGCCGAACTCGGCCGTAACCACGCCGATGGCGCACTGCTCCGCGCAATAGTCGAGCACCTCGGCGATGCGCCTCACGGTTTGCGTTTCGTAAAACGTGCCCGTGCGTGCCACCTTCCGGACTGGCTGACGGTCATCTTCCGTAAGCGTCACCGACTGGGCCGCGCCAGGCGTGAGGATATCTCCAGCCTTCGCCTTACGCACCGCGTCCAGGACACCGTTGACCACCTCGCGCCCGCCCGGAAAGTTGCCAGCGATCCACGCTCTCACGGTGGCGTCGCTTAAGCAGGTGTATTGCGCGATATCGGCCGAAGTGACATCGGGCCGCGTGGCCATCCATGCCCGCACCTCTTGGCGTGCAGCCTCTACTTCTGTGTCGCTCAACTCTCGTTTCATCGTTCAGTCCCCCCGAAAGAAATGAAACTCTTCATCGGTGTTCGGCTCCGGCGCGGGCTTGGCAGCCACAATCGCCGGCTCCGCAGCGTCAAACGAAAACCCGGCCTCTTCCACGGCCGCAGCGTGCGCCAGAGTAATCCGCTCCGGGATCGCCGCGAGAACCTCCAAGCGGGCCGGCTCCGGCCGCACAGGGACAACCTCCATGCGGCGCGAAAGGTACGTCTCGGGATCGAGTACCGGGACGCTGTTGTGAATGGTGTTGATGAGCCGCTTCACCTCACGGCGCGCGGCGCGCCTGTTTCGCTCGTCCTCCACGAAGGCGTCTTCACCCATGCGCCGGAGGGAGAGGCATTCAGCCAGCCCGACAAACGCGCCCTCGTGATAGACCGCCGCCTGCCCCATGTCGAGAGGATCATAGGCAAGCTCGACCTTCCGCCCATTTAACCCTAACAGGCCCAGGGCGTTGCCGGTAAGTCTGTAGTGGTAATTCTGGCCGGCAAGGGTCATTTGCACTTCCCCATTGCGAACCGTCAACTCGCGCCGCTTTGCGAAGCACAATTGCAGAACCTCTTCCGGGACGCACCGCCGCTCGACATGCTGAATATGAACATCCCAGCACTCATTAGGGCACATCCAACCCATGCCCGTGGGAGTCACCTTGCGCATGCCTTCGCCCTGCAATTCGCGTTCGTTCAGATTCTCCAGGGCCATATTGTAGAGCGCCGCTATCTGCTCAATCGTTCGGAACGGCGGAGTCGGAAGCTTGCCGTCGAGCCACGCTTCGTGATCGCGGAGCATCGCCTCAAAACGCTCCGGCCGCGCACCCGGCTTGTGCCCACACCACTCGGGTAACGTGCGATCAAAGTCCGCGATTCTGCCAAAGTTTGGTTCGATCAATTTCGCGCGGGCGTTTTTTACGATTGCGTGATGTACCCGAACATCAAGCGTTTCGAGAACACCGGCCCATCGGTTCGGCAAGGCACCGGCCGCTCCCGCAGTACGCTTATGCTCACGGCGCCCTTCGAGCCATTCGGCCCGGAAGTCGCGGCCGTTGTCCCAGTAACAGGCCTTCGGTATCCCATACCTACCGAAGACCCGTTTCAGCACCGTAGCGATGGAATCACTCGAAGGAACTTCAACGATGCACCAGGCCAGCCACTTCCGCGTGCGCATGTCGATTGCTGCGGTGATCCACGGCCGCGCCAGCTTCCATCCGCGCCCATCGCGGACAAGGCAGAAGATGTCCAAAACGCGGTGGTCCATGACGCAAAAATCCAGGGGTTCGATGCTGTTGAAATCCCGGAACGAAATCAACTCGGCATTTCGGTAAGCATCCTCGCCCTTCCGCGCCATGAGTTTCACCAGCTCGGGGATCTTCGCGGCCTGCCGGCAGAACGTCGCGTAGGAAGCCACCGCCAATTGCGCGCACGGCAGGAACCGCCCGTCCGCATCCACAAGGCCAGGGTACTTGATCCTGTCGCGTGGCTGAGCGGTTTCGTTGCGTGTTCCTCTCGCCAGCGCCGCTCCTCTTCATGCAGCCGCCACACGTCCGCGTTGCTTAACTCGCCATAAGTTCCGCCTCGCGGAAGCACCGCCGCAATGATGAAATTCTTGCTGGCCGTATTTAGCACGCGCGATTGGTCTTTATCGGCCCGGATCTTGCGAACAAGGCCCGTAATTCCGTTTTGCTGGTACGACTCAACCAGCCGGTAGACCGTCCGCGGATGCTTCTGGATCTGCTCGGCCAGGTGCTTAACCAGGTCTTCTCGCCGAGGGTAGGTCCGGTGAAGCTCCGCATACCGGCCCGGATTGATGATCGGCTCAATGACCGTCCGGAACAACTCGGCCGCCTCGGCCTGCGCCGGCTCGTTGCCGTTCAGTGCTCCGGCGGATGCCATCCCCAACGCCAACGCCCCGGCCGGATCGCCCGTCAGCTTTCCATCCGGCGAGAGTACCCAATCCTGGATCTTGCGCGGCTCCGCCTCCGGAACGGAAAGCACCTGGCGCGCCGAGGGATTCGGCACTGTTTTGACCAACTCGGCTTGGGTGGGCGCGACCATTATTACTGGCGCTCCTCCATCAGCCCGGATACCGCTGCCCCCAGCACCGCCGGAGTCTGGCGGGCCTGGCGAAGCGCAACCGCGCCGTTGAGCGTGGCGCCGATGGATACCCTTACGGCGCTCATCATATCGGCCTGTCCGGTAGCAAAGATCAAATCCAGCATGTCGTGAAGCAGGGCTAACTCCCGGTCTTCGACGTTCTCTGGCTGCGGCGTTTGCTGGCCGCGTGACGTGCCTCGCCCATTTAGTTTCGCCATCACTTTACCCCTTTCTTTCCGCGTGCAACGGTGATGCTTAGAACCCTGGCACGGCTGGATTTTCCCGTCTGGGAGCGCCCTTCAAACGGTTCCAACACATGCACGTCGTAACCGACGATGCCAAGGCGATGCTGAATCTCGCCGATCCTGGCGGGATCGAAAAAATAGGCCGGATACCCGCGCTCCGTGTGCCACTCCGAAGGATGCACCTCCAGGAGTGCGGCGGCGGTTACCGCGTCCTGAAGATACAGCGCCGCGATTTTTCCGTGGTTGAAAACGTAAACGTCGAGCGGCCCGCATTGCCCGACGACGCCTTCGAACCACTCGCGGATTTCATTGGGCCAGAACCGTGGGTCTGGTATCGGCAGCATGCCAATCCCGGCCGCCCCTGATCGCGGCCCGCTGCCGATGCGCCGAACCTTAGAAGAGGAGGCCATTTGGCCTCCCCCGCCAGGACCGCGTTATTACTGCCCCCGCCTGGACTTTGCGCACCCATAGCCGAAACGCCTCGTAGCAAATCGGCAACCTCAACCGACTGTATTCGCCCCGAATACTTCCGTGGCCCCGGTTGGCGGCAAAGGCGATTATCGCCTCGATGCTTCTTTCATCCAAACGGCAGAAGCCAGAATCGCTACGGCGACGCCGCTCGATGCCGACCAGTCCATCACAAAGGAACCTGGCTTGCCAGTGATAGAGAGTGCGCGGCGATGTGTTGAGCTTTCGGCTGAGATTCGCCGCCATCGCTCGCTTTGCTCCGCGTGGCGCTGCCAGGAGAAGCAACACCGCCCGGAGCTTCAGTAGGTTGCCATTGACCTTATCGGTGGCGGCCCTGCGCTTCCGTGCAACACCCGCCTTTTGCTGTTTTGAGCGATTCCCCGGCTTGCCGGAGTCGGTTGAAAAGCAACCTGTCGAGACCTCACGCATCGAGCTTTTCTCCCGCGACTTCGGACAGAGCCGAACTGAGCAGAAAGGCGTGCAATCCCACCGCCAGGCCAGCGTACAATTCACCGGAAGGATGCGCTAAAAACTGCCTAAGGAGGTCCGCGAGGCTGACAGCTTGGCGCTCGCGCCAGCCCGGAATAGCCGTCTGAAGGATCTTGGTCGCTGGCGCGGCGCTCAGGTGGACCGATCCAAGACCGCGGCCAACAGCCTCCCAGTAGCGGACTTGGCGCTCTTCCGCCGCGGCGGCCTCGCGAACCCGATCCTGGCTCCGGCGATAATCGGCCATCCAGCGGCAGACCGAGCGTTCCGCGGCTGTCACCCCGCGCAGGGTCAAGCGTAACCGTGTTTGATGAGTGGTTAAGCCTG
>JASHSS010000093.1 GCA_030038565.1 Bryobacteraceae bacterium
AGCACTTTATCTTTAGAACGTTCGAGTAGTTGGTCTTCCATGATGACCTTCGCGCATGACCCGGTGCGACGAATCCCTGTACTGGTATGGCCAATTTCGATCATAGGTGATCGCTCAATCCGGGTCAAGCGACCATTCAAAGGGGCCTCATCTTACCCCGCCATCGCGCTGTAACAGGCCATCCGCGGGATCGTTCTGCTGGGCCTGGCCATCGTTAGTGGCATGCCAGTATAGAAGCCTTGCCGGGCTCCTACTACGGTTCCTGGACGGCTGAAGCCAGCAGCGCGCCGGGTGCTTCACTGGACGCGCCACCGCGCCACCGGGCATGGGTGCGCGCTCCGATGGCGCCCACGATCTCCTCCAGTCCGTATTGAACGTGCTTTCGCATGGCCCGGTCGGCGGCTTCCGGATCGTCGCCACACAGCATTTCCGTCAGGTCGCGGTGAGACCGCGGCGGGCGCTGCTGGTGATGCACGGCCACATCGAACAACCAGTTGAAGATCAGCACCTGGTTCTTTTCGAAGGCGCGCATGAGGGTCTGGGAGCCGCCATATTCGGCAATCCGCGTGTGGAACTCCAGGTGGTACGAATGCACCTCGTAGAGGAATTCAGGATCGGTGTCGCCCGCCACGCAACGGTTGAAGAGGACGTCCGTGTGTTCCGCCATGCGCCGTAATTCGCGCCGTTGTTCCAGGTTCGCGTTTTGGACGAACAGCCGCGCCGCCTGACTTTCGAGCGCCTCCCGGAGGATGTAACTATCGCGAATGTCCGCAGCAGTGGGCACGCGGACGCGAGTTCCGGCGCGAGCCTTGGTTTCGAGCAGACCATCCGATTCCAGGCGCCGGAGAGCCACCGAGACGGTCAACTGGCTGGTGCCGAGCGTTTTGGCCAGTTTGCGGCGCGACAACCCGGCGCCCAGCGGGAACCCGCCGCGCAGAATCCGTTCGCGAATCGCCCGGTAAGCGGTCTCCGAAAGGGTTTCCAACCGGGGGCCGTTCATAAAGGCTGATTTCTCACGGAATTGTCATGCTCCGGCATTTGCTATTCTAGCAATCCGGGATAGGGCGAGCCTCCTATTTCCATCCGCGAAGAGGCCGGGGCCGACCCGGCGCGCCGTGGCCGGGTGCATCCGCCCGCCTCCGCCGGGCAAACGTGCGCTGGTCTCGCGCGTCGTATAATCGTTACGAAAAATCTGGCACCGGCGCAGGGAGGCTTCGTGCATCACTTCAAGAAGCGATTGAATCTCATTGCAATCGCAGGATTTCTTCTGTTGCTCCATGTCCTGGCGACCCGGTCCCCGGCGGCCGGGCAGTCCAATAGCTTTACGGTACCCGTCACCTACTACAAGCTGGCCAATGGGTTGCGGGTGGCTCTCTCGCCCGATCCCACGGCTCCCACGGTGGTCATCGCGGTTTACTACCGGATCGGCTTTCGAGTCGAGCCCAAGGACCGCACCGGCTTCGCCCACCTCTTCGAGCACATGATGTTTCAGGGATCCGGGAATCTCGGGAAGATGGAGTTCATCAAGCTGGTACAGGCCAACGGCGGCATCCTGAACGGCTCGACGCGCTTCGATTTCACCAATTACTTCGAACTGCTTCCCTCGAACAAGCTGGAGACTGCCTTGTGGGCCGAAGCCGACCGCATGAAGGGCCTCGCCGTGACCGAGGAAAACCTCAAAAACCAGCAGGGCGTGGTGAGCAACGAGGTGAAGGTGAACGTGCTGAACGCGCCCTACGGCGGATTTCCCTGGCTATGGATGCCCCAGTATGCCAACGAAAACTGGTACAACTCCCACAATTTCTACGGTGAGCTGGGGGATATCGAGAATGCCAAACTGGCCGAGGTGCAGCAGTTCTTCAAAACCTATTACGCCCCCAACAACGCCGCCCTCACGGTGGTGGGCGACTTTGATGCGAGTGACGCCAAAAGCATGATTGCCAAATATTTCGGCTCGATTCCGGCTTCCCAGCTTCCGCCGCCGCCGGATTTGACGGAGCCGCCGCAGCGGAAAGAGAAGATCGCCACGCGCCCGGATCATCTGGCCAACCGCCCGGCGCTGGCCTTCGCCTATCACATGCCGCCGCGAAATTCGCCCGAGTATTACGCCATGGGCCTGCTGGACCAGATGCTGGTTCAGGGTGACGACAGCCTGCTGTACCAGGAACTGGTCAAAAAGAGAGGCTTCGCCGGCGGACTCTCGGGGGGCATCAATTCCGATTTGGGAAATATGTTCGATTATTCCGGCCCGATGCTGTGGGAGGTCTCGCTGATTTACGATCCGACGGCGAAGGCGGACGAGATCCTTAGCGCCGCCGACGGCGTCATCGAGGGCTTGCGCTCGAAACCCGTGGCGCAGGAAGACCTGGACCGGAACCTGACCAAATTGCGGTCGAGCCTGTACGATTCGATCACCGAACTGGGCGGTTTCGGCCGCGCCAATCTGCTGGCCTGCTTTGCCCTGTTCGACGACAACCCGGCCCGCATCAATACCCTCGAAAGCGAATTCCGGAAGGTAACCCCCGCGCTGCTCCAGAAGACCGCGCGGGAGTACCTGCTCAAGACCAATCGGACGGTGTTGGAAATCGAGCCTGGCGCGAAGGCCGGCGCCGCCGGGGAGGAAAAGAAATGAGACTGCTGTTCGGAACTGCCCTGCTTTGCGCCATTCCCGCGGCGCTGTTTGGAGCCAAGGAAACACCCCCGCCCGGGACGGCGCCCAAGCCCTTCCAACTTCCGCCGACCGACGATTTCACCCTGCCCAACGGGATGCGGGTCACGCTGGTGGAGTATGGCAGCGTTCCCAAGGTAGCCGTGCGGGCTTATATCGATGCGGGCGGGGTCTACGAGCCTGCGGACCAGGTTTGGATTTCGAAGCTCAACGCCTTGCTTATGAAGGAGGGCACCGCTACCCGCTCCGCGGCAGAAGTGGCGCGGGAGGCCGGGGGAATGGGCGGGCAGATCGACTTGGATGCCGGCGCGGAGTTCACTACCGCGGGCGGCATCGTGCTCTCCGAATTCGGTCCGCGTTTCGTGGCCCTGGTGGCTGACGTGCTCGAGCACGCCACCCTGCCCGCCTCGGAACTGGCGCGGCTTAAGGCCAACTTGGCCCGCGACCTGGCGGTGGAAAAATCGCAGCCCGGCAGCCTGGCGCGGGAGGTTTTTCTCGAGACGCTCTTTCCCAACCATCCCTTCGGGCGGATCTATCCCCGGGAAAACATGCTCCAGGGATATACAATCGAGCAGGTCCGGGCGTTCTACGGCTCCAATTTCGCGGCTTCCCGAACCCATCTGTACGTGGCGGGCAAACTGGACCCCGGCTTGAAGAAGGCCATCGGCGACTCGTTCGGCGCATGGCAAAAAGGCTCCACGGCCAGCGAGGCGCCGGCGAATCCGGTCAAGAACCGTTCGCTCCAACTCATCGACCGGCCGGGCGCCGCGCAATCTACTCTCTACCTGGGGCTGCCGGTGGCCGACCCGGCCAGCGCCGACTGGGTCGTGCTGGACGTGATGAACACCATGTTGGGCGGTTCGTTCGCCTCCCGCATCACCTCCAACATTCGCGAGCAGAAGGGCTACACCTACTCCCCGGTTAGCCTCATCGGAACGCGCCGGCGCCTGGCGTACTGGGTTCAGATGGCGGATGTCACCACCGCCGTCACCGGGCCTTCGCTCAAGGAAATCTTCTACGAGATCGACCGCCTACGCCAGGAGCCTCCTTCGGCGGAGGAACTGAAAGCCATCCAGAGCTACCTGGCGGGTCTCTTCATTCTCCGCAACACGGTCAGTCCCGATGCCGTGATCGGGCAACTACATTTCGTGGATTCGCAGGGCCTGGACCGGTCCTATCTCTCCAGCTACGTGCAGAAGGTGATGGCGGTCACGCCGCGCGAGATCCAGCGCGTGGCGGAGACCTATATCGTTCCGTCTAAGATGACGATCGTGGTTGTGGGCGACAAAGCCAAAATCGCGGACCAGTTGAAGCCCTACGAGAGCGCGCAGTAAGGGCGGGCGTTATCCCGGGCCGCCCCCGGATTATTCGCGGGCGGCTGTTTCGGCCGGAAGCTCGGTATGGGCGCTCCAGTCTTCCCACGATCCGTCGTAGAGGCGCGCGTCGTATCCCAGGTAGCGCGCGGCGAAATAGACCATGGTGGCCTGCAAACCGATATGACAGTAGCTCACCACGCGGTCGCCTGGCCGAATGCCGGCACTCTGAAACATCTGCCGCAGGGTGTCGGCGGCCAGCAGTTTGCCTTGGGCGTCGGTAAAGGTGGAGAACGGCAAATTGGCTGCTCCCGGAATGTGCCCGCGCCGCTTGCCGCTACTGGCGCTTTGGCCGGTAAAGAATTCGGGCGCGCGCGCATCCACGATGTCCACGCCGGCCTGGCGGAGGTGCGCGGCCAGGTACGCGCTGTCCACGATGACATCGCTTTGCGCGCAGGGCGAAAGCGTTCCCCGCCTGGGCGCGGGCGTTTCAGAGGAGATCGGCCGGCCTTCGCTCTGCCGTGCTTCCAGGCCGCCATCCAGCAGGGAAGTCCGCGCGCCCAGCCCCATGGCGTCCAGCGTCAGATAGGCGCGCGTGGCTTGAATCACCCGCCCGCCGGCGCCTACATACACCACGATGCGCGAATCGTTGCCCACCCCCAGCGCGGCGAATGTGTTCGCCAGGTCGCCCATCGGCGGAAGCTCCAGCGTGAGCGTGCTCTGGCGCGAGCTGAGATCCTGGTAGGGCAGGAAAGCCGCATCGGGAATATGGGAGCGGTCGTAAGCTGCGCGATCGCCCACCGCCAACACCACCAGTTGGGGATCGCGCAGGTGGGCCGCCAGCCACGCGGTGGAAACCAGCAGGGTTTCGGGACTCCCGTGCCCGCCGCAGGATGGGGCGGCCCACGCGGCGGAGGCCGTCACGGCAGCGGCCGCCCATAGCATTCGAAACATGGGAACTCTCCTCCAGGCATTCTGCAAGCAGCATACCGGCATTCCGGTTGGTTGTCCAGAGACCGCTGGGGCGCTGGCGGGCGCTGGG
>JASHSS010000010.1 GCA_030038565.1 Bryobacteraceae bacterium
CCTTCCCTAGAAGGAAAAACCAACACCTACGGTTGGAGCATCCGAGCGCCTCCCGTTGGTCGGCCCGAGGCTCTGCAATCTCACTAGAAAGGAGACCTCAGCTCCCTACCTGTACCCCCCTCGGTTCAGGCTCATCCTTCGATGAGAATATGCTCCGGACGCTCCGCGGCGCGCGGCGGCGGAAGGGCCACTCGGCAACCAGCGCGGCAGCCGATAAGTAACCAAGGGCAGGTTTTCCGGCGATGTCGAGAACGTAGAGGCTAAGGGCGAAGCGGCCAGTGGCGTGGAAAGGCCGGCGTGAACTTCAAGAGAATTTATGGCACGGATCTTACTGATTGACGATTCGCCTTCGGCGCTCCAGACGGTTGCGGGGATTCTGGAGGAGGCCGGTTACGAGGTGGAGACCTGTGGCGAGGGCAAGGGCGCGGTTCAGTTGTTGCGCCACAACCGGTTCGATCTGATTATCACCGACATCTACATGTCGGACGAAGACGGGTTGGAAGTGATGTGGGAAGCACGGCAGATCTGCCCGACCGTTCCGGTGGTGGCGGTCAGCGGGGTAACCGGGGTCGGCAACATGCTCGGGGTGGCGAAGTATCTGGGCGCCTGCCAGACGGTTCGGAAGCCATTTTCGAGCCGGGATCTGCTGAACGCGGTGGGCGCGGCGCTTGGGGGGATCCCGAAACAGGACCTGGCTCGAGAAGGCGGGTAACATAGGAGAGGAAACGGCGACACTGCCATGACCCGCACGGCTCCTCCTTTTCGCGCCGATCACGTGGGCAGCCTTCTGCGGCCGGCCTCCCTCAAAGAGGCCCGCGGCCGCCGCGAGCGCGGAGAGATTTCAGAGGGCGCGCTGCGCGAGGCGGAAGACGCGGCCATCGAAGGAGTCATCGGAAGGCAGGCGGAGATCGGCCTTCGCAGCGCCACGGATGGCGAGTTCCGCCGGGCCATGTGGCACTTCGATTTTCTGGAACATCTGGACGGCGTAGAAGCCTTCCGGTCCGAGCATGGGATAGCGTTTCAGGGAGGTATCGAAACCCAGCCCAAGGGATTGCGGGTGACGGGGAAGCTGGGCTTTTCGAGGCACCCGATGCTGGACCATTTCCGATTCCTGCGCGAGCGCACGCGGGCGGCGGCGAAGATGACCATTCCTTCGCCGAGCGTGCTGCATTTTCGCGGTGGGCGCAGGGCGGTCAGCCTGGATGTGTACCCGCACATGGAAGATTTCTACCGCGACCTGGCGCTGGCCTACCGTGGCGCCGTGGCGGCATTCGCGGAGGCCGGCTGCCGCTATCTTCAGCTCGACGAGGTCAACCTGGCATATCTCTGCGATCCCGAGCAGCGGCGCATGCTACGCGAGCGCGGCGAAGAACCGGAGCGCCTGCCAGGGATCTACGCGGAGATGATCAACACAGCCATCGGCGGCCGGCCGGCGGATATGACCATCACCATGCACCTGTGCCGGGGCAACTTCCGCTCAAGCTGGATCGCCCAGGGCGGCTATGAGCCGGTGGCCGAAATCCTGTTTCACGTGATCGGCGCGGACGGGTATTTCATGGAATTCGACAGCGAGCGGGCCGGCGGGTTCGATCCGCTGCGCCTGGTTCCGAAGAACAAGACCGTGGTTCTGGGCCTGGTTACTTCCAAGCGAGGGGCGCTGGAAACCGCGGGGGAACTGGAACGGCGCATCGGGGAGGCGGCGCGGTTCATCGGCCTGGAGCAACTCTGCCTCAGCCCGCAGTGCGGGTTCGCCAGCACGGAGGAAGGCAACCTTCTTTCCGAAGACGAGCAATGGTCCAAACTCGGCCGCATCGTAGAAGTGGCGCGCCGCGTGTGGGGGGAATAAGGGCGAATCGCGGCGGCGCCGGACTTTAGCGGCCCGGAACGCCTACCCAACCGCGCGTCATGAAATCCGCGAAGCTAAGCAGCAGGAGGATCATCAGCCAGACGAGGCCGCCCGTGACTACCAGGCGGGTGAGGTGCGTGCTGTGGCGCAAGTGCATGAAGAAAAGCGCCACCAGCAGCATCTTGACGACGGCGATGACGAGGGCGGCCACCACGCTGAAGGCTCCCAGGTCCACATAGGCTACCGCGGTAGTGAGGGCGGTCAGGATCAACAGCACGATCCAGACCGCGGCATAGGTTTTGACGGAATCGACGCGTTCGGTGGCCATAGTTATCCCAGGTGACGATCGATCAGGTACAACAGGGGGAACAGAAAGATCCAGATGATATCGACGAAGTGCCAGTACAAGCCGGCGATGTCTACCGGAGTCATATACCCGGCGGTGAACCTTCCCTTGTAAGTCGCAATAATGAGCCAGGTCAGGATTCCGACGCCGACCACCATGTGGAGGGCGTGTAATCCGGTCATGGCGAAATACATGGAGAAGAAGATTTGAGCGGGGCCCTGGGTATCGACGCCATCCAGGTGGAAGGCAGGGCCGGGAACGTGGTGCTCCTCGAACTTCACGTTCCATTCATAGGCCTTCAGCCCCAGGAAGGCGATGCCGAGAATCAGGGTCAGGACCAGGAAGAGGATGATGATCTTGCGCTGGCCGAGTTGGGCGGCGCGCACGGCCATCACCATGGTGAAACTGCTGCACAGCAGGACGCCGGTATTGGTGGCGCCGATGATGGCGTTCATGCTGCTGGAGGCCACCGCAAAAACGTGGGGATAGAAATTGCGGTAGACGGAGTAAGCCAGGAACATGCCACCGAAGAACATGATTTCGGTGATGAGGAAGATCCACATTCCCAGCGTGGACGCGTCCTTCTGTTGTTCCTCGGAATCGAACTGCTCGCGCAAGGCGAGAGTTTCGCCGTGAGCGTCGCTAGCCAACTTCGATCACCTCCCCCATGACGGTACTGTAATCGTAAGCTTCGTGGGTGACTACGGGAGCCTCGTCGAAGTTATGCACCGGCGGCGGCGAGGCGGTCTTCCATTCCAGGCCGGTGGCGCCCCAGGGATTGGCGGGGGCCAGCGCGCCGTAGCGCAGCGACCAGATGAAGTAGATCATGGGCATCAGATATCCCACGGCCAGGACGCTGGCGCCGGCGGTGGAGAGGACGTGGAGCACCTGGAACTCATCGGGATAGACGTGATAGCGGCGGGGCATTCCGAGGTAGCCCAGAATGAACTGCGGGAAGAAGGTGAGGTTGAAGCCCAGGAAGATGACCAGCGCGGAGAGCTTGGCCCACCCTTCGGGATACATCCGGCCGGTCATCTTGGGCCACCAATAGTGCATGCCGGCCATGTAGGCCATGATGGTTCCTCCCACCATGATGTAGTGGAAATGGGCGATGACAAAGTACGTATCGGTGACATGGACATCGATTCCGAGCGACGCCACAAACAGGCCGGTAAGTCCACCGATAGTAAACAACCCGATGAAGCCGAAGGCGTAAAGCATCGGAGTGGCGAAGGATATGGATCCTTTATAGAGCGTGGCCGTCCAGTTAAAGACCTTGATAGCCGAAGGGATGGCCACGAAGTAACTGAGAAACGAGAAGACCATTCCGGCATACACCGACTGGGTGCTGACGAAAAGATGGTGGCCCCACACCAGGAAGCCGAGCACCGCAATGGCCACGCTGGAAAAGGCCACGAAGGCGTATCCGAAGACGGATTTGCGCGAGAAGACCGAGATCACCTCGCTGATTACACCCATTCCGGGGAGCACCATAATGTAGACGGCGGGGTGGGAGTAGAACCAGAAAAGGTGTTGGAAGAGCACCGGGTCGCCGCCCAGGGCCGGGTCGAAAATGCCGATATGGAAGACGCGCTCGCAGAACACCAGCACCAGGGTGACGGCCAGCACGGGGGTACCGAGCACCTGGATGAGCGAGGTGGCATACATGGACCAGACGAACAGCGGCATGCGGAACCAGGTCATCCCGGGGGCCCTCATGCGGTGCACCGTGACGATGAAGTTCAAGCCGGTGAGAATGGAGGAGAAGCCCGCGACGAAGATTCCGAGAGCCGTGGCGATGACCCAGGAATTGGAGTACGTGGTGCTGTAGGGAGTATAGAAAGTCCAGCCGGTATCCACGCCGCCCGCCAGCATGGCGAAGAGCGCCAACAGGCCGCCGATTACCAGCAAGTACCAGCTCAGCAGGTTAATACGCGGGAAGGCCAGGTCGCGGGCCCCGATCATCAGGGGCAGGAAGAAGTTGCCGAGAGTTGCCGGGATGGACGGGATGAGGAAGAAAAAAACCATCGTCACCCCGTGCATGGTGAAGAGCTTATTGTAAGTCTCCGAAGAGACCAGGCCGCCCTGGGGCGTCAGCAACTCAACGCGAATCAAAGTGGCGAAGGCCCCGCCCAGGAAGAAGAACAGGGTCACGGTTGCCAGATAGAGCACGGCAATGCGCTTGTGGTCCTTGGTAAGGAGCCATGATTTCATGCCATAGCTGGCATTTAAATAATGTTCTCGTTCTGCTGCCGCTTCGGTAATCATATTTCTCTATTGTTGGT
The DNA here is from genome assembly GCA_030038565.1 of Bryobacteraceae bacterium. Classification (GTDB taxonomy): domain Bacteria; phylum Acidobacteriota; class Terriglobia; order Bryobacterales; family Bryobacteraceae; genus JOPF133. The sequence goes on from JASHSS010000010.1 coordinate 4,478, forward strand.
GGGGAACCACCACGGGGACATTCGCTCCGGCTGGAGCGCCCGGCTTGGGTCCCAAAGATTTGATATATTCGACCAACTCGAGCACGCCTTCTTCGGTGACTAATCCCTGGAAGGTTGGCATCAAGGGTTGGTAGCCCGCCACAATTTTGGCAGTGGGCTGAAGAATGGACTCGCGGATATAAGCCTCGTCCGCTACCACCGTGGAGCCGTTCGAGAGCTGCACAATCCGGCCGAACAGGCCCACCAGGTTGGGGCAGCGGCCGGATCCGTCGGGCTTATGGCAGTTGGAGCAGGCGAGGCTCTCGAACAGGCGGCCGCCTTCATCCGCCAGCGAACCGGTGGGGCCGCCGCCGCTGACCCAGTTTTCGTAGTCCCTGGGCTCCATCACATAGATCCAGCCGATCATCCGGGAGTGGTTCGTTCCGCAATACTCGGCGCAAAACAGGTGGTACTTACCGGGCTTGGTGGGTTGGAACCAGGTGGTGGAGTAGCGCCCCGGAACCACGTCTTCCTTGGTGCGGAAAGCCGGAACGAAAAAACTGTGAATGACATCTTCGGAGGTCATGGTGAGCCGCACGGCGCGGCCCATGGGAATGTGCAACTCGTTGATCTCCCGCTGCCCCTCCAGGTGTTGGAGCTTCCACATCCACTGCTTGCCCACGGCGTATATCTGGAGGGCATCGGCGGGCGGGCGGCTCTCGGTGAAGAAGATGCTGGCGCCCCAGGAGAACATCACCATGGTGAGACCGAAGGGAATCACCGACCAGAGAACTTCCAGCGTAAGGCCGCCGTGGATGACGTGGGGCAGCTCGCGTTCGGAGCGCCGCCGGTAGCGGATGGCGAAATAGAAGATGGCTCCGAAGATCAGCAGCGTGAAAAACACCGCCACGGTCAGAAGGTAATAGAGAAGATGGTCCACCTCCGGTGCAATGGTGGACGCCTGTTCCGGAAATAAAGGTAGAGATCCCATCTAGAGCGATCCAGCCCCCCTGGCATGACGGGTGCGCGATTCCCTGAGAAACACGAACAGCAGAAAGCCGCCGCAGATGAGCACGAAGGCGGCGCCGGCAAAGCGGACCATGCCCACGGCCAGCGCGCCGTACTTGCCCGTGGCGGGGTCGTAGTGATAACAGAACAAAAGAATCTGGTCCACGGGGGTGCCGATCTTGTTGGCGGAGGCTTCCACAAGGCCCAGGCGCACATCCCGCGGGGCGTATTCCACACCGTAGAAATAGCGCGACAGGCGGCCATCGGGAGTGGCGATCATAATTCCGCTGGCGTGGGCCCATTGATCGGTGGAGGGATCGTACTTAACGTGATACCCGACCGCTTCGGTGAGCGCGTGAATGTTGGTTTCGTCACCGGTGAGAAAATGCCAGCCGTTGGCGGTGCCCGGGCGGCCATAGCGGCGCAGGTAGAGCTGTTTCTTGGAGGCCGCCAACTCAGGCGTGTCCTTGGGGTCGAAGCTGACGGCAAGAACTTCGAAATCCTGCCCCGGGTTGAACGAAACGGCCTTCAGGCTGCTCTCCAGGCCGTTCAGAATCTGGGTGCAGAGCATGGGGCAGCGATAGTAGACCAGCGCCAGAATCACGGGCTTGCCATGGAAAAACGAGGAGAGCGGCACATCGCGGCCGGCTTCGTCGTGGAAGATGAGCGAGAGCGGCACAGGTTGATCGAGCCGCTGATCGATGCCCACGCCCTGGAGCGCGCCGGGAAGCGCGGGGCGCAAATTCGAATCCTGCATGGTGATGGTGGGCTGAACCGGCGCGGGCTGTCCGGGCTGGGCCCACACGGCCAGCGCGGCGCCCAAAAACGCGACGGCGAACTGATGTTTCATAGGCATTATTTAGCTGCTCCCGCCAGCGGACCGCCGGCCTGCTGGACGATTTCGCCCAGGCCGCTTTCCGTCGGGACGCTGGCTTTACTGGCGCTTTGCACGCCATTTTGCGGGCGCGCCGGAAGGCCTCGCTGGGCCAGCAGATCGATGGCCTGGGCGATGGGAATCCGGACCACGCCCTTCGACTGATCCACCCAGCCATAGCTCGTGAGGATCTTCTCTTCGGCGTCCCGCATGGCCTGGAGATCCAGCCGGGGGGTGGTCTGGAGGCGCGGTTGCGGCGGCACCGGGCGGACGCCGGTCGCGAGCGGAATGCGGCTTTCGAGGTATTTGAAAAAGCCCAGCAGCACCACCATGGAAAGGATACACAGCAGCACCAGGCCAATGGCGAACCTGCCGACTGCCCACTCGTTGACGTCGCGGGACTCATGGCCGGCCGGGCGCTCGGCGGGCGGTTCAGCCGGGGGCGGCGCCTCGGGGGGGACTTGCGGCCCTTCCTGGTCTGGTCTATTCCCGGCCATGTTGTAAAGCCTCCTCGAGGTTCGGTTCGCCCAGCGGCATCAGCGGGCGCTTCTCCAACTGCGTAACGAAAGCCCACAGCCAGATGCCGCCCAGCGCCACCGGGGCGACGAAATCCATCCAGCTCACGGCGAATCTGCCTCTCGAAAAATCGGGCGCCACCAGCCAGTAGACATCCACGTAGCGCATGCACAGGATGAATATAGCGATGCCCGCCAGCAGCTTGAAATTGCGCTTGAGGTCGCGCGAAAGCAGCAGCGCGAACGGCAGCGCGAAATGGCCCAGCACGAGGGCCAGGGCGATGTAGCGCCATCCGCCGTGGAGGCGCGCCACGTACCAGGTAATCTCGTCGGGCAGGTTGCCGGCCCAGATAATCAGGAATTGCGAGAAAGTGAAGTAGGCCCAGACCATCACCATGCAAAGCAGCAGTTTCCCCAGATCGTGCAGGTGGCGAGGCGTGAGAATCTCCGACATGGGGCGGCGGTAAGAGAGCAGCACCAGCAGGGTGATCAGGAAGGCCATGCCGGAGAGACCCTGGCCGGCCATGAACAGCATCCCGAAGATGGTCGAAAACCACCGCGGGTTGAGCGAGAGCACCCAATCCACGGCCATGAAGGTGATGCTGAACCCCCAGAACAGAATCCCCGGTCCAGCCAGCGCGGCCATTTTGCGGTGGGCCACCGGCGACCCTTCGTCCTCGCGCGCCGACCAGCGGTTGAAGTACCAGGCCAGAAAATTCCAGCCGCCCAGGTACAGCGCCGCGCGGATGAGAAAGAACGGCACGTTCAGGTAGATCTGCTTGTGCTGCATGACCGGGTCGTTGGCCACAAGGTTGGCATGCGACCACTGGTAGAGGTTGGGGATGCCGACGACGATCGGCAGGAAGAGCAGGGCGAGCAGCGGCAACGTGCGCGCGGCGGCCTCGGCGGGACGGCGGATGACCACGCCCCAGGCGCCGCCGGTGAGATATTGCAGCATCAGCCAGACCAGGCAGCCGAGCGTGACCCCCACATAGAACACGTAGGACCACAGATAGGATTCGTATAACTGAAACGGAGAGACCAGGAAAATGCCTACCAGGAGGAGCACGGCGCCAATTACGCCCGCGGTCAGCGCGCGCGTGCGCCATTGGCGTAGATCCGAGGCTAGTTCGGCCGATGCCGCGAAATCGCGACTCTGCGCGGTCATTGCGCGCCTCCCTGCCCGAGTTGGCCCCGATTCGCCGCCGGAACGTCGTTGATGGAGGCGTTCTGGCTAAGCTGCAGCGCGCGCACATACGACACGATAGCCCATCGGTCGGCCACCGGAATCTGCGCCGAATAATCCGGCATGGCGCCGAAGCCGTTGGTGATTACGTCGAAGATATAGCCGTTGGGGACCTGGCGCAGGCGGTCGATGTGGTAGGAGGGCGGCTTGCGATAGCCGCGCCGCACCACCATTCCATCGCCCGTGCCCAGGCGGTCGTGGCACGGCGCGCAGTAAATGTTGAAGCGGTCCTGCCCGCGAAGAATCACGTCCCTGGTGACCGTGAAAGGAAACGTGTCGAGCGGTTTGCCGTCGGGGCCCTTGCCGGTATAGTAGGCCGTATCGTCGTCCAGATGGCCGCGCGCCACGGTGCCTTCAACCAGCGGGCGCTCGGAACGGCCGTCGGCGAAGAAGCCGCTGGGGCGCAGCGGAATGTACTTGGGTTGATCCTGCATGTCCTGCCGGCAGGCAACCGAGAGGGCGGCCATGAGAATCACCACCCAGACGGCGAGCACCCGGAGCAAGCGCGGAGAAATTCGCTCAGTTGGCAACTTCGGACACCTCCCGCGGCTCCAGAGTCTCCAGAAATGCGCTGGTTTGATCGTGATCGAAGAGCGGGTCGCGGGCTTCGATGCACAGAAAGAACCGGTTGCGCGACGCCAGCGCGAATCGCGGCACATTGAAGGTGGGGTGATAGGGCATGGGGAGACCGCACAGCCCCAACAGGCCCAACACGGCCGAGATCGCGCCGAACAGAATGGTCAGCTCGAAGGTGATGATGATGTACGCCGGCCAGCTATCCAACGGGCGCCCGCCGATATTGATGGGGAAATCGATCACGGTGATGTAATATTGCAGGAGAAAACCGGTCAACCCACCCAGGATTCCGCCGCACAATACGATCAGCGGCAACTTATTGTGGTGCAGGTGCAAGGCGTCCGTAAGTTCCTCGATAGGGAAGGGCGAATACGCGTCCAGCCTGCGATAGCCCTTTTCGCGCGCGGCGCGGGCGGCGTTGACCAGGCTGGTAGGGTTATCGAACTCGGCCATCAAGCCGTAGATCGGTTTGATCAACCTTGCACCTCCTCCTCTACCTTGGCTTGGGGCAGCAGGGTGCGGACTTCAAAGATCGAAATCATGGGAAGCAGCCGGATGAATGCGAAGAACAGGAACAGGAATAAACCGATGGTGCCGAAGTAAGTGGCCCAATCCCAGCGCGTGGGCACGAAGATCGACCACGAAGAGGTCAGGAAGTCCTGCGCCAGGCTGCTCACGATGATCACGTAGCGTTCCAGCCACATGCCGGTCAGCACGATCATCGACCAGATAAAGAGCAGCACCGGCCTGGACCGGATGCTCTTGAACCAGAGGGCTTGCGGCAGGATGATGTTACAACTGATCAGCATCCAGTAAGCCGGGGCGTACGGACCGGTCATGCGGTTCCAGATGGCCGCGCCCTCGTACACGTTGCCGCTGTACCAGGCGGTGAAGGTTTCCAGAATATAGGCGTAGGCAACGATCAGCCCGGTGGCCAGCATCACCTTGGCGGAGTTATCCAGATGCTTATCGGTAATCAGCCCCTGCAGTCCGTAGACCGCCCGCAGGGGGATGGCCAGCGCGAGGACCATGGCGAATCCGGAATAGATTGCGCCGGCGACGAAATAAGGCGGGAAGAAGGTGCTGTGCCAACCCGGCACGATGGCGATCGTGAAGTCGAAACTGACCACTGTATGGACCGAGAGCACCAGCGGAGTGGCCAGACCGGCCAGCAGCAGGCTGGCGGTTTCGTAAATGCTCCAATGGCGCGCCGAACCGCGCCAGCCCATCGCCAGAATGCCGTAGGCGAAGCGCGCGAAGCGGTTCAGGGTGCGGTCGCGAAGAGTGGCCAGGTCGGGCAGAAGGCCGACAAACCAGAACAGAAACGACACCGTCGCGTAAGTCGAGACGGCGAACACGTCCCACACCAGCGGGCTGCGGAATTGCGGCTGCACGTTCATGGTGTTGGGGTAGGGAAAGAGCCAGTAAAACAGCCAGGGGCGGCCCAGGTGCAGCAGAGGAAACATGCCGGCGCAGGCCACCGCGAAGAGGGTCATAGCTTCCGCAAAACGGTTGATGGAGTTGCGCCAGCGCTGGTTGAGCAGCAGCAGAATAGCGGAAATAAGCGTGCCCGCGTGGCCGATTCCTATCCACCAGACGAAGTTGGTGATGGCGAAGCCCCACATCACTGGAACGCGGATGCCCCAGATGCCCACGCCCTTGGCGAGCAGCAGCGCCACCGCGTACAGGAATAGAAACAGCAGGGCCAGGCCCACGCTGAAGCAGGCCAGCCAGAAGACCGGCGTCCTGCCGGTGAGCACCACCGTGGCGATCTGGTCGGTAACGCTGCCGAAGGTGTAACCCGGCGCAATAAGCTGTTTGGGCTCGGGCGGTTCGACTACTTGCGGTTCATCTGGCATGGCGCTCTAGCCCTCCACCTCCGGATTGGGATTGCGCAGGGTTGCCAGATAAGTGGTGCGGGGGCGGGTGTTGAGATCCGCGAGCAGCCCGTAATTGCGCTTTTCGGCCTTCATTTTCAGCACCCGGCTGTTGGGGTCGTTGAGGTTGCCGAACACGATCGCCTCGGTGGGGCAGGCGGCCTGGCAGGAAGTTTGAATATCGCCTTCCTGGACCAGGCGGCCCTGCTTCTCGGCCTCGATTTTGGCGTAATTGATGCGCTGCACGCAGTAAGTGCATTTTTCCATGACGCCGCGGCTGCGCACGGTGACATCGGGGTTGTGCAGCAGCTTCAGGCTGGGGGTTTCGTAATCCGAAAACAGGTAGAAATTGAAGCGCCGCACTTTGTAGGGGCAGTTATTAGAGCAGTAACGGGTGCCCACGCAGCGGTTATACACCATGTCGTTGAGGCCTTCGGAGCTGTGATTGGTGGCCTGCACCGGGCAGACCAGCTCGCAGGGCGCGTTTTCACACTGCATGCACGGCACCGGCTGGTTGTAGATATCGGGATTGTTGATGGCGCCGTTATAGTAAGTGTCCACGCGGATCCAGTGCATAATGCGGCTGCGGCGCACCTGGTCCTTGCCGACGACGGCGATATTGTTTTCGGCCACGCAGGCGGTGACACAGGCGCTGCAGCCGGTGCAGGCGTTGAGATCTATGGCCATGCCCCAGGCGTAGCCTTCGTATTTCCACGGGGGATACAGGGTCATCCCGGGCTCGGGGGTCTCAATTCCCTCGATGATCGAGAGCGGGTTTTTCTTGTACTCTTCGAGCGTGCCGCTTTGAATGATGTGCCGCCGGGTGTCCAGGACGTGGTCCATCTGGGTGCTGGCGAAGACGTACTGGCCGGGAATTTTCACCGCTTCGAGGCCGGTGTCATGCCACAGCGCCTTGGACCCGCGCAGTCCGTAGGGATTGAATCCCATGCCGTTTCCCACGCGGCCCGAGCGGGTGCGGCCATAGCCCAGGTGCAGGGTGACGGCGCCATCGATGTGGCCGGGCTGCACCCAGGCGGGCGCGTTCAGGCTATTGCCCTCGTAGTTGAGGCGCAGCATGTCGCCGCTTTCGACGCCCAGGCGGTGCGCGGTGGCGGGACTGATGATGGCGGCGTTATCCCAGGTGAGCTTGGTGATGGGCTTGGGGAGTTCCTGGAGCCAGCCGTTATTGGCGAAGCGGCCGTCGTAGATGGTGGGGTCGGGGCGGAAGATGGCCTCCAGTTTGCCGCCCAGGCGGTGCGAGGCGGGGCGCTGGGAAATGGCCGCGCCCTGAATGGCAGGGGTTTTGGCAGGAAGCGCGGTGCCGGCAATCACGCCGTCGTGCACCGCCAGGCGCCACCAGGACTCGAAATCGGCGCCCGGATGCTGTGCCGCCCAATAGCCCTTGACCACGGCATAGCCGCCGGTCTCGGGGGATTCGGTGAGCATCTGGAGCACCTGGATGGCCGAGCGGCCTTCGTAGAGCGGTTCGATCAGCGGCTGCTGAATGGATACCGTGCCATCGAACGTGCGCGCATCGCCCCAGCTTTCCAGGTAATGCGCTTCCGGCAGATGCCACTCGCAGAGGGCGGAGGTCTCGTCGTTGTACAGGCTGAGATGGGCGCGCAGGCGGGCCTTCGGAATGGCGCTGGCCATGCCGAAATCCACCGGAGCGTTGAAGGCCGGGTTGCCGCCCAGAATCAGCAGCACATCCACCGCGCCGGCATTCAGGTCGTTCAGAAGGTCCTGTAAAGAGGCCAACTGGTCGACCGGATTGGCCTCGATGGGATCGCTGTAAAAAACGGTCTTGCCGACGTTGCCCATATCGGCATTCATCACGTGCGCCAGGGCGTGCACCAGGGGAGGCTGCTGCTCGCCGGCAATCACCAGCCCGGCGCCCTTGTTGCGCTGCAAATCGCGGGCAATCGCGCCGATCCATTTATAGATGTCGCCGTTTTCGCCCTGCTTGGGTCCCTGGGCCACGCCGAGGCCGGTGGCCAGGGCCCAGGCGAACTCCTCGATGTCGCCGGCGCGCAAAGCCAGGCGATGGTCGGCCTTGGCCCCGGTGGGGGTGGGCATGGGTTCCACCACGTAGAGCCGATTCATCTGGGGATTCGCGTCGGTCACGCGGCGGCGCATGGAAAACTGGCGTGCGTAGCGCAGGCTGGCGGGTCCCGAAGCCAGGAAATCCGAATCCAGAGCCACCACCACCTGGGCGTTGCTCAAATCGTAATAGGTGTTGACGAATTGCCCGAAGGCCTGCTTCGCGCCCGCCCGCGCGCTATGCGGCCCGGCCGGTTCCCACTGGTGCCATTTGACGCCCGGATAGAGCTTTTGAATGGCCGCCACCTGGCTAGCCATGGTGGGCGAAGTGACGGTTTCGGTGAGGATGCGGAGGCCCGCGCCGTTCTTCAGCTTCTGTTCGGCTAGGGCAGAACGCAAGGCGTCGAAGAAGGCGGCCCACGAACGGATCTCTCCGCCCTGGGTCACGGTGGCGGCGCGGTCGGGATCGTAAAGCCCCAGCACGGAGGCCTGGGAAAAGCTGTCGCAGGCGCCCAGCGTGGCGGGATGCTCGGGGTTGCCTTCGATCTTAGTGGGCCGTCCCTCGTGGCTCTCGGCCAGAACGCCGTGCGCCACGCCATTCAAGGTGGTAGCGGTGGCGAAGAACAGCGGCTTGCCCAGGACCAATTCTTCGGGCTGCCGGATGTACGGCATGATGTACTCGGTGGGCTGCCGGGTACAGGCGGCCAGGCCGCCTAAAGCGAGCGAGGCGCCCATCAGCTTCAGAAAATTGCGCCGACCCTGGGCGCGGTCTTCGTCCTCGCTCCAGCCGATCGCCTGGCGCGGGAATTCGCGCTCCAGCAGTTCCTCGAATTCGGGGGTGGCGGCCAGGTGCTCCAGGCTGCGCCAGTACTCGCGTCCGGAGCCGCGCGCGGCTTTGGCGAGGCTTTCGCGGACTTCGGCCAGATCCAGTTTCTTTGGTGAGTCGCTCATCGATGGCAAGTAGAACAACTGGTCAGCACGCGCGCATCCTGTACATGGTTTTCGGCCATCAGCCGGCGGCCGATGGTTTCCTGGTCGCCGGCCGGCTGGTAGCCCATGGTGGTGATGAATTCGCGCGGGCGCAGATTTTTTTCGGGATGCCGGTGGCAGTCCAGACACCACTCCATTTCGAGCGAGTTCTCCTGCCAGGTGAGAGGCATGCGGTCCACGCGCCCGTGGCAACTCTCACAACCGACTCCCTTGTTGATGTGGATGCTGTGGTTGAAGTAGACGAAATCCGGCAAATCGTTCACGCGCGTCCAGCGGATGGACTGGCCGGTGCGGAAACTCGCCCGCACGGGTTCGAGTGTCGGGCTGGTGGCCCAGATCTGCGAATGGCAATTGATGCACGTTTTGGTGGGGGGAATATTGGCGAACCCGGAGGTCTCGACCGTGGTATGGCAATAGCGGCAGTCGATTCCGATGCCTCCGACGTGATGTGCATGGCTGAACGGCACGGGTTGTTCGCGGGGAACCGTGGCGCGTGTATTGTAATTGGACCGGTCCAACTCCGCGAACACCCAGGTGAGAAACGCCAATATGAAAACTGCGCCGAATATGGTAATGCGCGAGAAGGTATTAGTGCTGCGATGAAAGATCTGGGCCATGGCTGCTAGTTAGTCCGTTCCGCTTCGGCGCGGGCCAATCTGCCGGGCCCCCGGTGATTCTTGAATCGTATGTATTTTCTCATCGGAAAGAGACAGTCACTCCACCAACTACCGGCATCCGTTCCACGCCTTGCCTCCGATTTCCCAGGTTTCCTTGGATTGGATGAAAAAACTCTCAATCCGTTGCATCGCAATCGCGGGCGTGGTTGATTCCCTCACGCTCCGACCGGCGGCCGCGCGGCTACACCGCCCGTCCACGTATCGCGGTAACCAAGCTACTTCCGTGCTAAAAGATACACCGAGGGCTCGTGATGGCTTGGGCGGCTGCCGCTGGCAACCGCGAAGCGCTTTTCCCCCTGGACGGGCCCCCAGAGCGATGCGCCCGCGTACTCTCCATCCTTACGCAGGACGTAAAAATCCAGATCGACCGCAGCGAGACGTTTTTCGTCGTTATCGAAATTCCGCGCCACACGCTTGAGGGCGTCCAGCGCCGCCTCCCTGGGCGACATCCCATGGCGCATATTCTCCACGATGGTGTGAGCGCCGCAGACCCGCAGGTTCTCTTCTCCCCGGCCCGTGGAACCAGCTCCTCCGATATCCTGGTCGAGCCATAGGCCGCCGCCGATGATGGGCGAATCGCCCACCCGTCCGGGGATTTTGAATGCCATCCCACTGGTGGTGGTGACGGCGGACATTTCGCCCTTTTCGTTCAGGGCGATGCAATTGATGGTGCCGTGCGGCGGGTTGAGGGCGTTTTCCAGAGCCTCCTCCAGAAACTCTTCGCCGTATTGCGGAAATAATTTCTTCAGCTCCTCCACCTCCGCGGCCTTTTTGGCCGGAGGGGCGTCCACGCCGGATTCCCAGAAGGTGTGCCCGTTGCGGTCGCGCAGGCTGCGCTTCCAGATTAACCACTGGGTGCGCGATTCGTCGGTCAACAGGTTTTCTTCCTGGAAGCCCCATGCCTTGGCAAAGCGCAGGGCGCCTTCGCCGGCCAGCATCATGTGGTCGGTCTCCAGGGCGACCTTCTGCGCCACTTTGGAGGGGGTCTTGATGCCGCGGATGGCTCCCACGGCACCGCCGCGCCGGGAAGGCCCGTGCATACAGCTGGCGTCGAGTTCCACTACGCCGTCTTCGTTCGGAAGACCGCCATAGCCCACGCTGTTATCGCGCGGATCCAACTCAACGATATTTACTCCCGCGATCACGGCATCCAGCGTGTCGCCGCCGGACTGAATCACCTCGAGGGCCTTGGCGCAGCAGTGGATGCCGCCGTCATTGCGGTTGGCGCTCGAAATCACCACGCCCGTCGGCTGCGATTGGGCATGCACCAGCCCGGCTACGGGAAGCGCGGCGGCTCCCAGAATAGCTGCCCGCCTGCTGAACGTGTGGTCACTCATGACTGTCTTCCAGGCACGCGCGCCAGGAAGATTTCACATTATGTCACATGCCGAGGGGGACGCAACAGTCTGGTTTTGGGCGTTTTTATGCCCGGCTACAGCTTCATCTCCCAACCCTTGCGGAACACGGGCTTGACGAACCTGTTAGCCTCCTGGCTATTGCTGAACCGCAGGTTTTTGCTGTCCCATTCCAGTTTTCCGGGCACGTGCAGAGCGATGGCGGTCAAGGCCAGCCATTCGGCATACGGCGCGGTGATGCTGAAATCCGAGCAGCCCGGGTCGCCGCCTTTGCAGGCGCGAATCCAATCCAGCATGTGGCCCGGGGAGCGCGTGAGGAGTTGCGGGGGCAACACGTAATCGGCCCAGCGGGAAGCCGGCAGCAGCCACACGCCTTCGCCGCGCTGGGTAGTGGCCATCATGCCCTTGGTTCCGATGAACACGCTGCCATTACCGGTGAGAATGCCGGGCCTGGGAGGGCTGGCCGGTTCGCCAAACACGCGCACGCCCGGACCGCCTGCGCCGCGCCGCTCCGTGGGGTTGCCGGAACG
>JASHSS010000094.1 GCA_030038565.1 Bryobacteraceae bacterium
CGGCCCGGTGACGGGAGCCAACAGCGCCTCCACCACCGTGACCATGAGCGCGCCCGAGACCGTCACCGCCAATTTCTCCGCCTTGACCGGCATCACCATCCAGACCAACCCGGCGGGCCTTCAATTTACGGTGGATGGCGGGGCAGCGCAGACGGCGCCCCAGACCGTCAACCTTGCAGCCGGCCAGCACACCATCGCCGTGGCAACGACGCAGGCCGGAAGCGCGGGCATCCAGTACGTGTTCAGCAGTTGGAGCGACGGTGGCGCGGCCTCCCACACCATCACGGTGACCGGCGCGGCGGCCACGTACACCGCCAGCTTCACGACCCAGTATCAACTCACTGTTTTGGCCTCGCCTTCAGCCGGCGGGACGGTGACCCCGACCACGGGTGGCTACTACAACGCGGGGACGGCAGTGAACGTGTCGGCCACCCCAGCCAGCGGGTACCAGTTCAGCAGTTGGAGCGGCCCGGTGGCGGGAGCCAACAGCGCCTCCACCACCGTGACCATGAACGCGGCCGAGACGGTCACCGCCAATCTCTCAGCCTTGACGGGCATCACCATCCAGACCAACCCGGCGGGCCTGCAATTCACGGTGGATGGCGGGGCTGCGCAGACCGCGCCCCAGACCGTCAACCTTGCAGCCGGCCAGCACACTATCGCCGTGGCGGCGACGCAGGCCGGAAGCGCGGGCACCCAGTACGTGTTCAGCAGTTGGAGCGACGGTGGAGCAGCCTCCCACACCATCACGGTGACCGGCGCGGCGGCCACCTACACAGCCAGCTTCACCACCCAGTATCAGCTCACTATTTCGGCCTCGCCTTCAGCCGGCGGGGCGTTGACGCCGGCCACAGGTGGCTACTACAACGCCGGGACGGTGGTGAACGTGTCGGCCACGCCAGGCAGCGGCTACCAGTTCAGCAGTTGGAGCGGACCGGTGACGGCAGCCAACAGCGCTTCGACCACGGTGACGATGAGTGCGGCCGAGACCGTCACCGCCAATTTCTCAGCCTTGACGGGCATCACCATCCAAACCAACCCGGCGGGCCTGCAATTCACGGTGGATGGCGGGGCTGCGCAGACCGCGCCCCAGACCGTCAACCTTGCGGCCGGCCAGCACACCATCGCCGTGGCAACGACGCAGGCCGGAAGCGCGGGCACCCAATACCTGTTCAGCAGCTGGAGCGACGGTGGAGCAGCCTCCCACACCATCACGGTGACCGGGGCGGCGGCCACCTACACGGCCAGTTTCACCACCCAGTATCAGCTCACTATTTCGGCCTCGCCTTCAGCCGGCGGGACGGTGGCTCCGACCACGGGCGGATATTACAACGCGGGGACGGGAGTGAACGTGTCGGCCACGCCAGCTAGCGGCTACCAGTTCAGCAGTTGGAGCGGCCCGGTGGCGTCAGCCAACAGCGCCTCGACCACAGTGACGATGAGCGCGGCCGAGACGGTGACGGCGAGCTTTAGTGCGGGTCAGCCCCCTGCCCAGGTGACGAGTTTCTCACCAGCCGCCGGAGCAACGGGCGTCTCCTCGCCCGCTACTTTGACGTGGGGCGCGGTAACGGGAGCCACTTCCTATAACGTGTACGTCGGCACCTCCACGCCGCCGCCGCTGGTTACCAACACGACCAACACGAGCTATTCGATAACCTTAGCCCTGGGAACGACGTACTATTGGTCGGTAAGTTCGATAAACGCCTTCGGCTCTACTTCCTCGCCCATTTGGTCCTTCACGGCCACGTCCCAGACCACGTGCTCGTTCGGCCTGACCCCTGCCTCTGCGAATCTGCCGGCCACCGGTACCTCCACCGTCGAAAGCTGCCCTGGGGTCTCCAGCCCGCCCAATTGCGGATTCATTCCGGAGAATCCACTGACCCTCACGGTTACCCCGAGCTCCACCTGCGGGGCGTGGACCGCGACGTCATCCGATCCATCCGTCCTTCAGATCACCTCGGGAGGGGCGTCCTCCGCGCCCGCCACCGGCGTGGGCTCGGTCGGGTTCGTGCTCCTGAGCAACACCCATGCCGGCCAGCAGAGCTATAACATCACGGTGGCCAGCGGAGCGTCGTCAGCAACTTACACTGTCACGGAGGCGGGATCCGGTGTCAACCAGACGTATCGCGAGGTGTATGCCTTGTATGAACAGATTCTGGGCCGCGACCCCGACTCCGTGGGCTTCGCGTTCTGGACGACCGGCCCTGGCGCCGGCGGCCTCGGCCAGATGGCCGACGGGTTCCTGACCAGCCCCGAGCCCTTCAACACCGACTTCGCCGTGATGGCGGCTTACCAGGCTGCCACGGGGGCTTCGCCCACTTACGCTCAATTCAGCGCGGCCATCCCGGGCATCCGGGCGGGGACCCAGACGTTGACGGCCTTGTTCAATTCGCTGACGGGCGCCGGCTACACGGGAACCACCCTGTACCAGAATCTGTTGAACCGGGCGCCCAGTGCGAATGAACTCTCCCAAGCCAACTCCGCTGGGCTGGCGGCATGGTTTGAAGCCATGATCGGATACCCCGGTGAGACTGGACCGGTGAGCGCACCCAATAACGAGTTTCAAAGTACAGGAACGTACGACACAACGCTGGCGGCCGACCACACGAACGCTCTGTACGTACAGATGCTCTATTTTCTGATCCTGAACAGAGATCCAGACCCGACCGGCTTTGCTTACTGGATGGGATTTGCCGATGCCGGTGGGCCAGGTATTCTCTTCCAGGGATCAGCAGGCTACGCTACGCGGATTCAGATTCTGGGGACGGGCACGTCGAACCAGGGTTTCATTGGAAGTGCGGAGTTCCAGGCCCTGTTCAACAACTAGAAGTGCTCCGGAACCGGTCGTGCGACCTGCCGCGAGGGGTTGAGGAATCCGCCCTGGCATTCGCCTTCAGCGGCGACCCAACCGCCTAAACATCAGGGACTTGCTGGCGCCCGTGGGGCCGGCTTTCAGCCTGCCAGGGCCTCTTCCGCCCATATACCTCGACAGTAGCCCAACCCCAAATACTAACTTCTGGCCGCCGTGTGTCCCCTTACCAATTTGAGGATAGTACCCTTCCGCACATCCTGGTAGAATCCTGTTTTCTCGGGAAAGTCCTAGTACTTTTGCAGCGGGGTTGGGGGTACTCATCTTGATACTGGGATCTTTGAAACGAGGCTGGCCTGCTAAGATCCTCGCACTGGTTCTTTTGCTCTCCGCCCGGGCCGCTTTGGGCCAGGGGGCCTCTGACGCTTTAGCTCTGTCATCAGGAACGGCAACCTCGAACGGTGCCGTAACCCTCAACCTGGTCTTGACTTCGCCTGCGGGCAGTCAGCCCGCAGCCATCCAGTGGACATTGACCTATCCCCCAAGCAATGTCGCCTCCATTGCCGTCAGTACCGGCTCGTCTACCAGCGCCGCCGGCAAAACGCTGACCTGCACTACTAGTACTGGTACGTATAGCTGCGTGGCCTCGGGAATGAACGTCGGCCTGATCGCCAATGGCCCCGTCGCGGTCGTGAATCTGACCATGGCGGTCGGTGTAAGCAGCACCTCGATTGGGGTCACGAACGCCGTAGCCGCTTCTGCCGCGGCAATCGGAATCGCGGTTACACCGACGGGCGGCGTCGTGACGGGCGGAGCATTGCCCAGCGTCACCTCCCTGTCCTGCGCCCCATCCACCTTGAACAACTCCGGCACCTCGACGTGCACTGTCACACTGAACGGACCGGCTCCCTCCGGTGGCGCAACCGTTAGCCTGACCAACAGCAATCCAACCCTTAGCGTGCCATCATCCGTTGTGGTGACCTCAGCCACAAACTCGGCCGGCTTCACCGTGTCCACCGGAACCATCAGCGGCAGTCAGAGCGCCACCATCACCGCCAGCTACAACAGCACCTCGGCCCAAACCAGTGTAAATCTGGTCCCGACGCAGTACCAGCTCACCACGGCGGCCTCGCCCGCGGCGGGCGGCACGGTGACGCCGGCCAGCGGCGGATCTTACAACGCAGGGACAGTGGTGAACCTGACGGCCACCCCCGCCAGCGGCTACCAGTTCAGCAGTTGGAGCGGCCCGGTGGCGGGAGCCAACAGCGCCTCCACGACCGTGACCATGAGCGCGCCCGAGACCGTCACCGCCAATTTCTCCGCCTTGACCGGCATCACCATCCAGACCAGCCCGGCGGGCCTGCAATTCACCGTGGATGGCGGGGCAGCGCAGACCGCGCCCCAGACGGTCAACCTGTCAGCCGGAACTCATACCATCGCCGTGGCAACCACGCAGCCAGGCGCCGCGGGCAC
>JASHSS010000095.1 GCA_030038565.1 Bryobacteraceae bacterium
GTCCAGGCATTCGACGAGCGAGTTTGATCCCGCCCCCGCTTTGTGTCGCCCCAATAAAAAGGGACCGGGCCCGCCATTCCCCCGGGCCGCCAAGCGATTATGGAAACTGCGCAGGCGCTCGTGAGCCGCATCGGTGCGGGGAGGACATCGAGCCGGCGATTGTCAATCCCAATAGCCCAGCGCCCGATTGTAGGAGCAATCGCATCTACCGCTTATCAGGGACCTGCCAGCCAACCTGCCAGGGCGGTTCCGCGCGCTCTTCGGCCTCCCGGAGGAGTTCGCATCCAGCCCGGCGCTCGGCTCGGATCGGATCTCTGCCATCTGGCGGTCGTCTGCGAATCGAGCACCGACGGAGTCGTGCAGGCGATTCATCCGGGGGCCGCGGCGGGGACTTCGAGCAATATGCCAGACTGTCTGGAGCCGATGCCCACATCCGCCGCCGCCCGCTTCATTGACCCGATGCTCCTGCTGCGCACGGACCGACTGCCGGAGGGACCGGCCTGGGAGTACGAGGTGAAGTTCGATGGCTTCCGAGCCATCGCGTTCAAGGCCGGCGGCAAAGTGCATCTCCGCTCTCGGAACGACAAGGACTTCAACGGGCGGTATCCGGGCGGCGTGACAGCACTCGCCGCCATGCCGGATGAGACCGTCATCGACGGCGAAGTCGTCGCGCTGGACGCGTCCGGGCGGCCATCGTTCCAGAGCCTGCAGAACTATGGCTCCGGGGGCGTTGCCATCGTCTATTACGTCTTCGATGTTCTTGTGCTGAAGGGCTATGATCTCACCGGCGAACCGCTGCGGCGCCGGCGCGACCTCCTCGAACAGCAGGTCCTCTCCACGTTGGGCGAGCCAATCCGCCAGTCGCCCACGCTCGACGCCAGCCTGGCGGATCTGATCCGATCAGTGAAGGCGCAGGGCCTTGAAGGGCTGGTGGCGAAGCGAATCGACAGCCGCTACGAGCCGGGCTTGCGCTCCGGCGCCTGGCAGAAGATGCGCGTCAATCAGAGCCAGGAGTTCGTGATCGGCGGCTACACCATCGGCGGCCCGACCTTCGACGCAGTGGTGTTCGGCTACTACCAGAGGGATGACCTCGTGTACGCCGGCCGCACGCGAAACGGCTTCACGCCGCGGCTGCGCGCCGAGCTGATGTCCAAGTTCAAGCCGCTGGAGATGTCCACGTGCTCGTTCGCGAACCTGCCGGAGAAGAGGGCCGGGCGATGGGGCGAAGGGTTGACCGCCGCAAAGATGGAAGCGTGTCGGTGGCTGACGCCGACGCTGGTCGCGCAGTTCGAATTCGTGGAGTGGACCGCAGATGGCCATTTGCGGCACAGCCGGTTCACGGGGCTGCGGGAGGACGGCAGAGCCTGGGACGTCCGAAGGGAATAGGCATGGGTGAAGCGCTGCCGTATGGTACCGACCGTCGACTTCGCCGTGGGCCCACCCGCATCAAGTCCCTCGTAAAATGGATTTCTCAAGATGGAAACGAACTACGACGCAGACTGGCAGGAGTATCGCAGGTTACGCAGGCTCTGTATCATCGTCTTCGGCGGATTCGTCGTGGTGGCCTTGATAGTCGCGGCCGTTTCCAATTACTACTTCCAGACCTTCACGCCCGTGCTGGTGCTTACGATCTTGTGGATGCCGGCGTACCTCGTCCTGGGCTACCGGTTCGTGTATTGGCGCTGCCCACGCTGCAACCGCCCATTCTCCAGCTCATTCGGATATCACAAAGGCATCTTCTGCCGGGCCTGTATCCACTGCGGTCTCCGCAAGTTTTCAAACGGCTGACGAATCCGGGCCGAACGCCGGGGCCGCACCTTCTCCTCGGCAATTTGAGGTATCAACATGTCATAAGGAATGTTATGGTATCTCCAAGCGATTCAACGATTTTGAAGCTGTGGCTGAATTCCCAATCCAGCCCCCACACCCGCTCCTGCTACCGCCGCGACGCCGACCGCCTGCGGGCGCATGTTAACAAACCGCTGAAGGCCATCGACCTCGGCGACCTCCAGGACTTCGCCGAATCCCTGGTGGCCGCCGGGCTGGCTCCCGTATCGCGTCTGCGCACCCTGGCGGCCGTGCGGAGCCTATTCGGGTTCTGCCTGCGGATGCGCTACCTCCCGGCGAATCCAGCCGCGGAATTGGCGCTTCCGGCGCATGAGAGCCGCCTGGCGGAGCGGATCATCGCTGAGGAGGACCTCCAGCGCGTCCTGGCGGTGGATCTGCGGCCAAGGGACCGCGTCCTGCTGCAATTGCTCTACACCGCCGGCCTGCGCGTTTCCGAGGCCTGCGGGCTGCGCTGGCGGAATCTCAGTGCCCGCGGCGACGCCGGGCAGATTACGGTCACCGGCAAGGGCGGCCGGACGCGAGCCGTCACGCTGCCGCCGGAGCTTTGGGCGGAGCTGAATAAACTGCAGAAAAGTGCCGGAAATGAGTCGCCCGTATTTTTCTCGAAGAGCGGCAAATCCCTTGATCGGGGAAGGGTTAGGGTCATTTTGCGGAGAGCGGCCGAAATCGCAGGGGTGGCGGACAAAACTCCCCAGATCAGCCCGCACTGGCTGCGCCACGCGCATGCCTC
>JASHSS010000096.1 GCA_030038565.1 Bryobacteraceae bacterium
GCTACCGAGGAACCGGTGGTCGAGATGTTCACGCTGCCGGTGTACGCGGTCGCGCTGGCGGCCAGGCCCATCGGATTGTAGGTAATCGACAGGGTCGCCGGGGTCATGCCAGCGGTGCCGGCGGTCTGGGTCACCGTGATCCATTGCTGGGTGGTGCTCACGACGGTGCCCACGGTGAACGCCAGGTGCGCATCACCGCCGCCCATTATCGGAGCGGTCAGCGACACGGTCTGGGTGTTCGGGGTGGTGTAACCGATGTAGTACACGAACGGCGTGATGGTAGCCGGGTTGGCGCCGATCTGGGCCACGTTCAAGGTCACCGGGAGGTTATACGGAGTCGGGTTGGGACCCTGGAACGCGACGCTGCCCACATACTGGCCCACCGCGAGAGTATCCGCGGCAGCCATCGGCACCGTCACGGTCATGGTTCCGGCGCCGTTGGTCAACTGGGCCGGGCTGGTGGCCGCGAGCCACATTACGCTGTTGGGCGGTTGCGGCGTCAGGGTAGCCGGCGTCGTGGTGAAGCTGTAGGTGCCGGTTCCCGCCATGGTCTCGGTCGTCGTAAAGGCCGAAGTGGGCAGAACCGGAATGTTGAATACCACCGGGTTGGGCGTTACCGAGGTCAGTGTCGGACCGGACACGGTCAGGTTGATGACGAAGGTCGTGGACACCAGGCCGTCGTTGCCGGCCACCGTCACCGTGCAGGTGTACGGCGTGGTGCTGATAGCCAGGGCCGCTTCCTTCGGGGTGAGCGTGACGTTAAAGCTTCCGCCCGCATCGTTGACGTTGCCCGGATTGGTAGCCGCGCACCAGGAGGCCGCTCCGGCATTCACCGTGGCGGTCATGGCGTAGGTCGGATTCTCCGGAGTTGCGGTCAGACCCACCGCCACCGGAATGGTGGCCGGATCCGGAGAGCCGGCGTAATAAGTAGCGTTGTCGGGGTTCGACACTCCCGTGGGAGGCGTCAACGTAATCAACGGCGTCGCTGCCACGGCCAGGGTAATGGTGGTGGTGTTCGACTCGCCGGACAGACCCTTTACGGTGATGGTGGAAGTTCCCGAAGTGCCGGCCGCCGGCAGATCGGTGGCGGCCAGGTTGATGGTGGCCAGGACCGTCGATGCGGTAGCCGTGTCGTTCGGTTGCGGAGTGCCCAGCGTGACCCAATCCTTACTGGAAGACACGGAGTACGTATCGTTGCCCGAGAGGGTGATATTGAGGGTAGCGCTGGCCGGAGCGGTAGCCGGCTGGCCCACCGTCCAATTAAACGTCGTCGCCGGTCCGATGGTCACCGTCGGGGTGCTGCTGACAATGACATTCACCGGAACCGAGAAAGAGGTGTTGGAAACCGGAGCGTTCGGGAGACCCGTGATCGGATTGACCGGCGGGACCGAAGCCACCAGGGTCGCCCCATAGGCGGAACCGGCCTGCGTCAAACTGGCCAGATTGCCGATGCTGGCGGTGAGGGTGATCTTGTTGCCCTTGCAATCCTGGATCTGCCCTCCCACCACGCACACGGTCACCGGGCTGGTGGATGGCGTACCGCCATTAACGGAAAGGTCAACCGTGGCCGTACCGGCCGTGGGAGTCAGGGTAACGGCAACCGGGCCGCTGGGGGCCGAGGTGCCCATCGAAAGCGCGATGTTGGGCGGAGCCGTCGCCGCCGCGCCCACGTTGTAGGCGAATGTCAGCGGATTCGGCAGCAGCGTCACACTGGGATTCGGGATGACCGTCAGGATGACCTCGACGGTAGTCGGCGAAGGCTGCGGAATGTTGGCGCTGAGGCCGTCGGTGGTGTTGATGGTGTAAAAGGCGTAGTACTGGCCCGGAGGCAGGACGTTGGCCACTCCCTGATTGATGACGCTGGTCAGCTCGCACGCATTGGGAGGACCGAATCCGCCGCCGCCGCCGCAATTGAAAGTGGGCGCGGGGAAGATCCCGGACGCCAGGAAGTCCACCGAGGTGAACGTGTAGTCAAGAGCGCCGCCGGCGGTGGTCAGCCGGGGCTGGGCGCCCGAAGCCGTAATATATACGTTCTGGCAAGCCGCCGACGCCTGCAACGGAATCAGCGAGGCGCAGGTAAGGTGGAGCGGTCCGACGCCGGCAGGCGTGCCATCCTGCATCTCGTATACGCCGGAGTTCTGCACTTCGTAGAACTGGACCACAATGGGCGTGCCGGTGCCGGGGTAGTCCGGATTCGTCCCGCCGCCCGGATAGGCGATCGAGTAAATCGGATCGATGAGGTACGGCGGCGCCGGATTGGTTTCGGTAGCCAGGGTCGCGCCGGTTACGTAGTTGCCCGGAGGCACGTTGGCGGAATTCGAGAACAGCGAGAAATCCGACCAGTAGAACAGATCCAGGCCGGAGGTCACCTGGGTACGGAACACAAAGCTCTCCGCGAGGGCGGCCGTCATGGTGGGCAGCGGCGGATTGACCAAAGCCTGATCGGCGCCCATCGAAGCATCCCCCAGGGTGCCGGTGGCCGTGACCGTCCAGGTCGGATCGTATTCCCCGGCCGTGGTAGCCAGCGGCGGGTTGATGTCGGTGGCGCCTAACGGGAGGCTCGAGTTGCCTATGATGTTGCAGGTCTGCGGCGTCGTGCCGCCGCAAGTGCCGAGGACTTCCCAGGTAGGATTCGCGGCATTGGCGGTGATGGTGAACGGAACCGCTACCGCGCCTGGAGGAGCCGCCTGCGGAATCAGCGTGCCCAGTGCCGTGATATTCATGGTGGCGGTCTGGGTGGTGCCCGCTTCAATGTACAGCGGCGGCTGGCCGGTCGGGGCGTCCGGCGTGTCGAACGTGACGGTGATCGTGTTGCCGACAGTCAGGCAATAGGTCATCGAAGCGGTCTGGCCCGTGGCGGCGGTTATGGTCACCGTGGTGGCATAGGTGCCCGGCGCATCGCTGCCCGGGTTGGGAACGGAAACGGGGTACGGAATTTGGGTCGGGGTGTAAGGCGGATCCGGGGTGGTGGCGTTGGATGCCGGCAGCGTGCCGTTGTTTCCGAACGCAAAACCCGGAATCCCAGCCGTGGCCGTGCCGCCGGGGCAGGCCGCGCCAATAGCCGCCACTCCGACTGCCGTATAGGTGGTCGCGGTGGTGGTGTTCAGATAGATGCTGTTCAGGATGTCGGTGGTGGTGATGGTGGTGGCGCCCTTGGGGCCGACCGGCGAGGAGAACTGGTTATTGCCCGTAAACAGCAGAGCGTTGTTGTTCACCGTTACGACCAGCGTAATAGCCACCGGCAGGGCCGGGGCGCTCGCGGCGCTGCTTTCGGGCGCGCCCTGATCGGGGTTGTCCAGGCCCGTAACATTCACCGTAAACGTGTTGGTGTAGGTGCCGTTCCCGATTGCGGCGAAGTCGGTGGCGGGGATGCTCAACGTGACGTAGCACGCCACCGGAGAATTCGAGGTGGCGTGGCTGGGAGGAGCGATTCCCGGAGGACCGCCGCAGGCCGCGCCGCCGGAGGGACCCGGGGTGGTCCAGCCCACGCTGGTGAACGACCCGATGGTGGGATCCACACCGACCGTCCCATTGAACCTTACCGCGCCCGAAGTCGGGGCATGCGCGGGAACCAGTGACAGGTACGGGACCTGGATCGTCTCCACGGAATTGCCGTCGCTGAAGGTCGCGCCATTCGAGACGGTAAACATGCAGGTTTCCGTTCCCACGACACACTCGCCGTTGGGCGTCGTCTGGCTCATGGGGACGCCGCCGCCGAAAGCAGTGTTCTCGGTGAGTTGGCCGGTAACGGTCAGCGTGACCGTGACCTCCTGGGGAACGCCGGCGTTGTCGCCCTGTCCCGGAACTACCCAGAACGTGGCGGTGTAGATGCCGGGCTCAAACGTTTCGGCCGCGCCCGTAACCACCGAGAGGGTGATCGTGTCGCCGCCGCCCGCGACCCAACTCAGCCACAGACCGCCCGAGCCTTGGGTGTTGGGGGAGTAGTTGCCGGCGCTGAAAGGAATCGTGCCGGGACTAAGCGGAGCGCTGCCCTTGGACGCCGTCACGGTATACGTGGGGTTCGGGAAGGCCGGATTGAAATTGACCAGATTGAAGGACTGAGTTGTCGGAGTGGTGGCGGTGGTTCCGACCGGCAGCGAGAAGCTGAACGTCGGATTATTGGTCGTGACGCCATTCACCTGGATGATGCTGTCGGAGTTGTAGGTCGCGCAACCCAGGATGCCCACATCGACGCCGCCGGGAGTAATCACCGCGGTGGAGTTGGCCG
>JASHSS010000097.1 GCA_030038565.1 Bryobacteraceae bacterium
TGGAGTGGTACTGCTCAGAACCGCGCCTCGCGTTCAATCGCACCGTGGTCCTCCGATACCGGATCTATTTCGAACAGAAACAGTACGCGCCAACGACAATCAATCTGCGCCTGGCGGCCGTTCGGCGGGTCGCCTACGAGGCCGCGGATTCCGGCTTGCTCAGTCCAGAGCTGGCAGCCGGAATCCGACGCGTCAAAGGAGTCCGCCGGATTGGAATCCGTGTCGGGAACTGGCTCACGGCAGAGCAGGGCAAGCGGCTGCTGGCAGCCGCAGAAAGCGATTCACTCCGTGGTACAAGAAACCACGCAATCCTCGCAATGCTGATCGGGTGTGGACTTCGCCGCGGCGAGTTGCTCGCGCTCCGCGTCGATGCGATCCAATTAGGAGAGGAGCATTGGGTCATCGCCGACCTCCTCGGCAAGGCTGGACACATCCGTACCATTCCCATTCCAGCGTGGGTCAAGGCGGCGGTTGACGCATGGAAGGAGGCCAGCGGTATCGCCGAAGGAACGCTCTTTCGATCGATCAACAAGGCTGGTAAAGCCTGGGGCATAGGAATGACTCCGAAGGTTCTGTGGGAGGTCGTACGAGAGGGCGCCTCGCGTGCAGGAATCGAGAAGCTCGCACCTCACGATCTGCGACGCACCTGCGCGAGGCTTTGCCACTTGGCCGGCGGCGAGCTGGATCAGATTCAGTTCCTGCTTGGGCACGTCTCCATCCAGAGCAACCGAGCGCCACCTCGGATGCAAGCAGAAACTCCGCGATGCGGTCAATGACCGCATGGGCATCGAGCCAACCGAACTGGTAACGGGAGGCACGTGGCAGATCGGCTGCCCCTCGGCCACCAAGGGAACAATCTCTGCCACACCGGTCTGGCCAGTCTCAAAACACTTGGCGACTACACGTTCGAGTATCCGGCGGAGGTGCGAGTGCAGCCTGCCCTGGCAGAGCCACCACCCGCCGAGGACCGACCAGAATGAAACCCTCGGGGCCGCGCTCGGCCGGGACCTCACGTTACACACCTTCATCCAGTAACTCGTCGTATTGTATGATGGCACCCAGGCCCGAAGGGGATGGAAACCGCGCCTGGGTCAGCAACCGGCCAGTACCTGGCTCGGTGGCCGTTATAGATTTCGGCGACTGAGAATACCTGTCCCTCGTGGGCACTACAGTCGGCTGGCTCCCGCTTAGGCTGAGCGGCCCGATATGCTTGGCAGTGAGTCACGCCCTCCTCGATGAGGCGTTTGGCAAAGCCTCGTACGTACCAAGTATTGAACTCCGTTAATGCAAGCCGCTCGGCTGCCTGCCGAACATTAACTTGTCTTTCGCGAGTCACGCCATTGCGCTCATAGGTTTCGGTCGCGTTCCAGTAGCTTGGATCTTGGAGAGCGGCTCCCAAAGACTCTTCGCTACCTGACTGGAGCGCGACCTTCATCAGATCACGAAAAGCATTGCGTCCTTTCGGTCCAAGTGCTCTGCTGAAGTAAGGATTGTCGCTAGCCGTCTCCGACTCGAACTTAGAGATCATGTGCCGCCGGGTCGTGTCGTCCAACTCCTCGAAGTTCATGGCCATAGGGCCTACCTCCTTGGTCGCCTCGGACATGGGAGCGACCGCGCGGTGGGGCGATGCCCGATTTTGGCCGTCGCCTGCCTCGCCTTTGAATGGATTATAACTTTATATTAAAGACCTGTAATTCTTTAATATTTCTCGAGTCAAGACGACGCCGCTTCAATGGCGCCGCGAGCTGTTCACCTCCGATTCGTACGCCTCACATCGAGCGAACGGAAAACGTCGGATGCTGAGAAGTACTTGCCGAGGGATCGACCCTTCCTGACGGCGAAGGGTTTACGTTCGCGCCAGCCGGCATTCGGACGGAGAAGGCGATCGGTGCTCCGACCCGGGCTGGCAACCAATGAGTGGCAGGACTTTTCAGTGATTTCGACAACCTACACGCGAGGCGCGCGAGGGGCGGCCCGGCAGGCAGGTTGCGTGGCATATCCTGGGCATCGGCCAGAGCCGCCCCGCGGAACTCCGCGCACGGCATGAAACGTTTTCGCCTGCCACTGCACTAACAGGACAGGCGGCATCAATCGGAGGGATTGCCGCCCGGCTCAGGCTGAGCCCCCTTCCATCTCCTTCCATCTGCCTCGGACGCAGGGGCGTGTCTTCTCTCCGCACGCCCCTGTTGTCTGCCCGCTCCGGATCATTTCCCAACTGGCTGCCACACCGTCAGGGTCCTCCCATCTCCGGCGATACTGTTGAATTCGGCCGGCCGCTCGCCTTCCGGCGCTGCGAAACAGGTTACCAGGGTGTTGCCCTCCAGCCGGAAGATTCCCCGCTGCACCTTACCTTTGTGCGGGCCGTGCGCCAGGATGTAAGTCATCTGCTGCGGTTGAGCCGAGCGATCCACGCGATAGGCCGCGCGCAGCATTACTTGCGGTCCCATGGTCACGGTGATTTCGGTGGCCGAAGCCACCCGCTTGCCGTAGGGGAGAAACTCCCGCTCCAGGGGACGGCCATTCATCACACAGGAATTCATCGACCATTCGCCCGCCAGTTCCGGCGCCGGATCCCCCTCCGGCGCGGGAACATCCGCGGCCGTTGCCCTGGCCCGCCCCGCGGAAGGCGCGCGCTTTTGCTCTGCTACCCCGCGGCGGAGGGTTTCGAGCGCCAGTCCGCTCCCTGGAGCGGTGGCAAACCCGGCGGGACGCGGGCCGCCCGCGGTGTTCAGGCAGATGCGCCACGTGTCGCCCTCCAGTTCGTAGATCCCGCGGTTGGTGTTGCCTTTCTCCGGCCCGCCCGTGAACACCAGGTTGAAGTGTTTGGGGGTTTGGGCGGCATCCACCTCCACCACGCCCTCGTAGGCAGCCCCCATGGAACTGGTGGAGAAGCGGTCGCCCTTCACCACCACCTGGGCCGCGGGGGATCCCTCCATCTTCTGCCCATCCACTTCCAGTGAAACGATCGTCCAGGTCCCCTGGAGCGCCTTGATTTCCCGCGTCACGAATCGCCCCTCCACGGCTATGGATCCCGGTGATTATATCAATTTTGTAGAAGTGGGCTGACTTACGCCGGATTTTCAGGCGCCGCGTTCTAAGATTGAGCCTACAATACCACCAGGAGGCTATTCATGTTTACCATGCTGGCTGTCCTGGTTTACCTCTTGGCGATCGCCGTTCCCATTTACCTTCTGTACCTTTTCGGTTCGCAAGCCTGGTATTGGCACGTGTTGTCGATTGCCGCAGCCATCGCGCTGGGCCTCGTCCCCACACCGCCCCAGTGGAAGAGTTCACTGGTCGATATGGCGTTCGGATTCGCGCTGACGTTCCTGCTGATGTGGGGCGCCGGCGGGCTGGTAGTTTTCCGGCCACACGAACACCCGCGCGCGAAACACGCCTGAGCCGGCCCGGAAATACGGATCGGGCCGGGGCAAAGTAAAACTTTCTTAACACTGCTCCAGAGAGCTAACTTTTCCCAGGAGAGTCCCGTCTCACTCAGTAGAAAGCAGAAAACATGAGGCGGCGAGCTTCCATTTTCGGTACTCTGGCGGCGGTGACGATCCTGGCCCTGCACCCCGGCCCGGTGTGCCGTGCGGTCAATTCGGCGCGAAGCTTCGGGCGCTATTTCCGGGATTTGCACAGCGCCGAAGCGTCGCTCAGCCCGGTGGAGCGGGTGGTATTCAGCCTGGTCCTGGCGAGCACTCCGCCCGCTCCGCCGCCGTCGCCTATGGACGCCCGCCACAGGCCGCGGACGTAGCGCCTCTCCCGCTATTAGTCCGCGGCCGCGCGTCGCGGCGGCGAACCTGGGGTCTTCCTCCGCCCCAAAAGAACCTGCCGCATCCTCCGACCCGGATCGCGCATCGGACAGCCGCGGCAGTTGCGGGGCCCGCCGCGCTGCGCGCCTGCTCACAGCGGGTGCTTCCGCACTTCGCCCATGGCGTTGCGGCCTGCCGCGGCGCATTTGCTCACAGCAGGTGCTTCTGCACTTTGCCCATAGCGTTGCGGGGCAGGCGGTCGAGGTTGTGGAACTCGCGCGGCGTTTTGAAGGATGCCAGTTTCTCGCGGCATCGGCGCGCCAGCTCGGCCCCTTCCACGGCGCTCTTCAGCACCACGTAGGCCACCGGCGCCTCGCCGCGAAGCGCGTCCGCGCGGCCCACCACCGCGGCTTCGGCCACCTCCGGCTGCTCTTCCAGAAACTCCTCGATTTCGCGCGGATAGATATTGAAGCCGCCCGAAATGATCAGGTCGCTGCGCCGCCCGCGGAGCGTGTAATAGCCATCCGGCGAGCACTCCCCCAAGTCCCCCGTGCGGAACCAGCCATCCGCAAAGGCCGCGCGGGTGGCCTCGTCGCGGCGCCAGTAGCCCGCGCAAAGGTTGGCGCCCCGCACCTGGATCTCGCCCTCCGCCAGCCGCACTTCCACGCCCGGCAGCGGCAGCCCCACGGTGCCCGCGCGCCGCTCGCCGTGATAGGGGTTGCTACAGATCATGAGCGTCTCGCTCATGCCGTAGCGCTCCAGAATGGTGTGGCCGAAGCGGGCGCGGAACTCCTCCAGAACCTGCGGCGCCAGCGCCGCCGATCCGGAAACGAACAGGCGCATAAAACCGCCGATTTCGCGGGCCGCCTCGGGCGCGATCTGGACGAGGCGCACGTACATCGTGGGCACGCCGAAAAACAGGCTGGGGCGGAAATTCAGAAACGTCTCCGCCGCAGTCTGCCATTCGAAGCGCTCCAGCAGGCGCATCCGGCAGCCGCTCGCCAGCCAGCAGTGCAGGCCGTTGCCCAGCCCGTGCACGTGGAAGAGCGGCAGCGCCAGCAGGAACCGGTCGATGTCCGCGATCTGCCAGGCGGCCAGCAGGGTGAGGGTGTTGGCGGCAAAGTTATCGTGCGTCAGGATGGCGCCCTTGGATGGGCCGGTGGTGCCCGAAGTGTAGACCAGCGCCGCCGGGGCGTTGCCTTCCAGCGCCGCAGGCAGCCGGTCGGGCGGGAAACGCGCCGCTTCTTCGGTCATCTGGGCTGGATCCCACAGGGGCCGGGCGCTCTCGATTGCACTCGCCGCGGCGTCTCCAGCCACCACCGCGGCGGGCTCGGCATCGCTCAGAATGTGGGCGATTTCGCGGCCGCGGTACAGAATATTGACCGGCACCACGATCACGCCCAGTTTCACCGCGGCCAGGTACAAATCGATCCACTCGATGGAGTTGGCCAGATAGATCGCCAGGCGGTCGCCCGCGCCAAGGCCGCGCGCCGCCAGAAGCCGGGCCAGCCGGTTGCTGCGCTCGTCCAGTTCGCCGAAGGTGAAGACGCGCGCGCGCCACTCCAGCGCCGCCGTATCGCGGCGGCCGATCAAGGAACGGTCGAACAGGTGGGTGAGGTTCACACCGGCAACTCCTTTCCGGCGGTCTCCACGGCCAACGGCAGCAGCAGGATTCCCAAACCGAACGCCACCGCCGTGTACGCGATGGGAATCCCGATGGTGTGGAGGCGCGCCACTTCAGCGCCTACCAGGAAGGTGACGCCGGCGGCGATGAAGCGGCCGAACGAAGTGGCGAAGGCGAAGGCGCTGGCGCGGCACTCGCTGCGGTACTGTTCCGGAAGCCAGAGCGTGTAGACGCCGAAATTGGCGCCACCGACCCCCAGAAAGTACAGGCCGGCGATGAACCATGGGAGCGCATGGCGCGGCAGGTAGAAGGCATATCCGAATGCCAGCAGGATGGCTGCGCCCATGAGCGCGAAATACACCCCCAGCGCAAGCCGCCGACCCAGGCGCCTGGCCAGGGGCGGCACGAGCAAGCATCCGGCAATGGTCCCGGCGGAAAGCAGCATGGTGGCGTAGGAGGCGAGGCGCGCGGCGGAGGCCGGCCCGTAACCATCGCGTCCGGCCAAGTAAGTCACCGCCGAGGGCACGTACACCGAGCCGGCCCACAGCCCCACCATGGAGACCAGCAGCAGCGCCGCGTTCACCGCCGTCCGCCGCCGGTATTCGCGCGAGAACAGCGACAGGAAGGCGGCGCGGGCGGTCCAGGGCCGCTCGGACGCGCGGCCCACGGCGCCCACGCGCTGGCGCCATCGTTGGGGTTCGCGGACGCCGTAGCGGATGAAGGCTACCAGCAGCGCCGGCATTCCACCCACCGCGAAAACCGCCCGCCAGCCGTAGCGCGCGCCGATCCAGTAGTTCACCAGGGCCGCCAGGAACGTGCCGAAATAATAGCCCGTGTGCATGTACGCGGCGCCCTGCGCGCGGCGCGATTCGGGCCACTCTTCGGCCACGAAGACGCCGCCCAGGGTCCATTCTCCGCCGATGCCGGCGCCGGCCAGAAACCGGAACACCGCCAGTTGCCAGACGCTGGCCGCCACCGATCCCAGGAAGGTGAACAGCGAATAGCAGAGAATCGTGAGCACCAGCGTCCGCACTCGCCCGAAGCGGTCGGCCACCGGCCCCCACAGAAAGGCGAATCCCCAGCCCACCAGGAACACCGCGAACAACAGGCTTCCGTAAAACCCGAGGCCCGCCTGATTCGCGCCGATTCCGGCCTTGGGCAGCAACTCGCGCAGGGCCGGAACCAGCACCAGCGCGTAGAGGAACGAATCCATGCCGTCGAGGGTCCAGCCCGCCCAGGCGGCCCAGAAGCCGCGTACCTGGTTGGGCGTCAGGCGGGCGGCCGAGCGATCCTTCCCTGGGGATGTCACAAGGCCGCCAGGCAGACTTCTTCGTCAGGGAGCCGGCGCGCGATCCCGCCCTTGATCCGGGTGAAGTGGACCGGAAGCGGCGATTCGCCTCGCCCCTTCCCCTGGACCCAGTACCGCGCCGCCACGCTCCGACGCTCCAGGACGCAGAAGACCGAGTGCCGGGATACCATGATGCGCAGCGGCATCCCCTGAGTGTATCGCGTGTCCCAGGGGCGCTATGTACTAAGCTGGAGCGTATGGTTGCCCGCCCGGATCTCGCGCGCGCGGCTGCGCCATGAGCCACGCCGGAAGGCGCCAGGATCGCCGGCGAGGGTCGGTCCCCGCGTCCGCCCTATCGCCGCCGCGGCGATGGTGGAAGGCCGCCACGCTGCTTCTCACGGCCGCCGGGATGGTGGGCCTGTTCTCCACCGAAATCGCCGACACGGATTTCTGGTGGCACCTGAGAACCGGCCAGTACATTGTGGAAAGCCACGGGCTGCCGGTTCCGGATCCCTTCGCCTACACCACCTCGGCGCCCCCCGCCTACCCCGGCGAAGCGCAGGTGCGGCATTTCAACCTGACCCACGAGTGGCTCAGCCAGGTCCTGATGTACGCGGTTTACCGGGTGGGCGGTTTTCCCGGCATCGTCCTGATGCGCGCACTCCTGCTGGCGGCCCTGTGCGGGCTGGCCGGTTGGCTGGCCGCGCGGTTATCGGGGAAGTTTTATGCCGGAATCGCCGCGGCGTGCGCCACGGCATCGGTGCTGGCGTCCTTCGCGGCGGACCGCCCGGGGGTGGTCAGCTTCCTGGGCGTGGCCGTGTTCGTGTGCCTCCTGGAAGGGCGGCGCGGATGGTGGGCGCTGCCCCCGCTGGCGCTCGTGTGGGCCAACTGCCACGGCGGTTTTCCGCTGGGATGGCTGGTGCTGGGGGCTTACTGCGGGGAGAGCCTGATCCGGCGCAGCAGTTGGCGGGAGAGCCGCCGGCTGTGGCTGGCAGCGGCCCTGGCCATCGCCGTCTCGGGCATCAACCCCAACGGCTTCGGAGTAGTCTCGACAGTGCTGGCCTACCGCCGCAGCCCCATGACGGCCAACCTCATCGAATGGCGCCCGCCCAAGCTGTGGGGCGACCCCTACGGCTTCGATATCCTACTGTACGCGGCGGCCCTGGTGCTGGCGCTCTCGTGGAGAAGAGTGCGCCCGGCGCACTGGATTCTGTTCGCGGCCTTCGCAGCGGCCTCGCTGGCGGCCTTCCGCAACACGCCGCTGGTCGCCTTTCTCGCGCCGGTGCTGATTGCCGCGTACTTTCCGTTCCGCCTCCCGGCGCCCGCGGACCTGGAGTGGGCCGCGCCGGTGGCGGCCGCGATGGCCGTGGCGGCGCTCGCCCAAGGCCGCTTCCTGCAACTCCGGGTAGCCACGTGGACCATCCCCGCGGGCGCGGCGGACTATCTCCTCGAACACCACCCTGGCGGCCCCATCCTCAATACCTACGAACAGGGCGGCTACCTGATCTGGAGACTGTGGCCTGCCGCGCGCGTCTTCATCGACGGGCGCGGGCTCAGCGAAACGGTCTACCGCGACTACAACCAGATTCTCTATAACCGCGGCTCGGCTGCCGACGCGGTGGCCGGGCCGCGCCAGGAGTTGCTGAACCGTTACGGCGTCCGGGTGGTGGTGATGAACACCATGGATTACGTGTCGGGGTCGATCTACCCGCTGGCGCTGGCTCTCGCCAACCCCGCCGGCGACGAATGGCAACTGGTGTACGACGACCGGCAGGCGGTGGTCTTTGAGCGTGGAGCGCCGGCCGGCACGGCGGTGCTTTCCAACAAGCTCGGCCGGCTCTTGCGCCACATGGACAACGAGTGCGCCGCCTACATCGAAAACGCGCCGGACTATCCTCTGTGCGCGCGGACGCTGGCGCGCTACTGGCTGAGCTACCAGGTGAAGGACGAAGCCCGCCGGATGCTGCAACTGTACCTGGCCCACGCGCCCCGCGATGAAGAGGCTCAACAATTGCTGCGGGACCTCGACCGTGCGGGATCGAACGGGCGGTAGCGGCCGCGGTCCGCTACGATGGTCATGGAATGCGGCTTCGGCTCGAAGACATCGGCAGGCTAAAAGCCTGCCCCACCGGCGCCCGCTACGGTCGCGAACTGTCCGGGGCGGCGCATGGTTGACGCCGCCGCCGGTTCGGTGGAGGCGCGCTCCATCCGCGTGCGCGGCACGGTGCAGGGGGTCGGATTCCGGCCGTTCGTCTTCCGCCTGGCGCGCGCCAACCACTTGAACGGCTGGGTGCTGAACCACGAGGAAGGGGTCGAGATTCACCTGGAAGGCGCGCCCGCCGCGCTCGACCGTTTCGTTCGCGAGCTCGCGGAGCAGGCGCCGCCGGCTTCCCGGATCGTCTCGGTGGAAGTGGATTTGGCCGAACCCGCCGGGATGATGGATTTCGAGATCCGCGCCAGCCGGCGGCGCGCCCGTCCGGTCACGCGCATTTCGCCCGATCTGCCGATCTGCGCGCGCTGCCTGGGGGAACTCTTCGATCCTTCGAACCCGCGCTACCGTTATCCCTACATCAACTGCACCGATTGCGGCCCGCGCTATAGCATCATTCTGGGGCTGCCTTACGACCGGCCTTTCACCACCATGGCCGCCTGGCCCATGGACCCCTACTGCGCGTCCGAATACGCCGATCCCCTGGACCGCCGTTTTCACGCCCAACCGGTGGCCTGCCCGCAATGCGGCCCGCACTACTCGATGGTTAGCTGCGAACCGCCGGCCGGCGCCGGTGGGGCGGGCCTTGAACTTGCCCGACCGATAACCGGCGACGATGCCGCCATCGCCGCCACCGCACGCCTGCTGGCTTCCGGCGGGATCGCGGCGGTGAAAGGCATCGGCGGCTACCACCTGGCCTGCGACGCGCGCAACGCGGCCGCCGTGGCGCTCCTGCGCGAGCGCAAATTCCGCAAGGAGAAGCCCTTCGCGGTGATGCCGCGCAACCTGGAGACGGCCCGCTCGCTGGCCCATCTTACGGACCAGGCGGCTGCGCTTCTCGAGTCCTCCGCGCGGCCCATCGTGCTGGCGCCGGCGCGCGTGGAACTGCCGGGCGTGGCGCCGGAGACCAGCGAAGTGGGCATCCTGATGCCGTACGCCCCGATTCATCACCTGTTATTCGCCGCCGGCGCGCCGGAGGTGCTGGTGATGACCAGCGCCAACCGCTCCAGCGAGCCGATCGCCTACCGGGACGACGAGGCGCGCGACACCCTGGCCGGCATCGCCGACGCATTTCTGACCGGCGAGCGCCCCATCGCGCGCCGGGTGGATGATTCGGTGGCGCGGGCGGGCGCCTTCGGACCGGCCATCCTGCGGCGCGCCCGCGGCTACGCTCCCGGCGCCGTAGGCACTATTCCCACCCGCCGCCCCATCCTGGCGGTGGGGGCCGATCTGAAAAATTCCATCGCCCTGGCGGTGGAAGGACAGGTGATTGTGAGCCAACATATCGGCGACCTGGAGCACTATCCGGCGCTCACCGCCTTCCGCGAGACGATCCAGGACTTGCTGCGCATGTACGATCTGCGCCCGTCCGATGTGCTGGTGGCTCACGACGCGCATCCGCAGTATTTCTCCACCCAGGAGGCGCTGGCGCTGGGGGGCCCTCGCCGCGTGGCTGTGCAGCATCATCGCGCGCACGTGGCCTCCGTTCTGGCCGAGCGGGAAGCCTTCGATACGCCCGTCCTAGGGCTGTCGTTCGACGGCACCGGTTTCGGCGACGATGGCTCGATCTGGGGAAGCGAGTTTTTCGTGGGCAGCGTTCGCGGGGGCCTGGAACGCGTGGCTCACCTGCGCCCCGCCGCGCTGGCGGGCGGCGATGCGGCCGCGCGCCATCCGGTGCAGGCGGCCGCCGGTTTCCTGGCGCAACTGGAAGACCTGCCCAACCTGATGGCGCCGCCCTTCGATTTTCCCCCACGATTCCGCGTGGCTGCGCAACTCCTGGAGCGCGGCTTCCGGACTTTCGCCACCACCAGCATGGGGCGCCTGTTCGACGCCGCCGCGGCGCTCGACGGATTCACCCGCCCCATCACCTTCGAAGCGCAGGCGGCCGCGTGGCTGGAAAACCAGGCGCGACGCGCCGGTCCGGTGACGCCGTATGCGTTTCCCTTCGAGGACGGCGTTTTGGATTTCCGCCCGCTGCTGGCGGAGATTTGCCGCGACCGGCGCCGCGGCCGCGACCCGGCCGAAATCGCTGCCGCGTTTCACACCGGCGTGGCGGAGGGCGCCGCCGCCGCCGTGCGCGCGCTGTGCCACGCCCATCCGGTGGAAGCGGTGGTGCTTTCGGGCGGCGTTTTTCAAAACGAACTGCTGCTGGAGCAATTGCGCGACCGGCTGGCCGGCGGCCCCGCGGTATGGGTGAACCACGCTGTCCCGGCCAACGATGGCGGTATCAGTTTAGGCCAGGTGGCCCTGGCGCACGTGCTGCCGGAATGAGCCGCCGGCGGCGAGTGGGAGCGGACAACTAACCTAAGTCTTCGTCCGCGTGATTTAGTTCTTCCGCTTGGTGGGGTAGGCCTTCAGCCTGCCGTGGACAGGCTGAAGGCCTGTCCCACCAATGCCTCACGCATCATGGTGCGACAGGCGCGTCTTCAGGGAAGCGAATCATGCGGTCGGGGACCTAATGTAAGAAGTTCAAGGTATTGTTCCCGTCGTTGACGAAGTAAATGCCGCCGCCTTCCGGTTTCACCGCCAGCCCGAACAAAGTGCCCGCGCCTGCGCCGGTGGTATCGACATTTATGGCAGCCACCTGCGTCCCGTCACCCCGTACCTCGACCATATTTCCGTCGCCGCCGTTTACGGTCACGACGTCGCCGTTCAGTTCGATGGCCAGGCCAAGCGGCCCGTTCAGAGCGCCGTTTTGCGATAGCGTGTTGCCGGTTCCGGCGCTCGCGGGGCGCACCGCGGCGAACGGAATCGCGGCGATCCGGTTGGCCAGGGTGTCGGCGACATAGAGCGTGCCGTCGCCGCCGAGCGCCAGGCCCGTAGGACCGATCACCAGCGCGGAGGGATCCGTACGCTCGCCGAATCCGCCGGCAATCTCGGTATGGCCCAACATCTGGGGCATGCCGGTGTCGTCATTGTCGCCATCGCCATCTCCCATGGCGAGCAGGATGCGCAGCACGCTTCCCTGCGGGACGGTCGCGCCGTTCGCCGCCACGGTCCCATTGAGAACATTGCTTACGAACAGCACCGCGAGGCTGCCCAGGTCGAGCGCGGTCATGTCCCAGGGACCGTTGATGCCGTTCCCTGCGAAGGTCTCGACCGGCGTGCCCTGGCTGTTGAGCACAATCAGGCAGCCGGCCTGCGCCGTTGCCGCCATTCCGTTGGTGGTGGGAAGACTCCCCACGATTACCCATCCCGACCGCAAAACCACCAGGGCGGTGGTCAATCCCACGCCTCCTACGCATGCCGGCACGGCGCCGGCGGCAATCTGCGCGAACACGCTGAGATTACCCTGGGGAGTGATTTGCACAATGGTTGTACCCGTTCCCTGTGCATTCGTCGAGTTGTTGAAATTGCTCACCAGAATGTTATTCGCCACCAGAGATCCCACCGAGCGGGGAACAAGGGCCACGCCATATGGGTTCACGTCGCCATTCTTCGGAACCGTGGAAGCGATCGAACTGTTCTGATTGAGATGGTTGATGAATCCCGGACCTTGACCACCGCCAGCGGCGGCAATGACTAAACTCGCGAACACCGGCAAACCGATCATTACAACCAGCGCCTGAGCGCGCATAAGTTCTCCTTGCGAGAAGTATACGGAAGGAAAACTCGCGGGGCTATGGTGAGCGCTGAGCGAAGGTATGGTTTTTACATCTGTTTTTGGACGATACCTTACCCACATCGATTTTGATTCACAGCTTACAGCCATCGGTCAATGGAGCTACATGCAATCCTTTAACACTTACAAAGCGATTACCGCGGCAATCGACGTCCTTGTAACAAAGGTTCCGCGCCGGGACGCCTTATCGAGGCCGAGTTATGGGCGATGGTTACCGTCTCGACCACCTTACGCTGATCTCCCTGGTCCGCCATCTGGCCCGGCATGGGCTGGCGCCGCGCCGCGGGAGCATGGGACAAGCCCGCCGCTAAACAGGTTCCCGCCCCGAAGCGAATCGCGGAACTTCTTGGGCCTTTGTGCGTCTGGTATTCCATGAAAACGATACTGCGGCTGTTCCTCAGCATTGCGCTCGCCGGCGCTGCAATGGCTGCCGATAGCAGTGGCAAATGGACTGGGTCGTTCGTGACCGAAAATGGCGATAACGGCACCGCCTACCTGATCCTGAAGCAGACCGGGAACACCCTCACGGGCTCGGGCGGGCCCGATGAGAACGAGCAGTGGCCTGGCCTTCAGGGCACGGTCGACGGGAACAAGATCACCTTCCAGGTAAAATCGGCCGCGGACGGCACGGTTTACAAATGTTCCCTGGTGCTGGACGGAGATCGCCTCAAAGGCGACGTGCAATTCACCGCGGCGGACGGCCACTCGGCCAACGCCAAGCTGGACCTCAGCCGGGTAACCCGGTGAAGGGCCACCGAGGGCCATGAAGGGCCATGCAAATTCCGGGGGAAAACTGCCCGGCTTCTGGTAGAATAGCCATGGAGCGTGTCTCGAAAGCAGGTGCCGGTCCACCTATTTTGATCCAACACTTATCAAAATAGGGAGTCCGGCTCGATCAACGCGCTGGTGAGCAAGCTCCCGGCGGGGCCATGGCCTAAACCCATGATCCGCAAGGGAGAAGCCTGAAGGCGCTCGGAGGACACCCACCCCGTTTACATACGAGGGTCAATAACGGGGGTCGGCACGGCCCAGTGGTGCGCTCCACCTTTCCCTCCTGGCCCCTCCTTAGGTCCTGTCGGTGGCGTGAGCCGAGGTGACCCGCCAATCGTCGTAAGCCAGGTCGCACACCAGGCTCGCCAGCATCTGGGTGCTCAGCGCGTTGTTCCAGGGATTCACGATATCCATGGCGGTATACACAATCGCGATTTTGTCGGTGAGGAAGCGGATGCGCCACGCCCGGAAGTGCAGAATGGTGTAGCGCAGAGGCCCGGAAAAAGCCACGGTGAGTTGCCTCCGGATTTCCTCGCGCCGTTCCCAGACCGCGCCGCCCCGTGACACGTAAATTGCATCTTCCGTGAAAAACGCGGCATACGCTTCGGCATCGCCGCGGTTCCAGGCCTGTTCCAGGTTCAGCAACAGGCGCTCCAACCGGGTCTTGGCTTTGTGATCCGCGCCACTGGAGCTTTCGCGTGGAATCGGCATTCATGCTGAGTATGCCAGGAACCGGGGGAGCGTGGCCAGCGTTTGGTGATCCTCCGCACCATTTCGGGCCGGCGCGGTGAGAGATTTGCACGGACAGTGGCGGAGGCTCATTATGCGCCGCATCGTGGTGCTGCTAGCGTGCTTCACCACCATCCTCCCAGCGGCTTTCGCGCAGGCGATTGCGCCGGCCGCCCCCGCGGAGATACCCCCCGCCCAATTGGATACCACCCTCAACGCCATGCCACTACTGGCGGCGCGGCAGAATCTGCTGCTGGCGCGCACGCTGGTCCTGGAAGGTCAATACCAGGAGGCCATCCGGCCCTTACTTACGGCGGCCCAGGCTTTGGCGGCCTTCGAGCGCCAGGAGACCGGCCCTCACGGGCAGGACGCCGAATATACCCGTCAGCGCATCGTGGAGTACACCCGCGTGGTCGCCGGCGACCCGAGCGACGCCCTGAGCCGTATTGACAACTGGATAGACCGAATCTCGCATTGGGACGGCGGTAAGTGACCGGAAGGAGGAATCGGCGGCGAATCGCCCGCCGGCCGGGAAACCCCGTTTTTTAATCCATTTCTGATAGTTCCTTTACGACTTCTTTATAC
The DNA here is from genome assembly GCA_030038565.1 of Bryobacteraceae bacterium. Lineage (GTDB taxonomy): Bacteria > Acidobacteriota > Terriglobia > Bryobacterales > Bryobacteraceae > JOPF133. Next base: position 14,584 of record JASHSS010000097.1, read on the forward strand.
TTCT
>JASHSS010000098.1 GCA_030038565.1 Bryobacteraceae bacterium
TTGATGGGGATGCATCCAGAGCTAGGTCCGGTAACCGTGCGGCAGCTCCTGGCCACTTGGACCGCGCACGATCTCGCGCACATCCTGCAAGTGAGCCGCGTGATGGCTAAGCGTTACAAGCAAGAGGTCGGTCCCTGGGCGCAGTACTTGTCAGTAATGAAATAATCCCCGAAACCTGGCGGGATGGGGGCGATCCATGACTCGGGCACCCGCGCCGCGCGGCCCCGGGCCGGCGAGAACGCCAACGTGGCGGGCAGTCCTGGAACGCTTCCACCTGGCGGCGAATGCGCGGCGGGGGACGAACGCGTCCGCCCGGCGGGCGATCCCCGGCTCGGGCACCCGCGCCGCCGGCCGCGCGGCCCACGGCTCGGGCGGACGCACCGCCCAACGTCGGTGATGCCCATCGCAGACGACGCCGTTCGGACCTGACCAGTGTCCACCCCCTCTACGCGCGCGCCAAGGAAACACAGGCGCTACGGTTGGAGCATTCGCACGCGCCAGTGCCGCGGGCGCGGCGTGAGGGTCGCCGCATGCGCGGCCGGAGGATGAACGCGTCCGCCTGGCGGCAATCCGCGGCTGGTGCGACTCCGCCGCGCGGCCCGGCCGGCCTAGGCACCAACGGCGCGAACCACGGCGAGCACGCTGAGGAACGCGCGGCCGAACGTCGGGCCGCGGGCACGGCGCGAAGGTCGACGAAGGCATGGGACAGGTCCGGAGCTGAGGATCCCCCTGCGCGTCGTGAGGCAGTGAGCCGAAGCTCGGCCAAGTCTCATCAGGCCTGAATTCCAAGGTGAGATGAAGTCATAGACACCCCTGAGGACCGGTGACTCAAATACAAAACCTTTGAGCCTCCGCGAGCTGCGCTTCATATAAGGCTTGAGTTTACTGTAAGGCGGTGGTATATCAATGGGAGCGCCAGCATTGGCGTGCAGCGGTGAATTTTTCGATATGGCACACAGGGCGAACTATTTCTGTTTCGTCTTGATAACCCTTCCGATTGCTATCTGGGGGCAGGATGCGCGTGATCTGATCGCGCACGCCGATGCGGCTGTTTTTGCGGCGACGACGCTTCACATGTCCGGATCTAGCCTGCTAAGCATGGACTTGCCGGGCGCTACTGCTATGGAGGTTCCCTTTACGATCTCGCGGGCGGGCGAACGGGTGCGCAGCGATATCGGACGCCTGATGAACCTGCAGGTGGAGGTTTTCGATGGTAAGACAGTAACGACTTATTGGGCTTCGACCAACACCTATTCTATAGTGGTCACAAGGACCACGGCCGAGCCGATGCACCTCCGAATCCTGCGTTTCGGGCAAAATGCCGGCAATCTGATTTCGGCCGCTGTAGAGCAGGAGGAATCGCCGGAATTCGAAGGCCGGCTGACACCATGCGATGTGGTCCACGCAGCGTACCGCGGTTTTGCGTTAGACGCGAACGCGAAAAATGTGGTTCGCACGGTATGGATTGCCCGGGAGAGTGGAATTGTGGTGCGCGATTCGTGGGAGATGGATATGGCGTCGGTCGGTCCGCGGGCGAGGGCGACGTTCGTCTACAAATATGACATCGTGGACGTCGATAAGCCTCTCGCGGACGACACATTTGTGTTTCAGCCGCCGGTCGGGAGCCACGAGGCCACGGTCGGCAACAAGCGTCTCACCATGCAGCCAACGATTCTAGGTGATCCGCTGGCCAAATTGACTCCTCTAACGCAATCGGGGCCTGCGAATGGAACGAGCTCTGGCGCAGGAACGAGAACCGACTCGGTGAAGGTGACTGACCCGGTGATGGTTCGCAAAGTGGCGCCGGAATACACGGAGGTGGCGCGGGCGGCGATGTATCAGGGGGATGTCCTCGTGTCGGTAGGCATCGATCGGAACGGACGCGCGTTGGGGGCTCGGGTAATTCGCGGCTTGGGGATGGGTCTCGACGAGAAGGCCTCTGCCAGTATTATGCGCTCGGAATTCAGGTCGGGAACGAAGAACGGCGAACCTGTGAGCATGACCCATATCTTCGAGGTTCAGTTCCGGCTCACAAATGGGGGGCCGTGGCGGCTGGAAGCGGCCATTTACACGGCAACGCCACCGCGAACACCTGGGATCGTGCCACAACCGATGCCGATTTCCAAACCGAGCCTCGAAGCGTACGCCAGTCCCGATGTCTCGGTCTGCAGCGCGGACTTGGGATATGCCGCGGTGTCGTTTGGCATTTCCAGCGCGGGCGCGCCTGAAGATCTAAAGGTAACGCAGAGATCTTCCGACGCTGTGGCCCAGACGGTGCTGAAAGCCGTCGAGGCATGGCGATTCGATCCGGCGACCAAAGGCGGCGAAACAATTCCGGGGAATGGGAATGTTCTACTGGAGTGCGGCGGGACAGACGTGGTGGCGACGGAGGCTGGTGGGGGGAATCGTGTGGGAGGCGGTGTCTCACCGCCGTCCCAGCTCTTCAGGATTGAGCCGGAATATTCGGAGGAGGCACGCAAGGCGAAATATCAGGGAACGGCGACGCTGTCGCTGGTGGTAGATCCGGCGGGGCGGCCGGCGATGATCCGCGTGATCCGCTCGCTGGGATTGGGTCTGGATGAGAAGGCCGTGGAGGCCGTAAGCCAGTGGCGGTTCAAGCCGGGGATGAAAGACGGCAAACCAGTGCCGGTGATGGCAACGATTCAGGTGAACTTCCGCCTGCTGTGAAGGGCGGAATCCGGCTGGTTTGGGTGTAGTGCAGTGTAGGATGACCAGCGCTGACCGTGCCAGCATCCTCATTTAGCCAAAGCTCAGAATTGTCTATCGCAAGGGCGCTCCCTCTGTCGCCGTGCATTCGGCGGTCGAGCAGGTGCTGAAGCGAAGCCAACCCTCCGCGACCCCTTGCAAACGCCGCCGGCCGCGCGGCCCGGCCGGCGGGGCGCCAGCGTGGCAGGCCACCACGAGCACGAATGAGGAACGCGCCCGCGAGCGCGGCGTGTGGGTCGCCTACCAATGTCTACCGTCCCTACGCGCGCGCGCGAGGGAAACACGGGACTTACGGTCGGAGCATTCGCGCGCGCCACTGCCAATTCGCGCGGAGGAGCCATCCGCGCGGCAGAGCGGCGCACGGGCCAACCGGGCACTCAGACCCCCGCGCCGCGCGACCCGGGCCTGGCTGGGTGGGCGCAAGCGAAGCAGAGAAA
>JASHSS010000099.1 GCA_030038565.1 Bryobacteraceae bacterium
GGCACGCGCGGCAGCCATAAAAACTGCACGTAGTGCCCCGGGTAAACTTCGTGCACCGCGGTGCTGATGATGGTCCCGCGGTTGAAGCCCTCCAGGTATTCCTCGATCTCCGTTTTCGGCCAGCTTGCCTCCGGCAGCGTCACATTGAAGAACGCCTCCTTGGCGACCTTCTCGTACGGGCCGGGCGTGTCCATGGAGGCCGTGGTCAGGGCCCGCATGAAGGGAGGGGTCTCTTCCACAATCGGCGGCACGGGGGAGGGGATGGTCACGATGTGGTGTGCCTCGATGTAACTGCGCAGCCCGCTCAGCACGCCGCGGAAGGAGTCGAGCAGCTTATCGCCCGCGGGGTGGTCCTTCTCCAGTTCCTCCAGGATCTGCTGGGGCGTGCGCTTCGGGTCGATCTGCGCCGCCACGCGCTGGAACTCCTGTTGGTTGGCGCCCAGATTCTGGTAGCCGATTTCGAGCAGCCGGTCAAGCGGCGTGTCCACCATCTCGTCATAAAGCAGTTTCTTGCGGTAGTTCTCGGTGCCGATCCGGAAATCCCCGTTCGAGCGCGGGAGCACATCGTTTTTCAGGAACGTTTCATAGTCCTGAATCGCGTGGATGGCGGCCTGGTTGCTCTTGTCGAAATCGTTCCGCAGGGTGCTATCGGTTACTTTCTGGAAGGCCCGTGGCACGTCGTTCTTAAAAAATCCGGCGATCCCCGGCAATTGCTCGATGGCCACTTCGGTAAAAATCCGCGGCGGATTTTTCAGGTTCTCGCGCGCCGATTGAAATACCCGCGGTATCAGGCGCTCGCGCGCGATCACCGATTTCAGCCGCTCCTCGGGCGGCGCGAAACTGCGGCTCATGACCACGAAGATGGCGCCGGTCACGCCGGATGAGTACACGTCCGGATTCTTCTCCCAGGGGCGAATCGTCACGAGCGACAGCAGTTGCCCTCGGATCTGCGCCAGCGCCAGTTCGCGGTCCGCGGCCACCCACGGGGAAAGCCCGCGTGGGTCGAAGCCTCCCACCAGCCCCTCGAACTTCTTCCAGTCGCCGATGGCGGCCTCGATTTCCGCCCGCGACATCGACGGCAGCAGCGAATCGTACTGATGGAAGCCCGCCTGCGTCGCCGACGCCGGATCGTATCGAAAGACCACTTCGTGGAAAAGGCGTTCGGCCAATTGATTGAACTCGGCGTCACGATTTTGCGCGAGCGCCACGGCGCCCAATGCGAGAATGAGACAGAAGAACCGCATGAAGCCGATTATATCGGGCGCCCATGCTGATCCCCCTGCTCATCTTCGCCGCTACCTACCTGGTGCTGGCCATCGGCCGGCTGCCCGGCTTCCGGGTGGACCGCACCGGCGCCGCCATCATCGGCGCGGCCCTCATGCTGGCCGCCAACGTTCTCACCGTCCAGGAGGCCTACGCTGCCATCGATTACGACACCATCCTGCTGCTGTTCGGAATGATGATCGTCGTGGCCAACCTGCGCCTGGCGGGCTTTTTTGCGCTGGTGAGCGCCTGGGTGGTGGATCACACTCATCGGCCGCTGCTGCTCCTGGGCGCCATCGTGCTGGTCTCGGGGGTCTTCTCGGCGTTCTTCGTGAACGACACTATGTGCCTGGTGCTGACGCCGCTGGTGCTCGAAATCACTTCCCGGCAGAAGCGCAATTCCATCCCCTACCTGCTGGCCGTGGCCATGGCCGCGAATGTCGGCAGCACCGCCACCATCACCGGCAACCCGCAGAACATGATGATCGGCAGCTTCTCGCATATCGCCTACCGCGCCTTCGCCGCCCGGCTGGCGCCCATCGCGGCCGCCGGTCTGGTTCTGACGGTGGCGGCGATTGCCTTGGTCTATCGCTCCGAATTCCGCTCCGAAGCGCCCATCCGGGTGGAGCACGGGGCGGTGCGGGTGCATCGCGCGCTGCTGATCAAATCGCTGGCCGCCTCGGCCGCCATGATGGTCTGCTTCTTCCTCGGCTGGCCGGTCCCCAAGGTGGCGGTCGTGGCCGGGGCCCTGCTGTTGCTCACCCGCCGCCTGAAGCCCGAACGGATCTACCGGGAGATCGATTGGGGCCTGCTGGTGATGTTCATTGGTCTGTTCATCGTCCTGGCGGGAATCGAAAAGACGCCGCTCGCGGCCGGGTTTTTCGCCGCGGCCGCGCGTTATCACCTGGAACGCACCGCGCCGCTCAGCGTGGCCACCGCGCTGCTCTCGAACCTGGTGAGCAACGTGCCGGCGGTGCTGGTCTTCCGGGGCTTCGTCGCGCACCTGCCCAACCCGGTCCACGCCTGGCTGACGCTGGCCATGTCCTCCACGCTGGCCGGCAACCTCACCGTGCTGGGCTCGGTCGCCAACCTGATCGTCATCGAGCGCGCCCGGAAAGAGGTGCACATCGGCTTTTGGGAATATGCCAAAGCCGGCGTGCCGCTGACCCTGGCGACGCTGGCATTGGGTGTGTGGATGCTGGGCTGAGAGACACTGGATAAGGAGGCGGGCCCATGGCCGAACTCGCACGCATCGGAATTGCCATTAGTGAAGATCTGCTCGCGGAATTCGACCAGCTGATTGCCCGGCGTGGCTACACCAACCGGTCCGAGGCCTTTCGCGACCTGATCCGGAATGAGCTGGTGAACGAAATTTCCGGCTCCGCCGACGCCGAGGTGTGCGGCGCCATCACCCTGATCTACGACCATCACGCCCGGATGCTCCTCGACAAGCTCAACGATTTGCAGCATCAGTATTACGCCGCGATCCTGTCGAGTGTCCACGTGCACCTGGATCACGATAACTGCCTGGAATCCATTCTGGTGCGCGGCAAATCGTCGCTGGTCCAGGAGCTCGCCAATGCTCTGATCGCCACCAAGGGCGTCAAGCACGGGCGCTTCGTGGTCACCGCTTCCGCACGGCACCTGCACTAATCTAAGAGGTTGCGACAAAGATGGCGGGCCCGGCGGGGGAGTCACCAAGGTTGGTCAACTGCCCCGGCAGGCCGGGGGCCCGCGCCACGAGTTTGGAGGATTCGCCTGCCGGGCAGCCTCGTCCCGGATCCTCCGGCGCCGGCATTAAGGCCTTCAGAGCGTGATTTGCCGGCCCGATGATAAACTGAAAGTTGTCTGTGCCCATCTCCCGCGCCGGCGAGTGGCTGCTCCACTCCGGTATCCAGGAACCCAGTGGCGGCGTGGCCCGCTATTTTCGCGCCGATCTCGGACGCAATCTGCCCGTCTCCACCGAGATTACCGGCTACACCGTGAGCGCTTATGTCTACCTGCACTCGGTCACCGGCGAGCCGGTTTACCTGGAGCGCGCGCTTTCGACGGCCCGTTTCCTGACCCGCACGGCCTGGAATCCGCGGTGGGCCGCTTTGCCGTTCGAACTCGATCCGCCGGATCGGACCTACTTCTTCGATTGCGGCGTAGTGGTGCGCGGCCTGCTGGCCGCCTGGCGTGCGACCGGCGATTCCGAGTGCCTCTCCACCGCCGCCGCGATCGGGTGGGCCATGGCGTCGGATTTCCGCGCCGCCGGCACGATTCACCCGATTCTGCGGCTGCCTTCCAAGGAGGCCGTGGCGCACGACTCGCGGCGCTGGTCGCGCTCGGATGGCTGCTACCAGTTGAAATCGGCGATGGCCTGGTGGGATCTGGCCGAAGCTACCGGGGACGAAACTTTCCGCGAGCCTTACGAGCAAACCCTGGAACGCGCACTCTCGACCGCGCGAACGTTTCTTCCCGGCCCTGCCGAGGGCGATCGGACGATGGATCGCCTGCATCCTTTCCTCTATTTTCTGGAAGGCCTGCTTCCGATGGCCGGCGAGCCGTGCTGTGCGGCGGCTCTCGCCGAAGGCATCCTCCGGGCGGCCTGCTACCTGAAAGATCTGGCGCCCGAGTTTGTCCGCTCGGATGTGTACGCGCAGTTGCTGCGCATCCGCCTGTATGCCGATTGGGCCGGCGCCGCGCGGCTGGATCGGGAGGCGGCCGCGCTGGAAGCTTCGAGCCTGATCCAATTCGAAACTCCCGGCGGCGGGTTTTATTTCGGCCGCCAGTGCGGGGCCATGCTGCCGCATGTGAATCCGGTATCGGCGGTCTTCGCGTTGCAGGCCCTGGAACTGTGGCGCCAGGCCTCGTCCGCAGGCGGGGCGGGCGGAGCGCCGCTCCACCGCCATCTGCTGATTTGACGTTGCTTCCCGATTCTCAAGTCGCACTCTGGTACAAGGCCGCGCGGTTGGCCGGCCTGCTGCGCCCGCGCTGGCGGCGCGCCAAAGCCATGCCCGCGCCCGGGACCACCTCCGCGCCGGGCATCTCGCTGGTGATACCGTCCCGCAATGGCCGCGACCTGCTGGCCGCCCAGTTGCCGGGAATCGTGCGCGAACTGGCCGGTTTCGCCCACGAAATCCTGGTGGTGGACAACGGCTCCACGGATGGCACCGAAGCCTGGCTGCGGGCCGAGTGGGACCAGGTCCGGGTGGAAGTGTGTCCCGCCCCTTTGTCCTTCGCGGTGGCCGTCAATCGCGGCATCCGGCAGGCCCGCCATTCGCACATCTGCCTGCTGAATAACGACATGCTCCTGGAACCCGGCTTCTTCGCCGCGCTGTGGCAGGCTTTCCAGCGGGTTCCCGATCTCTTCTGCGCGACGGCGCAGATCCGCTTCCCGCCCGGCGTGCGGCGCGAAGAGACCGGCAAGGCCGTCATGCGCTACGAATCGCCGGTGGATTTTCCAATCCGCTGCGACGAGCCGCTTCCCGGAGAGGATTTCAGCTACGTGCTCTACGGCAGCGGCGGCTGCTCGCTGTACCAGGGCGCCCTGCTGCGCGCTCTGGGCGGCATGGATGAAGCCTACGCGCCGGCCTACGTGGAGGATCTGGATATCGGTTACCGCGCGTGGCAGCGCGGCTGGCCCAGCGTCTACGTGGCCGGGGCGGTGGTGGAACACCGCCATCGCGCCACCTCCTCACGCTACTTCACCGCCGGCCAGCTCGAGGAAATCCTGGAAGTCAATTACCTGCGGTTCCTGGCGCGGGCGGTTTCGAGCGGGGCAGTCTTCCGGCGGCTGTGGAAGCAGGCGCTCATCCGCCTTCTGCTCGAGGCCCCCAATGGCGCCGCGCCACGCCAAGCGCTGCGGAAAGCCGCCGGTATTGCGCTGGGTGGCGGACCCGCCCGCCGCCCGCTCTATTCCGAAGAGATGCTGCTGGCTCTTACCAATGGCTCGGTGGCGGTGTTCCCCGGCCAGGCGCAAGGCGGGAAGCCGCGCCGGTTGGTCGCCGCGCCGCTCTCGGCGGTCCCGGCCGGAACGGATTACGACCAGATCGTAATCACCTGGGTGGATAAGCTCGCTCCGCCGCCCGCCGACGTGCTGGCCCGCGCGGTGGAGGTGGTGATGGTGGAAGGCCACGAAGACTCCCCCTCCTTCCGCGCGGCGCGGCGGCAAACGGCGGAGAAGTGGAATCCGCGCAATCCGGACGCTGCCTGAACGGAGGGAGGATCCCCTCGGGCGGCGTATTCACCACGGAGGCACGGAGACCGCGGAGGAAGCGCGGAGAAAGACAAGAGCCGGCTGACAATTCCGCTTCGTGGTAAAACCGAGAGGAAATGGGTGAGGTTGTAGAGTGCAGTTTTTCCGCCCGGCTGGACTGCCATTATCTGCTGCTTGCGCCGGCCGCCGTGGATGCGCGCACTCCGCTGGTGGTGGCGCTGCACGGTTTCGGGGCCAATCCCGAGATCATGCTGCCGCTCACCCGGCGGCTGTTCGCGAGTCCGCCGGTGATGGTGTCTCTGCAGGGGCCGAATCAATTCTTCCTGGGACCGGGGACGCGCGATGTGGGATACGGCTGGATCACCAACCGGCATCCGGCCGAATCGATCCGGCTGCATCACGAAATGGTGTTGCAGGCGATGGGCGAGGCCGGACGCCAATTCGGCATCCCTCCGGAGCGGAGGCTGCTGGCCGGTTTCTCGCAGTCGGTAGCCTTGAACTACCGGTTCGCGGCGACCTACCCGGATGCCGTCCGCGGCGTGATCGGAATCTGCGGCGGCTTGCCGGGCGATTGGGAGAATGGCGCGTACCACCCTGTGCAGGCAGCCGTCCTGCACATCGCCAGGCGCGCCGACGAGTATTATCCTCCCGCGGTCACCGGGCATTATGCGGAGCGGCTCCGGCAGCGCGCGGGGGACGTGGAGTTTCACCTGATCGAGGGCAGGCACCAGATGCCGTCGGACGGCAGCCGGATCGTCGGACCGTGGATGAGCCGGATTCTCGGGTAGACGCCCCCGCGGGCGGCGCGGCTGGCGAATCGCCAGACCCTCAGCCTGCCGCGGCCCGCGCTACGGAATCAGCAGGATACCCTGGCGGGATCGCAATGTCTCCGCGATGGCATGGAGGCCTTCGTGGATGGCGGGCAGATTCTGAACCATCCAGGCGGCGTCGTGGGCCGCCAGCATGGATCGCAACAGTTCAGCCTGGCCCACGAGCCGGTGGTCGCAATCCAAAAGCGCCTCCAGGGTGGTATCTTCGTCGCGCAGGCGCCGGAGGATCAAGTCGTTTTCCGGGACCGGCTGCGTGTCGATCTGGGATCCCAGGGCGCCAATCTCCCCGGCCAGGCGTTCCA
>JASHSS010000100.1 GCA_030038565.1 Bryobacteraceae bacterium
TCCGGCGCTATTTTGATATCGTCATCCTGCTGATCGTTTTCGTCTCCTTGCTGCCCACGATTACGGAAGTGGCTCGCGGCTTGCGAGAGCGCCGGGCGCGCAGCGCGCACCAGGGGTAGTGCAAATTCCAGCCTGCCGGGAAGCGCGTCGGTCGCCCTTTGGCCAGTCCATCGCTGGTCTCCAGCAGGGCACCCCGCGGCCACCACGCTTCAACTCGCCGAGCCCCTCAACTAATTCTCCGTGGGTTTCTCCACGTGGTCGATTACCAGCGTATCCACGGGGCCTTTGGCCTGCTCCAGTCTCAATCCGAGCTTTTCCAGAGCCATAAAAATGGTCGGCCCCTCGGGATCCTGTGCGGTTGGCACGGCTCCCGCGTCGCCGCCCCCGTCCCCGCGACCTCCGCGGCCCGCCATTCCCTGGAACATGGGCATGCTGCTATCGGGCGCCATTTCCATTTCGATGTCGAATTTTCCCTCCAGTCCGGTTTTGTCGATCACCGGCCGTCCTAACAGATCCGAAAGCATACCGCCGCTCCAATCCGCGATGGAAAGGCCAACCCCTTTCATGGTGACGCTCTTCCCGTTGAGCATCCGGATCTGCTGGTTGCCGCAGATATTGGGCATGGGTTGGCCCGGTGCGGGGGGCCCCGGCAAATGATTCATGTCCAGCGGAATGCAACTTCCTTCCTTGGTGGGCTGAAGCTTCGAACCGCCCTTCGCCACAGTCAGCAGATAAACCGGCCCCTGCCTGGTCTCGCGATGGACCTTGAGCTTAAACCGGTCCTCCAGCAGCGCTTGCAACATCGGTCCCATCATCTGGGCTACCGGCGCGTCGCCCTCCGCCTTGGCGTTGATGGCATAGAGATCGGAATGAACCCAGCCTGGTCCTCCGGTGACCGGTATGCGCTTCATGTTGGGGCTGGCACCGTTCTGGAAGATGGTGTAAGCCACCATAATCAGGTTTTCGACGGTATTACACTCCATGTTCAGCCTTCCAGGAGACGGCGGCGACGTCAGGCCCCGGCCGCGTCCGCCGCAACTGGTGTTCAGCTTGACGGATGCGACTTCCCAGGCCGGCTTGTCCGGCGTTTGCGCCCCACTCGGGAAAACACCCAGAATCGCGGCCGCGCCGGCTGCCGCTGCAATGATCCCTCTCATCCCGCCCTCCAAAGGAACAACTTGATGTCCAGAGTGATCAGCCGCCGCGTGAAATCGGCCGCAGGCCGATCCACCTGGCCGACACTTGAGTGTCCCCAGTCGCCGCGGGCCGCGTCAAGCCGGGGTGCGCGTGATGGCCCCGGCCGCGACATGGTCAACCTGCTGCTGCAGGACGGTCTCAGGACGTTCGCGAGTAGTTGCGTTTACAATGGTTCAACACAATCCCTGTAGACGAAAACGAGCCCCCTGTGACGCGCTCGCGATAAATAAGGAGACACGACGTGAGAACAACTGAAGAAAGCCGGCGGCGGTTCCTTGGCTTTTTTTCCGGAGTGGGGCTGGGAGGCACGCTGTTGCCGGGCGTCCTTTGGACGCAGGTTCAGCAGGAGGGAGCGCAGAGGATTACGCAACCGATGCTGGCGGATGCGCTGGCGCTTTCCGGTCTGACGTTTACCGAAGAGGAGCAGAAGGCGTTGCTCCAGGCGGCCAATCAAAGCCTGACCCGTTACGAAGAGTTGCGCAAGACGCATATTGCCAACGATGTGGCGCCGCCGTTTTACTTCAGCCCGCTCGTGCCGGGTATGAAGGTGAACCGTGTAAAGCTTCCGGTTCGGTTCAGCACGCCGAAGGTCAGGCGGCCGGCCAATCTGGAAGAGGTCGCTTTCTGGCCCATCACGCAGCTTTCGCAACTGCTTCGCACACGCCAGGTGACCTCTCTGGAATTGACCGAAATGTACCTGGCGCGCCTCCACCGCTATAACGAGAAGCTCAACTGCGTGGTGACGTTTCTCGACGACCTTGCCCTTACTCAGGCGAAGCAGGCGGATGCCGAGATCAAGACCGGCCGCCATCGCGGGCCGCTGCACGGCATTCCGTGGGGCGCCAAGGACATCATTGCGGTCAAGGGTTATAAGACGACATGGGGTTCGGGAGCATTCAAAGATCAGATGATCGAAGAAGAGGCGAGCGTGGTCGAGATCCTGCGCGACGCCGGCGCCGTCCTGCTGGCCAAGTTGGCAACCGGCGAACTGGCGCAGGGGGACCAGTGGTTTGGCGGGCAGACAAAGAATCCATGGAATCTGTCGGAAGGGTCAAGCGGGTCGTCGGCGGGACCGGCTTCGGCAACCGCCGCGGGGCTGGTAGCCTTCGGGATTGGCAGCGAAACGAGTGGATCGATTCTCAGTCCTTCCGCGCGCTGTGGCGTTACCGGCCTGCGCCCGACTTTCGGCCGGATTAGCCGCTACGGCGTGATGACCCTCTCGTGGACCCAGGACAGGCTCGGCCCGCTGTGCCGTTATGCGGAGGATTGCGCCATGGTGATGAGCGTGATCGCTAAACCCGATGGGCGCGATTTGAGCGTGTCCGAGTTGCCGTTCAACTGGCGCCCGCGCATCGATATTCGCAGGTTGCGCGTGGGGTATTTGAAGGCCGCGTTTGATGAGACAACCAATCCGGCGGCGAAGAAGTTCGATGAGGCGGCCATCGCCCAGATTGAGAGGCTGGGTGTGAAGCTGATTGAAGTGAAGACCCCGGAAGGCGCCGCCGATTCAGGCGGCTTCAACGTGGAATCGGGAGCGTTTTTCGATGAGATGATTCGCTCCGGCCGCGACAAGCAGATGACCAATCCGGGCCGCGCCGCCAGCTTTCGCTCGAGCCGTTTGATGCCGGCCGTGGAGTATCTGCAAGCCCAGCGCGCGCGGGCCATGATGATGGCCAAACTGGCTGAGGCGACCGCCGATGTGGATGTCTATCTCGTGCCCGCGAATTCGGGCGGCGGCGGTGGACGTGGTGGCCGTGGAGGTCGTGGCGGCCGTGGCGGCGCGGCTGGCGCTCCGGCCGAAGGCGCTGCCGCAACGCCTCCCACGGCAGGCCGAGGCGCCGGCCGTGGGGGGTTCCAGCAGAGTGCGGCTGGACGGCACTTCAACATGGCGAATATCGCGGGGTATCCGGCGATCAGCGTGCCGCACGGATTCCAGGATTCCGGGTCGCCCGCTGCGCTGACGTTCTACGGGCGACCTTTTAAGGAGATGGAGGTCATTGCGCTTGCAAAGGCGTATCAGGATGCCTCGGGATTTCATTTGAAGCATCCGAATCTGGATGCGGCGGCTCCGATCCTGAAAACGAGTGAAGGATTTTGACGGCAACCCGAAGGGTAGGCCAATTTTTCACCGGGACCCAGGTTCGTGTCACAGTTTGCCCGACCATCTGGCCAGGGTCGTCATGAAACTCCAGGCGCCCAAGAGTCACGTCAAAGGGGGGCGTAAACGGGAGCCGGAACCGAGATAATGCCTGACCTCAGATTATCCGGCTCGGAGAAGATCGATCGCACGGGCCCGCCAAGATCAATGGGGTTCGGTCAGCGGCGCCGAAACTCCTCGAGCGCCATCTCAGCCCGGTGCCGGATCAGGTCCGCGACCTTTTCCGCAACGGGACTGGTAGCGGGAACATTCGCCAGAGCGGCGACCACGCGCTCGGTTGCTTCGGTCAGCCGAGCCCGCACCAGCGCTTTTCCGAGTTTGGCATCATCGGCCAGCTTCTCAAAATCCCGCCGCGTGACCTTCTCGGAGGAATACTGTTCGCCGATCCGCATCGCCATGTCACGTCTTAGTTCGGAGTAATAGATCGTGCTGACCACATCGTAAAGCGGCGACAACCGTACCTCGATCTCGCCGGCGCCGCCCGGTCGATACACCAGCGAAAAGTTCTTGCCGTGGGCGTCGTTGTTGCCGACGACATAGTTGAAAACGACATCATCGAGCAGGCGTGCGACGTCGATCGCCGGGACGCTCGACACATCGCGCAATAGGGCAAAGCACTGTCTAAGCGACGGTCCGCCCTCCTTCTGGTATTTCTGCTCGGAGACGATGCCCAGGGCTTGGCAGAAATCTTCCTGGTGCAGCCGCTCGACGACCGGCGCTCCGTCTGGCACGGGCCGATGATGACGGTCGTAGCGTTCGACCAGCAGGTAACTGATGCCGCCGACCTCGCGGCTCTCAACGGCGGCCGCCGGAAGGCCAGCGGCGGCGGCCAACCGCATGCAAAACGCCTCGTTAAAGACTACGCCTTCGAATCGCTCAACGTTCGGCTTGAGAACGTGCGTGCTCGGGGCTCCGCCGAGCGGGAGACTCATGGTGCCCCCTTCTACCCGAACAGCGAGTTTCCTGGGCGCCTGCCAGCGAGAACCGGATGCCCTCCTCTCCAGCCAGCAGCGGTCGCCGCGGAAGCTCTTTCAGGATGGCCGCAAGTTCGTCATCTGATAGGTCGCGATATCCGTAATGCCGGTCTGGCATCGGTTCGCCGTGCGGCAGGAAGGTCACGGCACCGGCGCATTCGCCACCTATGCGCTCCAGCATGGCGTAATCGTTGCGCGCGCTGATGCCGAGATTGCGCGCGATCATTTCGCGCTTGCTCTCTTCCGGCAGAATGCCGGCAAAGAAACCGCGGCATTCCTTGCGGCGGAAGCGCTCCTTGCGCAGCGGCAAGGAATGAGACAGTGGGACGGCCCCTGCCCTTTGCAGCCAGCTCTCGGCATACTGAAAGCTCATGCCGCCGTCATCGTCCTGCGTCAGATGCCCGCCGAGGTCGCTGTGCAGGTAGACATCAAGCGTGCGGGCCATCGCCTGATCCTTGTTGCGTGGCCGCCGCGGGCGGCGTGAGCGTCATCTTAACGCCGAGTGTGTTCAGAACGGTGAGCGCTTTGCCGATCTCGCAGGTTTCCTTCCCCTTCTCCAACTCGATAATGAACCGCAGGCCCGTTCCGGAGGTGAGGGCGAGCGCTTTCTGGGTGACGCCGAGTTTCTTCCGCGTCTCCCGTATCATTTTCCCGATTTCCGCTGTGGTGTACCTCAAGGGCCCGCCCCGAAACCAAAAGTTACCGTACGGGAATATTATAGCCCGCCCTGGCCTCAAAGTGTCACAAAAATTCCCGAGCGGGAACATTTCGTTCTTAAATCCGATCTAGGAGGCTAAATGTTACCGTACGGGAATAGCACACGGGTCAGTTTGGCCAGAACTAAGTCTTTATTCCCGAACGGAAACTCTCGGGTACGGCGCGGCGCCCTTAGCGTCCCGTTGGGTGGAGGTCAGTTTAAGCGGACGCTGTTTTTGTACGCCATGGGTAGTCTAAACGAGGGAAAAATTAAACCTGGTTCAGCGCACCCCGAACTCAAGCGTCCTGGCCGGGATGCAACAACGGCCACGTTCATCATCATCACCACCACGATCAGCATGATCACGACCACCTGGGGGCGGCGGGCGTAGCTGCGGGCGGGCGTCCGGCGCACGCTCATGGCGAGCTTGCGCCAATGGGGGGTTGGAAGCGGTGGCGGATGTCTACCGGAACCGTCGGAGGCCCCGGGACTTACGGCCGGAGCGTGACGTTCCGGCGCGGCGCGTTCGTCGTGCGCCTGGTGGCGTACGTGCCTGTTACCGGCACCAGCCCGCCGGCCTACGCGAGCCGCGCCTTCAAGAACCGGCCGGTGTGCGAAGCCGGGCATGCGGCGACTTTCTCCGGCGTGCCCACCACCAACACCTCGCCGCCGGCGTGCCCGCCTTCCGGCCCGAGATCGATTACATAGTCCGCGGTCTTAATGACGTCGAGGTGGTGCTCGATAACGATCACCGTATGCCCCGCGTCCACGAGCCGGTTCAGGCACTCCAGGAGACGCTCGACGTCCGAGAGGTGCAGGCCGGTAGTCGGCTCGTCGAGGATATAGACCGTGTGCTTGGAACGTTGCAGCGTGGAAAGCTCCGCCGCGATTTTGACGCGCTGCGCCTCGCCGCCGGAAAGCGTCGTGGCAGATTGGCCGAGCGTGAGGTATCCGAGGCCCAGTTGGCTCAGCACCTCGATCTTCCTGCCGATGGCAGGCTCGGCGGCAAAGAACGCCACGCCTTCCTCGATGGACATGTTGAGAACATCGGTAATCGTCTTGCCGCGGAGCGTGACATCGAGGGTCTCACTGCTGAAACGCGCTCCCTTGCAGACTCCGCAAGTCACTTCCACATCCGGCATGAAATAGAGCTGCGTGGTGATTACGCCTTCGCCCTGGCACTCCTCGCAGCGGCCGCCTTTCACGTTGAAGCTGAACCGCCCCGATTTGTAGCCCCGTTCCACGGAGAGCGGCGCGGCCGCAAAAAGCTCGCGAATGGCATCGTAGAAGCCGATATAGGTGGCAGGGTTCGAGCGGCTGTTGCGGCCGATCGGAGATTGGTCGATATTGACCACCTTGTGCACGTGTTCGGCGCCTTCGATGCCGTCGTGCTCGCCGGGCAGGGTGCGCGTGTCCACCAGCCGCTTCCACAGGGCCTTGTACAGAATCTCGTTGATGAGGGTGCTCTTCCCCGACCCGGATGCGCCGGTGATGGCGATGAACTTGCCGAGGGGAAAGGCGACGTCTACGCCTTTCAGGTTGTTCTCGCGGGCGCCGTGCACGACGAGCGTCCTGCCGTTGCCTTGGCGGCGCTGCCCGGGCGTTCGGATGGACCGTTTGCCGCAGAAGAACTGGCCGGTCGGCGACGCTTTGGAGGCCATCACGTCGTCGAGAGTGCCCTGCACCACGACCTGTCCGCCGTGTACACCCGGCCCGGGGCCCATCTTGACGATATGATCCGCGGCCCGGATGGTGTCTTCGTCATGCTCGACTACGATTACCGTGTTGCCGATGTCGCGCAGGCTTTCGAGCGTGGCGATCATTTTGACGTTGTCTTTCGGGTGCAAGCCGATGCTGGGCTCGTCGAGGACATACAGCATGCCCATCAATCCCGACCCGATCTGCGTGGAGAGGCGGATGCGCTGCGATTCGCCGCCGGAGAGCGTCCCGGAGCGGCGGTTGAGATTCAAATAGTCCAGCCCGATTCCCAGGAGCAACTCCAGGCGTCCGCGGATTTCGTTCAACACCTGGCGGCCTGCGTCGCGGCCACGGCCTGAGGGTTTGAGGGCGCCGAGGAAGCTGTGAAGCTCGTCGAAGTGGAGATTGCCCACATCTTGAATCGTCTTACCCGCGATGGTGAAAAGCAGCCGGGTGGCGCGAAGCCGCGATCCTTTGCAATCGGGGCAGGTCCGCTCTACCATCACCTTGTCCAGCCACGCCTCCATCCCGGAGTTGGCTTCGCCGCGCTGCCGGTAGCGCCGGTAGTTCCTCTCGATGCGCCGCGCGATTCCGTGAAAGCCCACTTCGTGGCCCTGGAATTCATCGCGCTTGACCTTGGCATCGGGGGGTAGGGAAGTCGCCAGTTTCTTCCCGTCAAGGCCGTACAGGATGGTGTTGCGTACCGGTTCCGGCAGCTTCTCCCACGGGGTATCCGGCGAGAATCGCAGCGCCTTGGACAGGCTATATATGATACGGCCGTCCCAGGTGTCCGGATTGTATTTGTACGCCTCGCGCACGAAACAGCCGCCGCGGAGACTGCGTTTCGGATCGGGTATCAGCAGGTCCGGATGGGTGATTTTATGGATGCCGAGTCCGTTGCAAGTCCGGCAGGCGCTCTCCGGGTTATTGAACATGAAGTACTCGGGCGCGATCCCGCCGTAGACGAAATGATGCGCGGGACTACAGAGGGCCTTGTAGAAGCGTTCGGCCTCAGCTTTGGTGACGCCCTCGAGAACCTCGATCCGCATGAGTCCGTCACCCACCAGGAGCGTGGCGGCAATCCCCGCCTTGATCGCCTTTTCGTGCGCGGGCCCCACCACAAAGCGGTCTACCACCGCATCCATGCAGCGCACGTTGTCTTCGTCGAGCGAAAGCTCGTCCGAAATGTCCACGCGCTTGCCATCCACCACGATCTGGCGGCAGCCCTTCTTGCGGATCTCGGTGAATACGAAGTCCAACTCCTCGCCGTAGACCTTGAATACCGGCGCTCGCATTTCGATCGCCGCGCCGGCGGGCAGCGACAGAATCGCTTCCAGTATCTGGCTGGCGCTCCGGCTGAACACAACCTCGCCGGTCCGCGGGCAGTGGGGTTCGGCAATCGTTGCGAAGAGGAGGTTCAGATAGCTGGCGATGTCGGTCATGGTGCCGACGGTGGAGCGTGGGTTGCTGCCGATGGTCTTCTGTTCGATGGAGATCACCGGCGAGAGCCCGAAGACGAAGTCCACGTCAGGTTTGGCAATCTGGGTTACGAAACGCTTGGCGAAGCTGGATAGCGATTCCAGGTATCGCCGCTGGCCTTCGGCGTAGATGGTGTCGAAGGCGAGGCTCGATTTGCCCGAGCCGGAAAGTCCGGTGATCACGATGAGCCGGTCCCGCGGCAGTTCGATGGAAACATTCTTCAGATTATGGACGCGGGTTCCCTGAACCGCGAGGGTGGTTCGCGCGGCGGGCTTGGGCCGGGTAGGAACCGCCTTACCAGACATCGGGCGCCTTGCTGGAATGGAAAAATGCCAGCTCCTCCACGTCTACGTTGCTCTTCCTGGTAAGCCGGACGGGCAGAGGCGCCTTGCCAATCAACCCCTGGTCGGCCAGGTACTCGCATATCCCGGTGACGTTGGGGATGCCGAAGTTGCGCTTGAAATGCTCGTCGATTTCGGTTGCGGAGCGCGCCTCGCCCACCTCGCGCAGATAGTCTGTGACGGGGCCAAACAGCGCCGGAGCGCGCTCTGCCAGGTAAGCGTCGATCGCATCGAGCGCCGCCTGTACGTTTTTCCGGGTCTTCTTCGTGTTGAGAAGATCGGTGTAGACGATCTTGAAGAATTCGGGATTCAACCGCAATGCCTGGGGAAGAACCTCGCGATCGGCCAGCAGGCGCGCGCTGAGCACCTCGATCCTCGCCAGCGCGTTCGCGGCGTACAGAATCCAGAGCGCCGTGTATTCCAGATCGCCGCGGGTGCGCAACCATTTGTGCGCCTTGTAAACCGACGGCAGCGCGTGGGCGCCGGCGTTCAAAAGCTGGACCTGGATATCGCGTTCGCCAATCACCTGCAACTGCTCGCAGAGGCCGGCAATGGTTTCGTCGTGGGTGTAGAGCAGACGCCCTTTGGCTAGAAAGGAGTGCTGGAAGCCATTGCGGACGGAACCTTCCACGGTCTGGCGGAACTCCGTCCGCGGCATCAGCACCGCGTGCACGTTGATCCCTTCGGCGTAGAGAGCGAGGCCCTCGTCGGCAGTCTTCTTGTCGTCGATCGTTACCAGCACCAGATCGATATCGGATTTGTCCCAGACCGTGTCGTGCGACAGGCTGCCGCAGAGGATGGCGGCCAAGACGGAACGGTCCCGCTTCACTCTGTCGATCAGCGCTTCGAGCGCGGAGTGGAACCTTTGATGAGCTGTCGTTGACAAGCGAGGATTGTACCTGCACCCAGAAATAATGGCGGTTCAAGAGCCGGCGGCCCGGACGCGCCATATGGATATTCTACACAGGACGCAGGGATGCCGAGTGAGGTTATGCCGGCCCGCGTGCGGAAGATCCTGGGTTTATAGCCGCCCTGATGACGTTCAGTGTGGCGTGGGACGCGCCTGTAGCTCCCGCGGGGAATGCCGGCGCCAGCCTGATGCTCTGTAGGATTCCGGACAAGGCGGGGAGATAACTGCAAACCGGGAGAGGCAGGCGTCCGGCGCCACGCCTCTCCCGATGGAGAACCCGTGGGGAACTACTCGCCGAATTCGAGGGTCTCGCTGGAGCCGCCCAGATCGATTGAGGTGATGCGCGCGCTGCCCGCGTCGGTCTTGGTTTCGACGGCGGTCTGTTCGTGCTTCTTGGTGGTTTCCACCTTCACCGGCGCCACGAACGAGTGCTTGGTGTCGATGTTCGTGAAGACGGCGTTGGATCCCTGCACCTGCAGGCGATACATGCCGGCGGCCAATTGGGAACTGCCCGCCTGGGTGGGAGCGGTGAGCAGGACGTCGTAGGACTTCGAGCTGGCAAAAGCTACGGTGGAAAGCGCCAGGGCGCCGATGAACAACAGGGATTGCTTCGTCATTGTGGGTTCTCCTCGTCTTTAAGTTTTTGATTTTGCAAGCGTTTGTTGCTTGCAATGAGAAAGGCGGGAGGCCCCCTGGGGCGGTAACTACCG
>JASHSS010000101.1 GCA_030038565.1 Bryobacteraceae bacterium
GATCGATGAAGCGGCGCTCGCGGCGGTCGGGCGAACCCCGGCATCGGCCCTGGGAACGGCGCGCCGCGAAGCCACCGCCGAAGACTTCGAGCGAATTCTGGCCGTCTTCCGCGCGCGCAACGCGCGCTACTTTTTCTACACCGGCGGCAATGGCTCGATGCGGACGGCGTGGGAAATCGCGGGCGCCGCCCGCGACGCCGGCTATGAGCTTCAGGTCATCGGAATTCCCAAAACCATCGACAACGACCTGGCCGAGACCGACCATTCCCCCGGCTACCCCACCACGGCGCGCTTCTTCGCCTGCGCCGTGCGCGACATCGGGGCCGATAACCGCGCCCTCCCGCGCCAGGTGGAATTCGTCGAGGTGCTGGGCCGCGATGCCGGCTGGATCGTGGCCGCCACGGCCTTCGCGCGCCGCGAGCCGGACGACGCGCCGCATCTGGTTTATTTTCCGGAGGACCCGCTGCCGCTGGACCAACTGCTGGGGGACGTCGAGGGCGTCTACCGGCGCCTGGCCCGTTGCGTCGTGGCCGTCTGTGAAGGCCAACTCGACGAGCACGGCGAACCTTTCGGCGCCGATTCGCGGGCCGGCTCCCGCGGCCAACTGGCCATGAACCTGGGACACCGGCTGGCGATGCTGACCGCCCAGAAGCTAAACTTGAAGACCCGCAGCGAGAAGCCCGGACTGCTGGGCCGCGCCAGCCTCGCCTACCCCTCGCCGGTCGATTGGGAGGAAGCGCGCCTGTGCGGGCAGGCCGCCGTTGCGGCTGCCCAAGCCGGGGCATCGGGCGTGATGATCACCCTGGTCCGCGAGCCGGGGCCGGTCTATTGCGCCTCGACCGCCTGCGCTCCGCTGGAACGCGTGGCTTTCGCCGAAAAGAAGTTCCCCGCGGAGTGGCGCACCCCTGCCCATGCGGAGATCTCGCCGGGCTTCGCCGCGTACGCCGCGCCTTTGGTGGGCGCAATCGAGCCCTACGGGCGCCTCGGGCGGCGCTGAGGACCGGCGCGCCATGAGCCTGTCGCTGAGACCCTTCGGCCCCGCCGATATTCCCGCCGGCCTGCGCCTCTGCCGGGCATGCCGGTGGAACCAGGTGGAGGACGACTGGCGCGCGTTCGTGGATCTGCCCGGGGCCGCCGGCTGCCTGGCCCAGCGCGACGGAGCGGTCGCGGGGAGCGCGGCTTTCCTGCGCTACGAGAACTTCAGTTGGATCGCCATGATGCTGGTCGATCCCCAGGCGCGGCGGGCCGGAATCGCTTCGCGGCTTATGGATGGGCGCTCGAAAGCCTGCGCGGCGAATTCCCCATCCGGCTGGATGCCACGCCCGCGGGCGAACCTTTGTACCGGCGCTACGGCTTTCAGGAAGAGTATCCGCTGGTGCGCATGAAAGCCGTGACGCGCGAGGGAGAGTTCCCCTCATCCGGCAGCCGGGTCCGCCCGATGGATCCCGCCGACCTGCCGGAGGTGTGCGCGCGCGACCGCGCGGTTTTCGGCGCCGATCGCGGCGGTTTGCTGGCCTCGTTTTTCCGCCGTGCCCCGGAATTGGCCTGGCTCGCCCCGGACGGCTACTGCTTCGGCCGCCCCGGCTACCTCTACGGCCAGATCGGCCCGCTGGTGGCCGCGGATGCGGAAGCCGCGGCGGCGCTGGTGTCGCAATGCCTGCGCGCCAAGGCCGGCCGGCAATTCGCGCTGGATGTCCCGCAACATTCGCCCGAATGGCTCGGCTGGCTGGAATCAGCCGGCTTCGCGATCGAGCGCCCGTTCCTGCGCATGAGCCGAGGAGAGCGCCGCAGTTACGGCCTGCCCGGCTGGCAATTCGCCTTCGCCGGCCCCGAATTCGGCTGAGGCGCCCGGCCTGCCTACCGCGCCGGCTTCTCCGCAATCATCTTCTCGATGGTCCCGCGGATCTCTTCTTTCACCCGCGCCAGTTCCTCGCCGCTGCCGCCGCTGGGGAAGCCGGTGTGGACCGACCGCACTTTGCCGTCCTTGCCCACATAAATGGTGGTGGGATAAGCCGTCAGGTTTTCGATTTGCGGCACCGCGGTCTTGAGCACTCCGGCGGTGGGTTCGCCGGCGATCAGTGCGGGGTAGGGAATCGCAAACTTGCGGACGAAAGCGCGCAGCGGCGCATAAGCCGGGTCGCCCGCGGCCTCGAAACAGAAGGCCGCCATTTCCAGGCCCTTGCCGTGATAGCTGCGATAAAGCTCAACCAGGAACGGCGCTTCGTCGCGGCAGTTCGGACACCAGCTTCCGGTGATGCTCACTACGTACGGCTTGCCCGCGAAGTTGTCCTCGGTGTAGGTCTTTCCGTCCACGTCCTTGAAGCTGAAGTGGAAGCGCTCGTCGGGATTCCTGGCGTGGGCGTAGGTCATCGGGTCGAGCGGCGGAGCGAGGTTGCGGGCGCGCGCCTCGGCCGGCCGCAGCGCCACCATTTTCTGCGCCCCCGATTCCAGTTCCAGGGTGCCATCCGGCTGGAGCGTCCCTTTGAGCAGCATGGGCCGGTCGCCCGAGAAGTGCGAAATGGCGAAGCGGTTGCCGTCGGCCTGGCCCACCAGCGTGCCGTCGTCGCCATCGATGCGCAGGATGGTGCCCTTCAACTCCGCGCCCGATTGGCGCAGGATCAACTGGTTGCCCGGCCCGGGCCGCGCGGCCGAATGGACTTCCCACTCGCCGCCAAACTGCGCCGGCTTTTCCGCGGGCGCGGCGGCGGCCTGGTGCGGCCGGGCTTCGATCTTCAACTCGCGGTTGGTCCGCAGATTTACGTAGTCGCCAGAAAGGGCGCCATCCGCCGAGGCCAGCGTCAACTGCGAGTTCAGGTAGTCCCACTTGGCCGTCAGCTTGCCGTTTTCGATGCGCGCCGAGGTGGAACAGACCCGGTCCGTATCTTCGAAGAAGCACACCCGCGCCGGGGATTCGGACACCTCCATGCGAAAGGGAACCCGCGCCGCGTTGGTCACCACCGCGCCATCCCAGGCTCCGTTGAAATCGCCTGCCAGCGCTGCCGCCGGCGCCAGAATCCAGAGGAGAACATTCCGCACCATAGGCCCGAGTCTAGCATTGTTTCGCGCGCGGTGTTGGCGTCCACGAGTGGGCGTTCCGCAGCGAATGCGCCATACGGCAACCTTACTTTTCTCGCGGCTGAGCGGCGCCAGATCGGCGCGTGACGAAGAAAGCGCCGGTAGGGATCACTCGACGCATGAGGCCAGGTCTGTCTGGCTCCGGCAGGCCGCGCCGTTTCCCATGCGCGATCCTTATTCCAGCCAGAAGAGATGGGCGGACCGGGCATCGACGGACGGTGAACCCAATCGTCAACATCCAGATCGCAAGAACAGCGACACTCCGGTGTGCCGATGTTCGCGGTTGGTAGACGGGCATTCGGAAACTACACCACGCCGGATCGGCACTACTGCGATGGCTGCACGCAAATCGGAGCACCGTCGAACGAATCCGTGCCGCCGATATCAATCGTGACGTTCGAGTTGTACCTGGCCGGATAACAAGCCGATATCGCGGGCAGGGTCTCCGGAATCTGAACGTTAATCTGGTAAAGCCCAACTTGTCCCGGAGTCAGCCCAACAAACAGCGGCGCCACTCTTGCCACTGGTGGCGTCGGTACTGCGTTTGGCCGGAAATCGAAGTCTACGGCCCAAAAAGGAGCGGCTACAAGAACGGGCGCTGGGGTGGGGGTTACAGCCCCGGTCGTGACGGCGGGGTTGGTCTCGCCGAGGCCCCAAGCATAGACCACCACAACCTCGCCGGCCACCGCGGGCGAGGCTGGTGTCACGAAGCTTCCGTCCAAATGCGCCGCCTTCAGTTGGCAGCTTGGGAAGGCCGTTTGCAACACAAGCGTCCCATCGCAGGTCGAGATGACGTGGATATTGTCACTCACGGGATTGACCGTAAACGCGCTGCTCGCGGCGCCGCCTTGGGAGATCACCAATTGTGCTGGAGGGGCGACCTCAACAGCATCGATTTCAAACGGGATTTGCATGGTGATGAAGGTGTCGAGGCAGCCAGGTCCCACCGAAGAATTGGAGCACTTTGTCGTCTGGTAAAGATCAACGAGGGGTAGCGGATACGAGGTGGTTTGGCCGCCGACGGTCTGCGTGAGCGTTACAGAGACGCCACCGAGTTGAGTCGGTAGAGGAAGGCCGGTTGCCGTCGTCTGAACGGCCTGGGATACAAGTGCCAATCCAGCCACCTGTAACCTGATGATTTGCCCCGGTGCAATGTTGATGGGCGACGGCAGACCATACCCCAGCCCAATGAGCGTGGGATTTATCTGCCCTGCGCAATCCAATCCGACCAGAAGATAAAGCGAGGTGATGATCTTGGCATGTGCGAACATATCAACATACTGCCTCGTTGCGCGCCCAGAGGCAATCCGCCCAATTGACCTGCCGAACAACCCCGAAATAC
>JASHSS010000102.1 GCA_030038565.1 Bryobacteraceae bacterium
GCTTCGGCCGCGCGCGCCGCGGCCCTGGTGGATGTGCGCAGTCCGGCGGAATTCACGGGCGAGATTCTGGCGCCTCCGGGACTGCCGGAGACCTGCCAGCGCGGCGGCCACATTCCGGGCGCCCGCAGCATCCCGTGGGGCAAGGCCTGCAACGACGACGGCACCTTCAAATCGGCCGCCGAACTCGGCGCGCTGTACGGCGGTGAAGGCATCGACGGTTCGCGCCCGGTGATCGCCTATTGCCGCATCGGCGAGCGCTCCAGCCACACGTGGTTTGTGCTGAAGTACCTGCTGGGGTTCGACCAGGTGACCAATTACGACGGCTCGTGGACCGAGTGGGGCAACCTGGTGGGCGTGCCGGTCGAAAAGGGCGTGGCAAGCGCCGCGAAAGGATGACCATGCAGGCCGAAGAATTTCAGGAGCGCGAACTCGAAGTGGCCGGGTGGCCGGTGAAGGTGACCAGTTACCGACTGGGCGCCGAATGGCATTCCAAGGCCGATAACGTTTCGCCGGGAGCGGCCCTGGCGCGCTCCACCGGGGCTACCCGCGAAGCCGCCGAAGGAAAAGTTCTGAAGCGCGCCGAGGAACTCCTCGGCCGGACGCGCCGCCACGCGGTGTGAGCCGTCACCATTGAAGCGTTCGCGCGGCAGAAGCCCGGGCGAGCGGCCATCCTTCCCATCCCGCGAAAAAAGACGGGGCAGCCTGAAGGCTTGTTCCGCGCCTGCCGTGCCGCCCGCGGAAGCTGATCCATCGGACCCGAAACCCGCTTTCGCCGCGCGGTGAATCGTGTTCTAATCTAGGAAACCAGCTTGGTGACCAAGTTGCGCGGCGGCCCTGTGCGCGCCCGCGCGGCTTGAGGAGGCTTGATGTTCAGACGGTTTTTATTTATGGCGGCCCTGTTGTCCACAGTGGCCTTCGCCCAGGGCGGTATGGGCGGCGGCGGGATGGGCGGGGGCGGCGGCATGGGCGGTGACAGGGGCGGTATGGGCGGCGGTGACATGGGCGGGGGCGGCGGCATGGGCGGCGGAATGCGCATGCAGCGTCAATCCCGATTCGACCAGGTAGCCGACAAACTGAAGTTGAATAAAGAACAGAAAGAGCAGGCGCAGACGATTATGGACGCCGGGCGGGAGGAAGCCGCCGCGCTACGCGAGTCCGTGGTTAAGGCGCGTCTGATGATCGCCGATGCGATGGTGAACTCCAAAGGCGACGACGAGGTGAAGAAGGCCGAAGACGCTTACGCCGCGGAGGTGGCCAAGATGACCGGCCTGGAAGCCAAAACCTTCGCCAAAATCTATGCGCTCCTGAAGCCTAACCAGCAGTCCAAAGCCAGCCAGGCCTGGGACTTGATGGCCGATATCTTCAGCTCCGGCGGACGCGGCGGCGGACGAGGGCGCGGGCAGAGTCAGAACCAATAGTCGCTCGCGCGCCGGTGGGCGGCGGCGAATCCGCCCGTCCAGCGGGGCGGCCCGGAAAGACGAGGGCCGTTCGCCCGGCGCGGGATTGCGGAGAACACAAGGAGATTTCTATGGTGTTGAAAATCGTATGGACCGTGTTTCTGGCGGCTGGCTTAGCGATGGCCCAGCGCGGCGGCAGCCGCAACAACTCCGCCCCGATGGGAGATATGGGCATGTCGCGTCCGGAGCCTCTCGACCAGCTTGCCCAGATGCTGAAGCTGAACAGAGATCAGAGGAAAGATGTCAAGGGCATCATGGACGATACTCAGAAAGAAGTGATGCCTCTGCGCGAGAGCATGGCCAAAAGCCGCGAGCAGATCGGCGCGGCGATCGAGGCCGGCAAGAGCCAGGACGAGATCGACCAGGCGGTGAAGAGCTTTGCCGCACTGGAAGCCCAGGTGAGCGGAGTGGAGACCAAGGCCTTCGCCAAAATCTTCTCCGGCCTGGATGCCGACCAGAAAAACAACGCCCAGGGCCTGGTCAATTCGCTGATGTTCATGCACGAAGTTTTCAAGCGCAAGAACTGGAACGCGCAAGGGACGGAATAGCGGCCCTCACACCCACAAAAGCGGCTGGCGCACGGGGAAGTTGCGCAGCACTTCCTCGACCGTGGGATCGGGATTGAGCCGGCCCCACAGCGCCAGGTATTCGGGCCGGTCGAGCGCCAGCCCGGCGAACAGCAGGCAAGGCTGGCGTACCGGCCATTGGTCGTAATACATCACGTCCGGCTGGAGCGGCCACTTCCGCTTGTCCAGAATGAACGGGTACATGTAAGCCACCGCGCGGGCCATGCCGCGGCCATCCGGGAGCCGCCACTTCCACAGGTTGCCGGAGGGCGTCGTAAGGGTCTGGGCCAGGATGGCGAAGGCATCCAGGTTGAACAGCGAATAGCCGTACGGTTTGGTGCGCCGCAGTTCCTGGGGAAAGCTGCCGTCGGCGGCCTCCTGGCCGGGAATCAGGACGGTCTTGAAGCGGTTGCGGCAATCGGCCGTCTGCCCGGCGTTGCCGGTGAGCCAACTGAAAGCCGCCACCTGGGCTGCCCAGCAGGTGCCGTGGTTGTTTTTAGCGTCCCGCTCGGCGATTCCGTAGGGATGCGTGGTCATCCATTCGGTATACGCGGCGAACCACTGCTTCACCCCGTCCAGATCGGCGGGCGCCGGGTCGATCTGCCCCGCTGCGCGCGCCACTTCCACCAGGTGCAGGGTGTCGATGATGCCGGTGCCGCGACCGGTGAAGCGGCCGTGGATGGCTTGCGCGTATTCGAGGTTGGGATTCATGCGCGTGGCCGGCTCTATGAACCAGGCGCGCAAGTGGCCCGCGGCGGCAGTGGAATACCGGCGATCGCCGGTGAGCTTGTAAGCCGCCGCCAGGGCCGGCACGATCAGGCTGAGCCGGATCATGGCGCGGCGGTGCTCGACGAAGTTATCCGGATTGCTCATACCGTCGCGCTGGATGTAGGGCCCGTTGGGATTGTTCGGATCGGGCCACCAGTAATCGCCCTCGGAGAAGAAATCGTGCAATCCTCCCGCGCTGCGCGGAGAATGCGAGGCGGTTACGGTGACCGGCGGCGCGGAGAGATAGCCCGCGGCGGCCTTCAACACGCGCGGCCGCTCGATGGCCGCGAGATCGAATCTGGCGGCCGCCCAAAGGGCATCGGCAACCGGGCAGGCGAAGGCCGCACCGAGAAACTCGCGGCGGAGCATGAGGGTATTTTAACGCTAAATCCGGACCGACTGGTTCCGTCGGGGCGGGTGACGCTACGCCGCAGGGCGAGCTTCCGGCGCCACTGAAAGGAGAGGCCGCGGACCCTGCGGCGGGGTCGCTGAGGCCGGAATGGGAGCGCCCGCGGGAAGGTTGGTGGCCGGATTGCGCGATGGCGGGAGACGGGACGGCGGCAGGGGACTTGCAGTCCGCCGATACACGCGGAGGAACGCCGGCCCGATAAAAAAACGAACCGGCGTTCGTCCGCATGGAGGTCAGGCGCCGAGGATCTCCTGCTCGCAGGCCAGCATAACGGTGGCGGCCCCGTCGACCACGCTGGAAGCGTCTCCGATCGAGAGGCCGACATCGAGCGCCAGGGAAGCCACGCTATCGACCAACTTGATCCAACTGGGGAGACCTTGCATCATGGCGTCCCGCGTCTCCACAAACAACTTTTGGTTCGCATGCGCCCGGTTAGCCGCCTCGTTTACTCTGGACACCAATGCGACCAGTTTCCCCACTTGCTCATCGACCTTGGCGATTTTGCCCTTGACTTTGGAGGCTTTGTCGGGCGGCAGCGCCTTGAGGGCCGCGGCGTTGGTCTTCTTCCACTCCTCTTGCGCAGTCATAGCCGCAGTCAGTTTCTTTGCATTTTCGTGCGACTTCAGATCGAGCTTCCCGATGTTGGTCTCATGCAGGCCGATGTTTTTATTGAGGTTTTCCATGCTTGGAATACCCCTAAACCCGCTGATGCCGGCGAGAACACCGAGTCCGATGGCCTTCCCTGTCTCCTTCGCCTTGGTTGCGACTGACGGGTCCTTCAGATCCTGCTCCAGGATCACCTTGAGGGCGGCGATTTGGACTTTGACGAGTGCGGCTACCGTGTCGCACGAGGAGGCCAGCGCGGCGCATTCCTGGGCGATGGCGATCCCGCCCCGCGCGATGCCCACGGCGGCGATGGGCGTGAACGCGCCGTGGCTGGCGGCGGAAATCGCGACCGCCGCCACCATGCAGGTGCCCGTGATGGTGATCTTGCCGACGCTCTTGATCCTGGAATTGAGGAGGCGCTTCTGGCCCTTCTTGAAATCTTCCAGCTGCTTCTCGACCTCCGCGTTTACTTCTTTGCCAGCCTTTTCCAGCGAGGTGTGGAACTGGTCATACAGCGCCTTGCCGGCCTTTTCGGCGGCCGCCTTATCGGTCGGCTTGGAAGCGACGATGGCTTCCATCGCCTTGATCATTTCGTCCACGGCTTTATCGGCCTTCTTTTTGGCGCTTTCCTGGATACGGCCGGCCCGTGCCCCATCCTTTTCCATTTCTTCGAACAGATCGCCGTCCACCTCTGCTGTAACTTCAATCAGCAAGGTATCCGGGACCGTCAGAATCGTTTTTACGTCCCTGTCCTTCAGACTGGCGGCCAGGTTAAACGAAACGGCTTTCCAGTGAACGGGGGCGGAAGACTGCGCCTTGGAAGCCTTCACGGCGGCGTCATCCGGGAGCAGCGTTTCAGCCTGCGCCAGGCGTTTGGCCATGCTCTCTTTGATCGACTTGAGGGCCTCCAGCATGGGGTTCTTGACGGCATCGCTCAGAGCCGAGGCCTTGATCGCGTCGGTGTAGGTTTTGATGGTATTGTCGATGGTAGTTTTCGCGCTGGACAGTTTGTCCCATTTGGGAAAATTCTTGGGCCAGGCGTCCAAGGCGCTTCCAAAGTCCGCCTTCATCTTGGTCTTTCGCAATTCGGCGAGTTTGGAGGTTTCGGGCGGCTTGGCTTTAGCCGCTGCCTCTTCGGATTTTTTCTTTGCGGCGGTCCACACGTTCTTGAGTGGAGGATTGCCGAGTGCTTGCGCGGGTGCTGACATGGTGGGTATTCTATCAGACCCGGTGACCGCCGCTCAGCGGAACGGTTGTCACAGAACGATTGTCACTGTCGGCGTTCCGCGGCGATTGCCTCGCCTCTTACGCGAGCGGCGTCTGGCGGTGCAGCAGGTGCAGGATGTTGCCGTCGGGGTCGGCGAAGAAGACTAGCGAGTTGCCGCCGTGGGTGGAGGGCTCGGCCAGAAACCGCACGCCGTGCGCGGCGAGGGCCTGGCAAGCGGCCGGGAAATTCTCTACCGTAAGCGCCAGGTGGCGCAAGCCGGGGTCGTTCATCTGAAAGGCGCCTGCGGCGGCCTGCCGCGCTTCGATGATTTCGATCATTGAGCCGTCCTCGCTCTTCACGAATACCGTGCGGCTGTTCTTCGACCGGTGGTTGATGCGGAAGCCCAGGACGTCCACGTACCACTGGGCCAGCCGTTCCGGGTCCGGCGATGCGATGGCGGTGTGCTCGATGCCTTTCACCATAATCCGCGATTGTAGCGCCAATCGACTATGATGGTCCCAACAGGTCTTTCGAAAGCCATGCGGCCTCTCCGCCTGCCCATTCTGTGCGCCGCCGCCGCCCTGGCGGTGCTGGCCCAATACGGGCGGGTCCCCGAGCGCGGGATGGACGACGCTCCCCTGCCCCGCCGCGAGGCCGAGTTCCACTTCATCCGCCTGGAATACACCGATCTCCCGCAGTTCCATCGCGGATGGGGCCGCTCCTCGCGCGACGGCATGGGCTCAGGCTGGTGGCTGGTGGATTGGCCGGCCGCCGACAACCACTTCACCACCGGCGTCGAGCGCCTCACCCGCATCGATACGGGCGACCCGCGCCATCTCCGCCTTACCGATCCGAACCTCTTCGATTACCCCTGGATCTACGCCACGCAAACCGGCTGGTGGGGCCTCACCGATGCCGAAATCGCCCGCCTGCGCGAATACCTGCTGCGCGGCGGCTACCTGGTGGTGGACGATTTCTGGGGACCCGAGCAGTGGGAAATCTTCCGCCAGACCATGGACCGGGTGCTGCCGGGCCAGCCCATCACCGACATCCAGGAATCCGATTCCGTCATGCACGTCCTCTACGACATCCAGGAGAAGGACCGCACCTTCATTCCCGGCTCCCGCCACCTGCGCCGCGGCCCCGGCGGCGTCATCCAAGTGGTGCAGCCGGAAGGCGCCGCGCCCGCCTGGCGCGCCATCAACGACTACCGCAACCGCATGGTGGTGGCGGTAAATTTTAATACCGACGTGGGCGATGCCTGGGAATTCGCCGACGTGCCCTATTACCCCGAACCCATGACCGCCCTGGCCTACCGCTACGACATCAACTACATTATCTATTCCATGACGCACTGATAGCGCCACGCTATGCTATTACCGATGCGTTCCGCGACTCTCCTGGTTTGCGCGGTGGCCTGTGCCCAGACCCAGCCTGCACCCGGCGAACTGCTGGCGCGGGTAAGCGAGAGGGTCCTGAACACCGTCGATCGCCTTCCGCGTTATATGTGCACGGAAACCATCGATCGCAAGCAGTACGAACCCGGCTCCGGCCGTTCCGAACCCTGTGAACCCGCCTCCAGAAGGCTGACGTTTCTGGCCACCTCCGACCGCCTGCGGATGGACGTGGCGGTCTCGGCCGGTACGGAGATGTACTCGTGGGTCGGGGAAAGCCATTTTGAAGACCGCGGCCTGTTCGGCATGGTGGGCACCGGGGCCGTCTCCACGGGCAGTTTCTCCGCCTTCCTGACGGTCATCTTCCGCACCGACAACACGGCGTTTTCCTACGCGGGACCGGTCACCGAGGCCGGCCGCCAACTGGAGAGATTCGAGTTCCACGTGCCCCACGAGATGAGCCACTACTTTTACAGCGGGAACGGCAGCCGCGTGATCACCGGGTATA
The DNA here is from genome assembly GCA_030038565.1 of Bryobacteraceae bacterium. Classification (GTDB taxonomy): domain Bacteria; phylum Acidobacteriota; class Terriglobia; order Bryobacterales; family Bryobacteraceae; genus JOPF133. Next base: position 6,916 of record JASHSS010000102.1, read on the forward strand.
TGGGCGCGATCCTGGTGGATCCACAAACCGCGGACCTGGTTCGCCTGGAGGTGCACACCGAAGGGTTGCCTCCGGAGACCGGCTCATGCCAGTCCAGTTCGACTTTGGACTACCGCCGCCTGCGCCTGCACGATACCGATTTCCTCCTGCCCGGCCGCGTGGAACTGTACATCCTGGACGCCAACGGCGTGGAGTCGCGCAACACCACGGTGTTTTCGGGCTGCCACGAGTTCCTGGGAGAATCCACGTTGAGCTTCGGGACCTCCCCTGAAGTGGAGACCGCCGGCGGCGCCCTGGCCTTGGACGGGAGCGAACTGCCGCCTGGCCTGCCCTTGCAGATGGCCTTCACCCGGAGCATCGATCCGGCCACCGCCGCGGCGGGCGACAGAATCGATGCCCGGCTGACCGAATCGATTCGCGGCGCGGACCACCGGACGCTGGTCCCCAAGGGAGCCGCCGTCACTTTGCGGCTCCTCGAGATGCGCCGTTTTTACGAGCCGCGGAAGGTCCTACGGCTGGTGCTGAAGCCGGAGACGGTCGAGATCGGCGGAACCCCGCGCCCTTTGGCGGCCGCGCCGGATGCGCGTCCGGCTGCCGTCATGCCGAATCCGGGCGCCATGCACCAGCGACCCGCGCCAGTGGTTCGCCTGCTGCTGGACAGCAAGGATCCGCACGCCGCCGTGCTCGAGTACTTCGATGTGCGCAGCGACGTCCTGCCCGCCGGTTTCGAATCCAGTTGGGTCACCGCCATACCCAAACCACCCGCATCCAGGCGATAGCGGATCACGGCGCAACGGGCGCCAGCGGAACGGCGCCGCCCGGCGGAACGGCGACGACCACCATCGACACTTCCCCGCGGTACAAGACGAACAGCCGATGCTCGTCGATAAAGGGCTTCCAATAGGACCCGTGAATCACGTAGACTGGCTGGGCGGGCGGGTACGGTATCGGCGCCGCCTCAAACCGCGGGAGTTCGTACGCCTTCCTGGCGAGGCGATAGAAGTTCAGCGGGGAGGCGTACTCTCCACCCACCACGAATCCCCGAATCCCATAGCGCTGATGGAGCCGCAGGAGCACGCCATAGACCTCCTTGGCCTCCGCCGCCTGGGCATATTCTTTGAAGTAGCTGTATCGCAGGCACAGCAGATAATGCGCCGCGAGTAACAGGAGCGCTCCGGTCATGGCGTGCCCCAGGACGCGCATGAAACGGAACTGCGCGGGCGATCCGGCAACCAGGACAACGAACAACGTGCTTAGCGGCAGAAAAAAGATCGCCGTTCGCGACAGGGGCAGCGGAAGCCCGGTAATCCGGAATTCCAGGTAATGCGCCACCAAGGCGAGCGCCAGGATTCCGGCCACGCTCGCGGCTCCGATGGTTTGTCGATTCCGGCGAAAGGTGCGATCCAGGCTACCCGGAATCAACCGGCAGGCGCAGAGGATTGGCAGCGCCATAAGGATATAACGGCCCGCCGACCGGACCGCGCCCGGATATCCGAGCCATCCGGGAAGCTGATACAGGCATGCGTCCACCAGGCTTTCGGTCATTTCGCCGAGCGATCGCGCGCCGTACCAGAGATGCTCCCGGGTGTAGTGGGTAATGGTGTAACCGCACACGCCGAACGAGACCGCCAGGACCGGCAGTGTAGCGCAGCCGATGATGCGCAGGATCGACCCCGGTCCACGCCGCCGGATGGCCCATATCAGGATGGCCAGGAGGGCCGCGGCATCGACGAAGGCAAACGCGAAATTCGCAACAAAAGACAACCCGATGGCGGCCGAAGCCAGCGCCGCAGAGCCGGACACAGACGATCGGCGTGTGCGGGCATGCCACACGGGAATGGCCAGCGCCGCCATCAGAAATGCGTTGGCTAAGGCGTAGCCTCGGGCGGCCGCCAGGAAATCCAGGAGGAACGGGTTGTAAACCAGGCAGATAAAGGCCGCGAATTGCAAGGGCCACCTGTTAGTAAGTGCCCGGCAGAGAAAGTAAGCGACGGATATGTAGAGAGCCGCGCCGAGCAAGGCAGGCACCCGGACACTTAGCACCGAAAGCCCAAAAATATGAGTGCTGAGCCAGATCAGCAGGCTGTTGAGCACGTGGTTATTGGGGAACGGATACCAGATGAACCTGGCCTCCTTGCCGCCGCCGAACCAGAGATAAGTATCGGCCTCATCGAGCGTGATGGATTGCCGTGCGGCACGAAAGATCGACCACGCCAGCGCAAAACCCGCCGCTGCCCGGAGTAACCAGATGGTAAGTGCCGGATTCGGGCAAGGAGGATCACAGCCCGACTTACAAGGCTCCACTAACACCATCTCCGCCTGGGACAGCCTCAAGCTGGTTGCCACACTACAAAGACCCCGGCGCTGCGATTTCAACTACACCTTCTCACCGGCCTTCCGATTCGTAGGAGAGATTTTGAAAATGCAGCTCCGCTATTCCTGCGCTGTCGTTGTGGCCGCCTGCGTCTCCCTGGCCGCGCAGTATTCCAACACAGCCTCTACCGCGCCATGCGCTGACGCCAGATCGGACCCTTCCGCGGCGGGCGCGTCACCGCCGTCGCGGGCATTCCCGGCAACGCCGCCGTCTATTACATGGGCACGCCCGTGGGAGGATTGTGGAAGACCGTGGATGGCGGCACGATCTGGACGCCGATTTCCGGTTCCGTCCGCATCTCGTCCATCGGCGGAAGGCAGATCCGGCCAACCTGAACGGCGAACTGGAAAAGCAGAAGGTGGGTGCGCTGGCCGCCGCGCCGCTGCCCGTTCTGAAATGCAGGTAAACCAGCCCGCTTGCGCCGGTTGCCAGGAGATCGTTCTCGCGGCCCCGCTTGTGCGGTACGCTGAGAGTAGGTTGGGGAGGCCAGCGAAGGTAGCATGACCCTCGACGAACGTATTCAGGCGCTAACCATGCACCTTGAAATACTCAGCGGTATGCACCGGGATTTCGAGAAGCGCATGACCGAGTACGCCGCGGGCGTGAAGGATGCCATCACCCGGCTGACCAACATCGCCGCCGCCCATGACGAGACCTTGGAAGATCACGAGAAGCGGATCGACAAATTAGAAAGTTAAGCTCAGTCGCGCAATCCCATGAGTCTCGCTATCTCTTCAGCAGATGAACGCCGGCCAATCCGTTCTTTTATCGGCATTCACTGCACCGCCCGCGCTACGCTGCCGCGTTGACCGCGTTGCGGAAGAGGAGAATCGTCCCCTTGCCGTGCTATACTGGACGTACTCTACAGGACTCATAGGTAGAACCCAGGCGCAGCGCACCTCCTCTTCCGACGCCGTTCTGATCGCTTCGCGGGCTCGGGATTCGTGTAGGCGAAAGAGAGAGCGATGCTGGATCCGGACGTGATGACCTTGCTGGTTTTGCTGGTGGTTGTGCTGATCGCCTTACTCATGCCGCCGGGGCCGGGAACCCCCCTCCGCGAGCCAGTCCGGCCGAACTAGCCCGGTCCACCAACGGCACCCGGTTCCGCCGCGACGGCGTAAACTGGAATTCATGCCACTGCCGCTGGACTTCCTGCGCGGGCTGATCGGCTCGCTGGGCATCGGCTGCGCGTTCCTGCTGGCGCAGTCGCTGGTCCTGCTGCGCAAGGGACGCGGCAAGCTGGGGAACTTCTACGCCTGGCTGATCCGCACGGGCCTCTGCCTCGGCGCGCTGGCGATTCGCCACGCCATCGATATCGAAGCCGCGGTCATCTGGACTCTTGCGGCGGCGGCCTTCGCGGTGGGATACTGGCAGGCTTCCCACGAAAAGAAGCCCGAAGATCTCACCCGCACCATTTTTCCGGAGTAGACGCCGTGCCCGCCACTCACATTGCGTTCTTACGCGGTATCAACGTCGGCACCGCCAAACGCCTCCCCATGGCCGATCTGCGCGAACTGTTCGCAAGCCTGGGATTCACCGGCGTGGCCACCATGCTCAATAGCGGCAACGTGGTGTTCACCGGGCGCCGCGAAAAACCCGCGCGGTTTGAGGCGGGCATCGAGGAGGCCATCGTGGCGCGCTTCGGCTTCTCCTCGCGAGTCACCGTGATTACGGCGGACGAACTCGCCGCCATCGTGAAGGAAAATTCCTTGGGCGATGCCGCCACAGATCCGGCGCGCCTGCTGGTGGCCGTCTGGAAGACCGCGGCGGACCGGGCTAAGCTTACGCCTCTCGCCGAACGGGATTGGCGCCCCGGCCTGCTGGCCCTGGGCACTCGCGCGGCTTATCTGTGGTGCCCGGATGGGATGTTGGAGAGTGCCCTGGCCGCCGAGGTGAGCCGCATCCTGGGCGATGCGGTCACCATGCGCAATTGGGCCACCGTGCTGAAGTTGCAGGCGCTGGCGGCCAGGTGACGCCGCGTCGCGCTTCGGCGCCTTCGCCGCCGCTGGCCGCTTCTCCGGTTCTTGCCCCGTCGACCCCGGCGTCCTTTGCCGCCGCGCCCTACCCTCGCCTCGCGCCGCGCGGTTGCTACAATCGTCAGTTGCCATGTCCCTCATCGTGGTAGGTTCCGTTGCCTATGACGGCGTCGAGACGCCGCATGGAAAGATCGACCGCATGCTGGGCGGCGCGGCGACTTATATTTCGCTGGCCGCCGCCTATTTCACGCCCGTGAAACTGGTGGGAATCGTGGGCGACGATTTCGCCGATGAAGACGTGGAATTGCTGGCTTCGCGCCACATCGATCTCGCCGGCCTGGAACGCGTGCCCGGAAAAACCTTTTTCTGGTCGGGCGTGTATTCGGCCGACATGAACGACCGCACCACCCTGCGCACCGACCTCAACGTCTTCGCCGATTTCAATCCCAAGCTGCCGGAGACTTACCGCGGCGAGCCGTACCTGCTGCTCGGCAACATCCAGCCGGCGTTGCAGCGCAGCGTGCAGTCGCAGATGCCGCAACTGAAACTGGCCGGCGGCGACACCATGAATTACTGGATTCACGACTTCCGCGAAGAGCTGCTCGAAACCATCGCCGCGTGGGATTTCCTGCTGATCAACGACAGCGAGGCGCGCCAGCTTTCGGGCCAGCACAACCTGCGGCGCGCGGCGGCGCGGATCCAGGGGATGGGACCGCGCACTCTGGTGGTCAAGCGCGGCGAATACGGGGCGGTGCTGTTCCACGGCGACGGCCACTTTATGGCGCCGGGGTACCTGTTGGAAGACGTCTTCGATCCCACCGGCGCGGGCGATTGCTTCGCCGGCGGCTTCATCGGCTACCTGGCCGGACGGGGCGTCCAGCCGTCCGGCGGGAACCTTGATCCGGCCGAGTTGCGGCGGGCCGTCATCTACGGCTCGGTGATGGGCAGCTTCTGCTGCGAGAAGTTCGGCGTGGACCGTTTCCGCAGCCTCACGCGAGCCGAAATCGACGCGCGCTTCCGCGAGTTTCAAACCTGCACGGCGTTCGTATGAAAGCGGAAGGCCACCTGCTGGGTTCCGGCCCGGGCGCGCCACGGTCATGAGACCCCGGCCGGCGTGGCATTCGCGCCACGCGGACTTCTATCTTCTGGCCTGTGTCTTTCTGCTCTCCGCTACAAGCCTGGGCGCCATCTGGTTCTTCCACTCCCACGGCTGGCTGTTGTGGTACGGCGACGCCGAGGCGCACCTGAACGCCGCGCGCCGCATCGTGGATTCCCAAACTCCCGGTTACGATCAGCTCGGCTCGGTCTGGCTGCCGCTGCTGCACCTGCTGACTCTGCCGTTCGCCTTGGACGATTCGCTGTGGCGTAGCGGCCTGGCGGGATCCATCGCCCCGGCGGCCGGGTTTGTCGCGGGCGGCGTGTTTCTGTTCGCGGCGGCCAATCGAATCTTCCGTTCCGCCACCGCCGCGCTGGTGGCCACCGCGCTCGTGGCGCTCAACCCCAACATGCTGTATCTGCAATCCATCCCCATGACCGAAGGAATCTTCTTCGGCTGCCTGATGGCGCTGCTCTACTGCACCGTCGAGTTCCGCGCCACCAACCGATGGAGCGCCGCGGCGGGCGCGGGCGTTGCCGCCTGCCTGGGCGCGCTCACGCGTTACGACGGATGGTTCCTGATCCCGTTCGTGGCGGCCTGGTTTCTGTGGACGGCCGGACGCCCGCGGTGGCCGGGCGACCGGATCGGATTCGCCAGCGCGCGTCCCTGGCTCATTGCCCTGCTGTTCACCGCGGTGGCATCGCTCGGCCCGCTCTACTGGCTGGCCCACAACTGGTATCTCACCGGCGACCCCCTGGATTTCTATCGCGGCCCTTATTCCGCCGCCGCCATTCAGGGCGGCCACTCCTATCCGGGCCACGGCAATTGGGACGCGGCGTTCTATTACTATCAGGCAGCCGTGCGGCTGGTGGCCGGGCCGGGACTGCCGCTGATGGCGCTGGCGGGCATAATGGTGGCGCTGTGGCGGCACCTCTTCTGGCCGGTCGCACTGCTGGCCCTGCCGCCGGCTTTCTACGTCATCAATATGCACTCGGGCGCGAGCCCCATTTTCGTGCCTAACCTGTGGCCGCATTCCTGGTACAACACGCGCTACGGCCTGGCCGCCCTGCCTTTGCTGGCGCTGGCCACGGCGGCCCTGGTGATGGCCGTGCCGCGCAACCTGCGGGCCCTCACCGCCCTGCTGGTGATCGCGGCGGGCGGCATCCATTGGGTGGTCCAACCGCAGCCCGAGAACTGGATCACCTGGGCCGAATCGCGCGCCAATTCCACCGGGCGCCGCGCCTGGATGCAGGCCGCCGCCGATTATCTCGGTCCGCGCTACGTGCGGGGATCGGGCATCGTTTCTTCGGGCGGCGACGATTTCCTGGGCATCTACCGCCAAATGGGCATCCCCTTGAGCGAGACTTTTAGTGTGTTCAATGGGCTGCCCTTCGTGGCCGCCGAGCAGCGCCCCGAGTTGTGGCTGTGGCAGGAATGGGCGGTGGTGAAGGAAGGCGACGCTATCCAGCGGGCCGCCGCGCGCGCCGGGTATCGCCGCGAACTGAGGATCGTGGAAAAAGACGAGCCGGTGGTGGAGATCTATCACCGGCAGGGAGGCAATCATGGTACCGCATGAAAACGTAACGACCGCGTTCGATCTGCCGGGCTGCCGTATCAAGCGCAACCTGGGCGTGGTGCGCGGCATCATCGTGCGCTCGCGCTCGCTGTTCGGTACGCTGGGCGCCGGCCTGCAAACCCTGGTGGGCGGCAATATCTCGCTGTTCAGCGGCCTGTGCGAACAGACCCGCCGGGACGCCTTCGATCTGATGCTCCAGCACGCTTCCGAACTGGGCGCCAATGCGGTGATCGGCGCGCGCTACGACGCCACCGAGATTATGCAGGGCGTCACCGAAGTGCTGGCGTACGGAACGGCGGTGATTGTGGAAGCCGAGCCATGAAGATTCCCTTCACCAAGGCCCACGGCGCCAAGAACGATTTCCTGCTGACCTGGGAAGCCGACGCTCCCGAAGACGGCCGCGCGGAGGCCGCCCGGGCGCTCTGCGCGCGCCACACCGGCGTGGGCGCGGATGGCTGGATGGTGGTGACGCCACCTTGCGATGCCGAAGCCGAGGGCTTCCTCCGGCTCTACAATTCCGATGGCGGCACGGCCGAAATCTCCGGCAACGGCACCCGTTGCGCGGCCGCCTTTCTGATCCGCCACGGCCTGGCCGCCGGCGTGGTGCGGGTGCGCACGGGCGCGGGCGTCAAAACCCTCCGCCTGATGGAGCGCCGCGGGCTGGAGTTCATCCTGGAAATGGATATGGGACGGCCGGAAATCACCGCCGCGCGCGGGTTTCTGCCGCTGGCCGGCGGACCGCTCGATGTGACTCTCATCGACGTGGGCAATCCGCAGTGCGCCGTCCCCGTCACGACTTTCGATTTCGACTGGCGCAAGCTGGGCGCGGAGATCGAGTTCCATCCGAACTTCCCGAACCGCACCAACGTCTCCTTCGTTTGCCCGGCCGATGAACACACCATCGACGTACGCTTCTGGGAGCGCGGTGCGGGCGAAACCATGAGTTCCGGAACCGGCTCGACCGGAGCCATGGTGGCGGCGGTGACGCGCGGCATGGCCCATTCGCCGGTCGATGTGCGGACGCCCGGCGGCACGCTCGCCCTGCGATGGGAAACCAACGTTTATCTCACCGGCCCGGCCGTGATCGTGGCGGAGGGCCAGTTCTTCTTATGAGACAATAGCGTAAATGTCTGATGCGCTAATAGCCAGCCACGCGACCGCCGGGATGCTGGAACATAAGATCCTGGAGCGGCGCGCGCGCGTGGGCATCGTGGGGCTCGGCTACGTGGGCCTTCCCCTGGCGGTGGAATTCGCCCGCGCCGGGTTCACGGTCACGGGAATCGATATCAGCCCCGAGAAGATCCGCCGCGTCAATGCCGGCGATTCCTACGTGGGCGATATCCCCAATTCCACCCTCGGCCCGCTGGTGGAATCGGGCAAGCTGGCCGCCACCACCGATTTCTCCGCCGTTCTGGAACTCGACACCATCAACATCTGCGTGCCTACGCCGCTGCGCAAGACCAAGGACCCGGACATGAGCTACATTGTCTCGGCCTGCCAGGAAGTCGCGGCGCACTTCCACGCCGGAATGCTGGTAATTCTGGAATCCACCACCTATCCGGGAACCACCGATGAGCTCGTGCTGCCCATGCTGGCCAAATCCGGCCTTCAGGTAGGCACCGATTTCTTCCTCTGTTTTTCGCCCGAACGCGTGGACCCCGGCAACCCGCGCTACCAGACCGCCAATATTCCCAAGGTGGTGGGCGGGGTGACTCCGGCCTGCACGGAGATGGGCCGCCTGTTTTACTCGCAGGCGCTCGAACACGTGGTGCCGGTAAGCTCCACGCAGGTGGCCGAGATGGTCAAACTGCTGGAGAACACCTTCCGCATGATCAATATCGGGCTGGTGAACGAGTTGGCGGTGATGTGCGGCCACATGGGCATCGATGTGTGGGAGGTGATCGACGCGGCGGCCACCAAGCCGTTCGGCTTCATGCCGTTCTATCCCGGACCGGGCTTGGGCGGGCACTGCATCCCGATCGATCCGTTTTACCTTTCCTGGAAAACCCGGCAGGCGGGTATTGAAGCGCGCTTCATCGAGCTGGCCGGCTACATCAACGGCCAGATGCCGCACTTCGTCGTGGACAAGGTGCAGATGGCTTTGAACCAGGCGGGCAAGCCGGTGATGCGGTCGCACATCCACATCATGGGCGTGGCCTACAAGCGGAATATCGACGACCTGCGGGAATCTCCCGCTCTGGACGTGATGATGCTGCTCGAGCGCCGCGGCGCGCGGATCACCTACAGCGACCCCTGGGTGCGCACGCTGCGCCTGGATGGCGGCGAGTTGACTGCCGCGCCCGAAACCACCGCCGGTGAGGCCGATTGCGTGGTGATCGTAACGGACCACTCGGCCTTCGATTACGCCGCCCTGGTGGAGCGCTCGCGCCTGATCGTGGACACGCGCAATGCATTGAAATCTTTCCGCAGCGAGAAAATCGTGCGGCTGTAGGGTGGGCTCAACCACGTACCCTCACCTGCCCAGCCGCACCACCGTCTCCAGATGAAACGTCTGCGGGAACAGGTCCACCAGCGCCAGCTTCTCCATCCGGTAACCGGCGGCTAACAGGCCCGCCAGGTCGCGCGCCAGCGTGGCGGGGTCGCAGGACACAATCGTGATCCGCGGCGGCTTGAGCTCCGCCAACCGCCGCACCACCGCCTTGCCCAGGCCGGCGCGCGGCGGGTCCAGCAGGACGAAATCGGGCGCGCAATCCAGCTTCGCCAGGTATTCTTCAGCGGTCGCCGCCTCCGCGCGCAGGTTGGCCAACCCGGCCCGCTGGGCGTTGAATTCCAGATCGCGCACCGCGCTCGCCCCCGATTCCACGGCCTGCACCCGGCTGAACCGGCGCGCCAGCGCCAGCGAGAACAGGCCCACCCCGGCATACAGATCGGCGGCCGTTTCGCCTCCCGCGCCCTCCAGGGCCGCTTCCACCAGGGCATCCACCAGGAAGCGGTTCACCTGGAAGAACGAATGCCGGCTCACGCGGAAACGGCCTTCATAATCCAGCGCGCCGTCGGCCAGGCCGGGAATCCTCTCGCCGCACCAGTCGAAGAATCTCCTGGCCAGCGGCGCCCCGGTTTCGAGCGCGTTCAATTGCACCGCGCGCTCGTCGGTGAAAAGCTCCAGCGAGCGCAGAAATCTCGGCCAGCGCCCATCGCCGGCCATTCCCGCCAGCGCCGCGATGGCCTGGTTCAGCACCGGCGAAGCGATGGGGCATTCGCGGATGCCGCACAATTTGTGCGACCCCGCCTCGCGGTACCCGATGCGCCCCTGCTCGAGGTGCAACTGCACGCGATTGCGGTAGCCGAACGGCTCGCCCGCCACTACCGCGATTTCCCCAGGCCACTCGATCTTCCCCAACCGCCGCAGTTCCTCGGCCAGGATCGACCGCTTGGCGGCGAGCTGGAACTCGTAGGGCGCGTGCTGGTAGTGGCACCCGCCGCAGCGGCCGAAGTACGGGCAGGGAGGGTGCAGTCGCTGGGCCGCGGCTTCCACTGTTTCGACCACCCGCGCGCGCACCAGTCCCGGCTTTTCGCGCTCGGCCCGCGCGCGGATTTTCTCGCCCGGCAGCACGAACGGAACCAGCACCACCCGCCCGTCCAGCCGCGCCAGTCCCTCGCCGCCGTACACCAGCTTTTCCACGGTGACTTCGAAATCCCTTACGATAGAGAATTACCTCGCTTCCTCTACCATGAAAACACGAGTCTTTTCCGGCATGCAGCCATCCGGAAACCTGCACATCGGCAACTACCTGGGCGCGCTCAAGAATTGGGTGCGCATCCAGGACGATTACGAGTGTATTTTCTGCATCGTGGATCTGCACGCCGTCACCCTGTACCAGGATCCCGCCGAGCTGCGCGCGAAGATCCGCGAGATCGCCGCGCTGTACCTGGCCGCCGGCATCGACCCGGAGCGCAGCTCCATCATGGTGCAATCCGCCGTCCCGGCCCACGCCGAGCTGGCCTGGATGCTCACCTGCGTCACCCCGGTGGGCTGGCTGGAGCGCATGACCCAGTACAAGGTCAAGGCGGCCAAGTATCGAGCCGTCGAGGAGAGACGGCGGCGGGGCTTCAGGCCGCCCCCTCCGCCGCATGAGGCTGCGTACCCACGGGATGAGGCGGCGTATGAGCAGGCGGACGACGGACAGTACGCCGCTGTCGACCCGCTTAACCGGCAGGCGCCCTCCGTGGGCGATGGCATCCTGCAATACCCCGTCCTGATGGCGGCCGACATCATGCTCTACCAGGCCGGCATCGTGCCGGTGGGCGAGGACCAGGCGCAGCACCTGGAACTCACCCGCGACATCGCCCAGCGCTTCAATTCGCTCTACGGCGAAACCTTCGTGGTGCCGGGCACCAGCCTGCCCACCGTGGGAGCGCGCATCATGGGTCTCGACGATCCCACCCAGAAAATGAGCAAATCGACCGAGGGCGCCGGCCACGCGGTGGCCCTGCTCGACCCGCCCGCCAAAATCCGCAAGACCATCATGCGCGCCACCACCGATTCCAATCCCGCGGTGGATTTCGATACCGCCGGACCCGGCATCCTCAACCTGCTGGCCATCTACCAGGCCTTCGCCGGCGCGAGCGACGACGAAATCAAGTCCCGCTTCAGCGGCATGCAGTACGGGAACCTGAAAAAACAAGTCGCCGAGATGGTGATTGCCCACCTGGAGCCGTTCCAGCAGCGCTACCGCGAGATCACCGCCGACCCGGCTTACCTGGCGGGCGTGCTGCGCGCGGGCGCCGAGCGCGTGGCGCCCATCGCCAATAGCACCGTGCAACTGGTGAAGGAACGCATGGGGCTGTACACCTAGCGAATGTTCCGCGTCTACCGCCAGCTACTCCGTTCCAATCGCAACTTCCGGCTGCTTTGGACGGCGCAAATTGTCAGCGAGCTGGGCGATTGGTTCTATTCCCTGGCGGTCTACCACCTGCTGCTGGAACTCACCGGCAACCGCGCCGAATCGGTGGGCCTGGCGGTGGTGTTGCAGGTGCTCCCCAGCACTTTCATTTCGCCCACCGCGGGCGCCCTCAACGACCGCCTCAGCCGCAAGGCCATCATGATCGGCGCGGACGTGGCGCGCTTCTTCATCGTCCTGGGAATGCTGGCCGTGCGCACCCGCGGCATGGTCTGGCTGGTCTATCCGCTGCTGTTCCTGGAGACCCTCGGGTGGGCCTTCTTCGAGCCGGCCCATAGCGCCGTGGTCCCCAATATCGTCGCGCCCGAAGAGGTGCTGCCGGCCAACGCGCTGGCCTCCATCACCTGGTCCTTCTGCCTGGCCGTGGGAGCGTCGCTCGGCGGCGTGGTGGCGGTGCTGGCCGGACGCGACACGGTCTTCGTCTTGAACGCGCTTTCCTTTCTGGCCTCCGCGTGGCTCATCCGCCGCATGCGTTTCGAAGAGCCGCACGCCGCCGGCCTGCCGCCTCTCGGCCCCCGCGACCTGGTGGACTTCCGCCCGGTCGTGGAAGGCTTCCGCTACATCCGCTCCGATCGGCGCCTGTTCGCCACCGTTTTCGTAAAAGCCGGCGGCGGGATTCTGGGCGCCAACAACGTGATCCTGCCCATGCTGGGCCACCGCGTCTTTCCCGTCGAACTCGGCGCCCTGAACCCCGATCGCGCCGCCATGCTCGGAATGAGCCTGCTGATGGGCGCGCGCGGCGCCGGCGCCTTGCTCGGCCCGCTGGCCGGCGGGCGCTGGGCGCAAGACTGCCAGGGGCGCATGCGCTCCGGCATTCTGGTGGGCTTCCTGCTGGCCGCCGCTGGTTACGTGGCTCTGGGCGGCGCCGGCGCCTTGTGGCTGGCCATGCTCGCGGTGGTCCTGGCGCACGCCGGAGCGTCCACCAATTGGGTCTTCTCCACTACCCTGCTCCAGGTCTACACAGCCGATCGTTTCCGCGGCCGCGTCTTCGCCGCCGATTACGGGCTGTGCATGTTGGCCGTCTCCACCAGCAGCTACCTGGCAGGCCTGGCCATCGATCTGGGCGTTCCCGTGCGCACCTGCGCGACGGCAATCGGCTGCGCCATGCTGGCGCCCGCGGCGGCCTGGGCCGGCCTGCTCGTGGTCCGCCGCAAGCCGCCGGGTATCCGGTGACGCCTTACCAGATTCCGTTCGCCCGCAGCGCCCCGGCAATCCGCGGCTGAATCTCGTTGGGTCCCGGGCCTCCGCTGTAGATCAATACCGCGCCCTCCGCGTCTCCGTAGTGAGGACGCCGCCCGCGCCCGCCCCGCATGCTTCTGTTCCCATGAACGTCAAAATCCCTCGACCCGGTCGCGTGGTGAATGCTCCCTCCGGCGTTCACTCGTTCCGCAGCGCCACCATGGGATCGAGCCGGGCCGCTCGACGCGCCGGAATCCACGACGCGCCCAACGCCACCGCCGCCAGGACCAGCGCGGCGGACCCCAGCACCAGCGGATCGGCGGGCTTCATCTCGAACACCAACCCGGCCACCAGCCGTCCGAGCGCTACTGCGGCCACCGTTCCGGCCACAATTCCAGGCGCGGCCGCCAGCCACGCCTCGCGAATTACCAGCCTCATCACCCGCGGACGCGTCGCGCCCAACGCCATCCGGATGCCGATCTCGCCCGTGCGGCGCGTCACGTTGTAGGCTGCCAGACCGTAGGCGCCCACCGCCGCCAGCGTCAGAGCCAGCAGGCCGAAGCCGAAGGAGAGCGCCGCGATCAGCCGGTCCAGGTCAAGGGTGTTGTTCAGCAGCGTGTCGGCCGTATCGACGGAGATCACCCGCGTGGATTTGTCTTCCGCCCGCACGGCCGCGCGCAGGCTGGCCAGCGTGCCCGACCGCGCGTTGCCCACGCGCAGCAGGAACCGGGTCGTCCACGGATCCTGCTGCGTCTGCCATTGCGGCACGTAGAAGTACCGCTGCGGCTTCTGGCGCACATCGCTGCGGATCTCCTCTACCACACCGATCACCTGCCACGGCTTTCGGTCTCTCTGGTGATAGATATTCTGTCCCAGCGGATCGCGGCCAGGAAAGAAATGGCGGGCGAATTCCCGGTTCACGATGGCTACTTTCGGCGCTGCGGCGTTGTCCTTCTCGTCGAAATCGCGCCCGCTCGCGAGGCGCGCGCCGATGGTCGAGAAGTAGTGCGGGCCCACCAGATCGTAGTAGGCGTTGCGCTCCTTACCATCCGGAGCCTGGAACCCATCGGCGCCCATCTGGTCGTTGGAATTACGACCACTGAAGACGCCGTTTTCCGAAAAGCTGACCCGCCCCACGCCCGGCATGGCCGCCAGGCGCGCCAGCAGGCGCCGGTTGAACTCGATGTTCTCCGCGCCCCTGTAGCCGGCTCCGCGCGTGTCCACGTCCAGCATGACCAGGCCGGAGCGGTTCAGTCCAGTGTCGATATGGGTGAGCCGATATAGGTTGAAAGCGAACAGAAACGATCCCGCGATCAGCACCAGCGAGAGCGACAGTTGCACCGAAGCCGCCGCACGGCTCCACCAGCGGCTGGCCGGTCCCGCGGTGGCCGATCGCGAACCCTGCTGCAGCCCGCTCGCCAGCTCCGCGCGGCTGGCGCGCAGCGCCGGAATCAGCCCGCATACCAGGGCGGCGGCTACCGAGAGGGCCGTCACGAACAGCAACACGGTCCCATCGATGTGCAAGGGCAACTGCGGCGTCTTGCCCATACTCCAGATCAGCGAGACCAGCGCCGCCGCCGCCGGACGGCTCAGCCCCAGGCCGAGCAGTCCCCCGCCCACCGCCAGAAACAGTGCTTCGGTCATAAGCTGGCGGATCAGGCGCCAGCGTCCCGCCCCGATGGCCAGCCGCACGGTCAGTTCACGGCGCCGCTGATCGGCGCGGGCGAATTGCAGGCTCATCACGTTGATGCATGCCAGCAGCAGCCCGATGGCCACCATCGCCAGCAACACGCGCAGGGGCTTGGAAAATCGCCGCCGCAAATACGAAAGCCCTTTGCCGGCGGGCACAAGCTTCAATCGCTCATGATCTATTTCTTTGCGGACCCAGTCCGGCAAGGCAGGCCCGGCTCGCTCCAGGTCGATGGCATGGGACAGAGGCGTGAGCGCGTCCGAAGCCCGCTCCACGGTGACACCTACACGCAATCGCGCCAGAAGTTCCAGGAAATTGGTATTGGGCTTATCCAGCCACGCCTGCCCCGGATACAGCGCGGGCTGTGCGGCCAAAGGCACCCACACATCCGCGGCGTCGCCCACCAGAACGCCGAAGAACTCGCGCGGCGCCACGCCCGAAATCGTGAAGGGAACTTTGCCCACCCGGATGGTCCGCCCTATGGCCGTGGGATTGCCGCCGTAAGCGCGCTGCCAGTAGGCATAGCTGAGAACCGCCGCGTCGCGATCGTCCGGGGCCAGCACGCGTCCGAGCGCCGGCGAAACCCCAAGCACGCTGAAGAAATTCCCCGACACAAGTTCCATCCGGCCGGCTTCGGGTCCGCCTCCGGTATCCAGATCGCGTGGTTCGGTGCCCGCCGTCGCGAGCACATCTTCCAATACATCCTTCGAGCGCGCCTGGAACTGACGCCAGGAATAGTAAGATGCACAGCAATCCATGGTCACCAGCCGCTCCGGTGCCTTCACCGGAAGCTGCCGCCACAGCAGGGTATCCATCAAGCTGAAAATCGCTGCGTTGGCGCCGATGCCCAAGCCCAGCGAAACCACCGCCACCGCCGCGAAACCGGGCTGCCGCCGGAGCACCCGCAGGGCGTAGCGCAAATCGGCCAGCAATCCGTCCAGCCAGCCCCAGCGCCACACCGCCCGCGCGTCCTCGGCGGCCAGCGTGAGGTTGCCGAGCGCCTTGTGCCCGGCGATCTCCTCCAGGGCCTTCAACTCCTCCTGCATGTCGCGCTCGCGGTCCCGCCAGGTCATACCTCGCCTCCCGGCGCCGGACCCATCACGCGCGTCACCGCGTTCACGAACTCCGCCCACTTGGAATGCTCGCTAGCCAGCCGCTTTCGCCCGGCGGCGGTCAGCCGGTAGTACTTGGCCTGGCGGTTGGTCTCCGAAGTATCCCACTTCGAGGCGATCCAGCCTTGCAATTCCAGGCGTTTCAAGGCCGGGTAGAGCGACCCGAATTCGATCTCCAGCGATTCGCCCGAACTGGCGCGGATCGCCTTGGCGATCCCGTATCCGTGCAGCGGCCCCATCAGCAGGGTCCGGAGCACCATCATGTCCAAAGTGCCTTGCAGAAGGTCCATATAAAGATGTTCTATACATAAAGAACGCCTAAATGTGGAAAAAGTCAAGCCCCTTCCGCGTCTCCCTCGAAAATCCTCTTGGCGTTACTTTGCGCCTTAGCGGCTTTGCGAGCCGTCTTTGGCCACTATTTTCGTTTCTGCCAGGTGCCGCTGCGCCCGCACGAGGGACCTTCGAGAAACCTCCAGTTCTTCCGCGTCTCCGTGCTTCCTCCGCGCCCTCCGCGCCTCCGCGGTGACACGCAGCCCGCCCCGTCTGGCAAAGGCTAGCGCACCTTCCCCGCCTCACCCTCCAGAATCACGTTCGAGAACACCGCCGTATCCGACTTGTCCGGCAAATGCGAGCAGAAACCGATGCCCACATAAAAAGGCGCTTCGAAATGCAACTCCACCGGCGGGCCCAGCCGCTCCATCGGTTCACCTTCCAGGCTGATGAAGATGGCGATCGAATCGCCGCGCTTCTCGATGCCGATGCGCTTCGCCTTGACATTCGCGAGCATCCCCCCGAACCGGTACTGCATGTCCTTCAGGTTCGCGCCTCTTTCGGTGCGCTCGGCCAGGTGCACCATCCCCGTGCCGTGCTCACCGATCATGGCCTCCTTGGAATCGTCATCCAGATTCTGGCGAATCACCAGGACCGCCTTGCGGTCGCCGTATCCATCGGGGTTCGGAAAGGTCACGTCGGCCGCCAGCGAAACGTCGCCCGACATCCTTTTCCACTCGTACCGAAACTCGTCGCGCGAGTACCAGATGTTGTAGCCGGCCGAGTTGATGGTGTACTTCCCGGCGCCGGCGTCGTAACCGGCGCTACCCGCCACCACCGCGCCGCCGATGTCCGATTGGCCCTCGAAGACTCCGATACGGGTGTTGAAATTCCGGCTCGGCCGGTGAAAATCCGCCGGCGGCGCCACCTGTTTGTGCGTCGCCGAACCCGGCAGCGCCCAATCCGGTACGGCGGGGGTGGGCTGTGTTCCGGCCGCTTGCGCGTGCGCGAGGCCCGCGCCCATCCACGCCATCAGGACCGCCAGCCACGCTCGTGAGACGTGGGAAGCCGCACAACGAACCATCCGATCTTGCATCACGATTGGACTTTAGCAGATCGCGCGCCGTCGGGCGCGGCCCCGTGCCGGCCGGCACAGCCCGCGCGGATTACGCCCAGCCGGCGAACCTTCGCCCGATTACATCCCCGTCACAGCAACCGTAAAGCTTTCCTTCCACTCCCCGCCCGCCGGTATGCTTTGCAGCTCTTTGTAGATTCCGTCGTGCGCCAGGTTGAAGGCGTCGGTGATCGCCGACATAGGCTCGAAACAGAGGAACGCGCCGCTCGACGGAGCGTACGCCACAGCCACCGTGTATTTCGGTCCGTAAGTCACCGTGATCCGCTGCTTGACGCCCTCCACCCAGAAACGCGCCAGGCCATCGGAGCCGCGCACCAGGTTGGTGAAGACATCGTCAAGCTGCGAGCCGGCCAGCGGATAGGGATCCGCGAACTCCACCGGTTTGCTCGCGCCGGTGGGAATCAGCAGGTTGTTCAGGATCATGTGGTCGCGCGCCGCCAGGTGCACTTTCCACTGGTCGCGTGGCGCGTCGTGCAACTGGAAGTAGGGATGGAAACCAATGGCCACCGGCATCGCCTCGCCCGAGAGATTTTCAATACTGGTTTCGACGTGCAGTACGCCGTCCCGCAGGCGGTATGTCATCGAAATGCTGTGGGCAAAGGGAAACTGCGCCATCAGCTCGGGATGCTTCCAGAACTCCAGGCGGCTGGTGGTCCAGGCGGAATCGCCATCGGCTTCCACGGCTGTCACCTTCCAGGCCGGCGAGAAATTCAGCAGACCGTGAATGGGCTTCTGATGCTGATCGCGCCGCAGGTTTCCCAGGCCCGGGTTGAGCAGGTATTTCCGCCCGTTGGCCCAGAAGGCATCCTGGTCCAGCCGGTTGGCCCAGGGCGCCAGAAACGGCACGCAGCAGAAGCGCGGATCGTCGCGCATTTCGGCCGGGCTGTGATAGGGAAACCACAGGAAATTCTCTCCCGCCACTTTGAATTCATAGGCCATGTTGCCGACGGACGTGGCGATGGAGACCTCCGCGCGCCGCGCGGTGTCCGCCAGTTGGACCACCTCCACGCCGTCCACCACGGTCTTGCGGGCGGTATAGTTAGCGGCTACGGTCGAGACAGGCATCATAAGCGGCACCAGCCAGGCGAACCGCGCCATCATCATGGCTGGTCCGGGTCGCGCAGATCCAGGGTCGTCTCGCGCTGGCAACACACGCACGGGCCCGGCGTGTAGGCGCGGATCGAGCAGACATCGCACCAGTAAGTGACCATCTTCAGTCTTCCATTCTGGCGCACCAGGAAGGAATGCGTGTAGCTGTCATCGATCCGGAAATGGTCGGGCGCCGTGAAGTGGCCGTGCGCTTCCACCTGGAAGCCGTCCAGGCGCTTGTCGCCCAGAACCTTGCGGGTGGTGTCGTCGCCATCCAGAATCACCACTTTGTGCTCCGCCGTTTCCACCTGCGCGGGCTGCCCATCGCGGACCGTCAGCTTGCCGCGCAGAACCTCGGGCGAAGGTCCCGATTTGACATCGGCGGCCCACAACGCCGCCCCCAAAATTGCCAGCAGACAGACACTCGAACGCATTTGATTTAATTGTACCGCGTACGGCGGACCCCCGATCGGCGCGGCCTTGCCCACATTAGAGCGTGACCGCTTGCGGCTCTAGTACCCCTGTACGTTTACCAACCCTATCCCTTCGGACTGTTAACTAAAGAAGACTGGCTTCCGAAATTCACAAGCGTATTCTAAGGACAAGAGATGGTTATCAAGTAACTCTGATGAAAGTTGAATCTAGGTCTGGCCAGAGCGGGCAAACCGCGCTGTTCGTCACGCTCTCTTTAGTCCCGGTACTGGGAATGCTTGGATTGGTAGTGGATGCCGGCTATGCCCACATGTTAAGGGAAGCCGCGCAAACGGCGGCGCAGGCTGCGGCCATCGGCGGCATTATGTCGGCCAAGAACAACGCCTCCAACTTCACTTGTGGCTCGGGCGTCACCTGCCAGTCGGCCACCGCCTGTTCCAGTTCACTGACTACACCGACCACCAACCCCATCACGGCCGCCTGCTTATATGCCCAGCAGAACGGCTTTACCAGCGGCGGGAAAGGTGGCGATCAGAGCGTTACGATTACGGCCAACACCACCGCTCCACCGGTCTCCGGGACTTCTCCTTCCTATTGGCTCACCGCCACGGTATCGCAGAAACTGCCCCTCACCTTCCTGGCGGTGCTCGGGCAGTCCTGGGCGAACGTGGCTGTGAGTTCTACGGCCGGCGTTTTCGGCGGCGGCAGCTCGGGCGGCGGCTGCTTTTACACCATGGGCACCACGGGCGTGGATATCAGCATGTCCGGCGGCGGCATCAGCAGCAACTGCGGGGTCTACGTCGATTCCAATAGTGGCACGGCGGTGGATCAGTCCGGCGGATCGATCACCACCACTGGAGGCGCCACTACTAATATTGTGGGTGGCTGGACCCACTCCGGCGGCACGATCTCCCCCGCTCCCATCCTGGGGGCTAGCCTGGCGGCCGATCCCTTCGCCGCGATGACCGCTCCCAGCGCCGGAGTCACCACCTCCGGAGTGAGTCTCTCGGGCGGCACCCAGACTATCAATCCCGGAACTTACACCGGGGCCATCAGCGTCAGCGGCGGCACCCTCACCCTGAACCCCGGGCTGTATTACCTGGAGGCGGGCATCAGCGTCAGCGGCGGCGCCATTCAGTCCAGCAGCGGCGGAGTAACTTTCTACATGGAGGGTGGCTCCTTCGACATGAGCGGGGGCACCGTCACCCTGAATGCCCCCACCAGCGGCACCTGGGAAGGGATCCTGGTTTTTCAATCGCGCACCAACAGCGCCGGCCTGACCCTCAGCGGAGGGTCCCAGACCTATAGCGGCGCGATTTACGCCATCGACGCGGCCTTCAGCATTTCGGGAGGCAACTACACCAATACGACCTTTGTCGCCAATAACGTCAACATCAGTGGCGGAACCGCACTCACCATCAACGGTTCGGCGATTACCAACTATACTTCGAGCACCGTCGGATTCATCCAGTAAAGCCGTTTTCTGGATAAGGAACTGAATTATGTCTCTCTCGCCTCAAACCGATTCCCGGGCCCGCAAGCGCCGTCGCGGCAGCAGCGCGCTCGAAATGGCGCTGCTGCTGCCCTGGTACGCCTTCCTCTTCGTGGGGGCGTTTGACTGGGGCTTCTACTCCCATGCGCTGATTTCCACACAGGCCGCCGCGCGCTCGGCGGCGCTTTACACCTCCACCAGTTCCGCGACGGCCGCCGACCAGACCACCGCCTGCATTTACGCGCGCAGCGAATTGAGGGTTTCCAGCAACGTCTCCACCACCACCACCTGCACGTCGGCTCCCTTGATTGTAAGCGCCACCTCGGAAGCCACCGGCGCCGACGGCTATCCCGCATCCCAGGTGACGGTCACCTATCAGACCTTGAGTCTCATTCCTATTCCGGGTCTCCTCAACAAGCAGTTTTGGATCTCCTACACGGCCCAGTTCCGTCTGCGGAGTTAGTCATGCCAACGCCTGTCACCGTCCGAAGCCCCCGTCGCGGGAGCGCCATCCTGGAATTCACCTTCACCGGGATTCCATTCATATTCATCTGGATTTCCATCATGCAGATGGCCATCGGCATGTGGCAGTATCACACCCTTCAATATGCCGTCAAAGTCACCGGCGCCTATATCGCGGTGCACGGGTCGGACTGCTCCGCCAACGGAAATACCTGTTCGATCGAGATTGAGAACGCGGCGCAAGTCATGCAGGCCTACCTGATCGGCTTACCGCCTTCGAGTGTCTCGGTGACTTTCAACGCCCTGGGGTCGGACCACGCCACCGTGGAGTCCACCGTCTCTTGCACTTTGAACAACTGCCTGACGAACACCACCGCCTGGCCTCCGTCCGGTTACAACACCCCTGGCACCGATATCCAGGTGCAGGCCGAGTACCAGTTCAACTCCGCTATCGCCCTGTTTGTGCCGTCGGTGGGCGCCATGAAGTTCGGCTCCGCGTGGCTTCCCGGATTTACCCAGCAGACCATCCTGTTCTAAACCTCCGCGCACGCCCGGTGGAAATCTGGAATAATGGAAGTTCACCCAAAACTTCCGTGCAAGATTACATCCGGATTCGCGGAGCGCGGGTCCACAACTTAAAAAACATTTCGCTTTCTATTCCCCATAACCGCCTCACCGTCATCACCGGTGTCTCGGGTTCTGGAAAATCGTCGCTGGCCTTCGACACCATCTACGCCGAAGGCCAGCGGCGCTACGTGGAATCGCTTTCGGCCTACGCCCGCCAGTTTCTGGAGCGCATGGAAAAGCCCGAGGTGGATGAAATCGACGGCATCGCCCCCGCCGTCGCCATCCGCCAGAAAAACACCAGCCGCAATCCGCGCTCCACCGTGGCCACCTCCACCGAGTGCTACGATTTTCTGCGCCTGCTCTACGCCCGCGTCGGCTCGACCATCTGCCCGCAGTGCGCCACGCCGGTGCGTAAGGACACCGTGGATGAAGTGGCCGCGCGCCTCATGGATCTTCCGGCCGGCTCGCGCTGGTACGCCCTGTTCGCGTGCGGCGAACACCCCACCACTCAGGCGCTCCGCGATCATCTCTTCGAGTTACGCAAGAAAGGCTTCAACCGCCTCTTCCAGGACGGCCGCCTGTTCGAGTTCTCCACGCCCGAATCGCTCCTGGATGTGGATTTCTCGCGCCCCGTGTTTGCCCTGGTGGACCGCCTGGCCATCCCCGCGCCCTCCGCGGGAGCCGCTCCCGGCCCCGACTTCCATCAGCGCCTGGTGGATACCGTCGAGGTGTGTTACCGCGAGGCCGGCGAGGTGATCTTCGAAAGCGCCTCGAGCGGCGGCGTGGCCTCCCGGACGCTCCGCTTCAACGAGAAGTTCCAGTGCAAAACCTGCGGCCGCGAATTCGCCATACCCGAACCCATCCTGTTCAGTTTCAACTCCCCCTTCGGCGCCTGCCCGCGCTGCCAGGGCTTCGGCAACACCATCGATTATGACCTGGATCGCGCCATCCCCGATAAATCCCTCTCCATCGCCGAAGATGCCGTCGAGCCGTGGACCAAGCCGCAGTATCGCTCCTGGCTGGCCAACTACAAGAAGCACGCCCGCGGCCAGGTCCGTTTCGAAGTACCGTATTGCGACCTCACCGAACCGGAACGCGAGAACCTGCACGAATTCATCCACCGCTTTTTCGAGCATCTGGAAGGCAAGAAATACAAGCTCCACGTGCGCGTGTTTCTGAGCCGTTACCGCGGCTACGCCCTGTGCCCCGATTGCAAGGGCGCGCGCCTGCGCAAGGAAGCCCTCAACGTCCAGGTGGGCGGGAAAAACCTCGGCGAAGTGGTCCGCATGAACATCGCCGCCGCCCAGCAGTTCTTCGAGTCCCTCGCGCTGCCCCCCGAGCAAACCGCCATCGCCGACAAGATCCTCATCGAAATCCGCCAGCGGCTCAAATTCCTCAACGATGTGGGCTTGGATTACCTGACACTCGACCGCCTTTCCTCCACCCTCTCCGGCGGCGAGGCGCAGCGCATCCAGCTCGCCACTTCGCTCGGCTCGCGCCTGGTGGGCGCCTGTTACGTGCTCGACGAGCCGTCCATCGGGCTGCACAGCCGCGACACCGGCCGGCTGATCCGCATCCTCGAGGAATTGCGCTCGCTCGGCAATACCATCGTGGTGGTGGAGCACGATCCCGACGTGATGCGCCGCGCCGATCACATCGTGGATATGGGGCCGGGAGCCGGCGAGCACGGCGGAAGCATCGTCTTCGAAGGCCCGCTCGACCGCCTGCTGGAGAATTCCAACGGCTCGCTCACCGCCCGCTATCTGCGCGGCGAGCTGCGCGTGGCCCAACCTCGCGCGCGCCGCCCGGTGAATCCCCGCGGCCTGCTGCGATTCATGGGCGCCCGCGCCCACAATCTGAAAAACATCGACGTCGAAATTCCGCTCGGCCTGATGACCGTGGTTACGGGCGTCTCCGGTTCCGGAAAATCCACCCTCGTCCACGACGTGATCTTCCGCGCCATGGAGGCCCAGCACAAAGCCCGCGAAACCCGCGAGGAAGCCGAGCTCGACGAGGCCGCCGAAGCGCTCGACACCGCCGCCGCGCCGCTCGCCTGCAAAAAAGTGGAGGGCGCCGAGCGCGTCACCTCCACCGTAATGGTGGACCAGTCGCCCATCGGGCGCACCCCGCGCTCCAATCCCGTCACGTACCTGAAAGCCTTCGACGCCATTCGCAAGCTGTTCGCCTCCACGCGCGAAAGCGAAAAGCGCGGCTACACCGCCGGCCACTTCTCCTTCAACGTTCCCGGCGGGCGTTGCGAAACCTGCCAGGGTGACGGCACCGTCACCGTCGAAATGCAGTTTCTGGCGGATGTCGAGCTGATCTGCGAAGAGTGCAACGGCACCCGCTACAAGAGCGGCATTCTGGAAATCCGTTACAACGGCCGCAACATCCACGAGGTCCTGCAACTCACGGTGCGCGAGGCCATGGAGTTCTTCCACGCCACCCCCACCCTGGTGGAGCGCTTGCGCGTCCTGGATGATGTCGGCCTGGGATATCTGCGCCTGGGCCAATCCGCTACCACCCTTTCGGGCGGCGAGGCGCAGCGCGTCAAGCTGGGAGGCTATCTGGCGGCGGCCAGCGTCAAAGGCGCGCTCCTGATCTTCGATGAGCCCACCACCGGCCTGCACTTCGACGACATCGCCAAGCTGCTCCGCGCCTTCGACCGGCTGGTCGAAAACGGCGGCAGCCTGATCGTCATCGAGCACAACCTGGATGTCATCCGCGCCGCCGATTGGGTCATCGATCTGGGCCCCGAAGGCGGCACGCGCGGCGGCAACATCGTGGCCGCCGGCACCCCCGAAGCCGTCGCCCAGGTGGAAGCCTCCCACACCGGCCGCTACTTGCGGTCCGCTCTGGCCCGCGCCGCGCAATAACCGCAGCACCAAGACCGCATCCCCACCCCGCCCTTTTCCCCGCGCGCTGGCTAGTCGGCCGCCACCAGGGCGCTGCGCGAACGTGTGCCATTGGAAGAGCCGTCCGCCGCCTCGGCTGCTTCCCGACCGCCCGGGCCGATGGGCCGCCGCCAACCGCCGCGCGAACGTGTGCCACTGGACGTAGCAGCCGCCGCCCAAGCGCCCCCAAGCCCGGCGCCGTCGGATGCCGCAACGCCGCGCGCCCGTTCCCCCTCACGCTCCGCGCGGGCGTAGAATCGTACATGGGGGTCCGCAATGCGCTTCCTTTTCTTGTCCGCCTTTTTTCCCGCCCTCCTGGCGGCCGCATCGGCGCTCGAGGTGGTCAAGCCCGTCATTTCGCAGAGCGATGGCGGCCCGCCCGATACCGCCGGGTTCGTCCACGTGGCCGGCGAAACGTTGTTTTTCACCTGCCGCGTGGCTAACTTCACCAAGTCGCCAGAGGAGAAGGTTCACCTGGCTTACTCGGTCGAGGCTTTCGATCCCCTGGGCGTCCCGCTTAGCGAAATCTATAAAAACGAAATCTCCGACGAGGTGACTCCGCAGGACCGCGATTGGCTACCCAAGATCGAGACCGAGATCGATACCCCTCCCCTCGGTCCCACCGGCGCCTACAAAATCGTGGTCAAGGTCGAAGATCTGATCGGCAAAACCTCCGCCGAACTGTCCGTCCCCTTCCAGATCCGCGGCCACGCCGTCCAGCTCAGCGACACCCTGGTGGTGCGCAACTTCCAGTTTTTCCGCGGCGAAGACGACACCCAGCCGCTCGAAAAGGCCGCCTATCATCCCGGCGACGCTGTGTGGGCCAAATTCGATATCGTGGGGTATAAGTTGGGCGATAAGAACGCCATCGATGTCAGTTATGTAACTTCGCTGATTTCCCCCGCCGGCAAGGTCATGTGGACACAGCCCGATCCGGCGGTCGATCACGACGCCTCTTTCTATCCCAAGCGCTACGTGACTGCCAGCATGGGAATCAATCTCCTGAAGGACACCGCCCCAGGCGTCTATATGATCGGTGTCCAGGTAAAGGATGGGATCGGCAACCAGACCGCCGAAGCTAAGTTCCCCTTCACCCTGCAATAGGCGCGCCGCGCTACCCTACAATTTATGCCTGAGTTGCTGGCCCTCGGGGCCGATCCGCTCACCCTTGACGATGTCTCGCGCGTGGCCCGCGGCGGCGTTCCGGTGCGCCTCACCGGCGGCGCCCGGACGCGCATCGCCAGGGGGCGCGCCCGCCTGGAAGAATTGCTGGCTCGCGGTGAGCGCATCTACGGCGTCAACACCGGAGTGGGCGGCAACGTAGGCATTTCGCTGGCCCCCGAACAGATGGACCTGCTCCAGCACAACATCGTGCGGCACCTCTCCTGCGCCACCGGGCAGCCCCTGCCGCGCGATGTGGTGCGCGCCGCTACCCTCCTGCGCATCGCCACGTTCGTCACCGGCGCCTCGGCCGTGCGCAACGAAATCGTGGACGCCCTGGCCGCCCTGCTGAACCGCGGCGTCACCCCCGTGGTGCCGCGCTACGGCTCGGTGGGAGCCAGCGGCGACTTGATGCCGTCCGCCTACATCGCGCGCGTCCTGGTAGGTCTCGGAGAGGCCGTATTCGAAGGCCGCGTCCTGCCCGCCGCCGATGCCCTGGCCGCCGCCGGCCTGGCGCCGGTCCGTTTCGCGCCCAAGGAGGCCCTCGCGCTCATCAACGGCACCACCATGATGACCGCCGTCGCCGCCCTCCTCTGGCGCGACGCCTTTCGCGTGCTGCGCGCTCTTCTGGGCGCGGTGGCCCTTTCCATCGAAGCCCTGGAAGCCCCCGACCTGCCTTTCGCCGCCTGGGTGCACGAGCGCAAGGGCCATCCCGGACAAATCGCCGTGGCCGCCCACCTGCGCGATCTGCTCTCGGGATCCGCCTACACCCGGCCTTCCGGCGGCCAAAGTTGTTACTCACTCCGCTGCCCGCCCCAAGGCCTCGGCCAGGTTTGGGAAGCGCTCCAGGATTCCCGCGCGCCCATCGAGCGCGAAATCAACTCCGCCAACGACAACCCTTTGGTCGATCCCGAAACCGGAATCCTCTACAAGGCCGGCAACTTTTACGGCGGCCACATGGCCCGCCTGCTGGATACCTGGAAACTGGATTTCGCCGCCATGGCCAACTGGGGCAACGCCCTGATGGCCGTGCTCGTGGATGACCGCTTCTCCGGCGGCCTGCCCGCCAACCTCTCGCCCCAGCCCGGCGTCAACTCCGGATTCAAAGGCATGCAGTTGAGCGTCACCAGCCTGACCTGCGCGGTCCGCCAGATGGCCGGCCCCAGTTCCATCCACTCCCTCCCCACCGAGCAATACAACCAGGATGTGGTCAGCCTCGGCATGCACGCCGCCGTCACCGCCATGGACGCGCTCGAATGCGTGCGCAACGAAACCGCCATGGTGCTGCTGGCTTCGGCCCAGGCCGTGGACCTGCGCGGCGGACCGGACAGACTCGCCCCCGGTTCCCGCCGCGTCTACCAGGCCGTGCGCGCGCTGGCCGCCTTCCTGGACCGCGACCGGCCGATGGAAGGCGAAGTCGCCTCCGTCGCCGCCCACATCCTGGCTGAAGATCTCTGATCCGGCAGTGGTGGGGCAGGCATCGCCTCCGTCGCCACCCACATCCTGGCCGAAGATCTCTGATCCGGCAGTGGTGGGGCAGGCATTCAGCCTGCCAGGACCCTCTTCCGCGGCCGCTGATGCGGGCGGCCGGTGCGCGCCGCCCGCTCTACGCTGGCTAGTGTCCCGGTCCACCACCTCCTTGGGGCGGCGCTCCGTAACCGCCCCCTCCGCCGGCCACGTAAACGTGCGTTACCCCGCTGGTAGTGTCATAAGTTTCCAGCGAGACCAGTAACTCGCAGGGAACATCCGAGGGAGCGGTTCCCGTCTGAGTTACTACGCCGCGGATTTCCGTCCGCCCGGTCGCCCCCACCTCCGCATACGGCACGCTCACCGACTTCAATTGGTTAGTCCCGAGCGTGTAAGTAGTAGCGGTCCCGATTACCGCGCCGCTGCTCGTCAGGAACGAAATGCTGCCCGTGCAGGAAGCCGCCGTGCCGCTGGACGACGCCTGGGCCGCGTTGACCACGTTGATCTGGGCCGTCTCCGTGCTGGCCAGCCCGATCGGAGGAAGGTTCTGCGTGTTCGTGTAGGTGCTGCTCGTGGTGGTGGATTGCGCCCAAAGCGCGGGCCCCGCCGCCGCGAGCAGTGTCAAAACTAACTTCCGTTTGGACATGCTTGACCTCTTGTTGTAAGTGGATTCCGCCGAACCCGGTTCGCGGGCGAACCGTCTCGACACCACTCCTTACGGACGCGCGCGGCCCGCTGTTTCCATCCGCCCGAAAGATTAACGTTCTTAATAGATGCCGGGTAACTGGTGAGGCAGCTCGCCGCACGGCGGCAAATGAGTAACCCGGCCGGTGGCAGATCTGCTCCGCACTTACTTAGACCATCTGCCGCATGTTGCGCACTTCCCGCGCCGCCCGCGCTTCCAGCTCCGCGATGGCGCTCAACAGTGGCGCCAGTTCGAAGACCCGCCCGTAATACCGCAGCGTGGCAAGCTCGCCGTCGAACCAGCGCACGCCTCCATCGGGGTTGACCGCCCAATCGTCCACCAGTCCCGCCAGGTCGAGCACCGCTCCCAGTTCCTTGCGGGCCAGGGGCGAATCCTCCATCCCCAGCGCCCTGCGCAACTCCGCCGCCCAGGCCACCGCGGGGTTGGGCGGCGGCCACAGCAACTGGTGCAGGTGCGCCGCCGCGCCCAGCAAGGCTTCCAGCGAATACCACAGCGCCGCGTCGTTGCGCGCCTGCCGCGCCGCGGCCGTTTCCTGGTAGGCCTTCATGGCGTGGCGGCATTGCCGCTCGATCTCCGCCAGAACAATGCTTCTGCGCCGGTATGGCATCTCGGGTCCCTGGCCTCCAAAGCCGGAAAGCCGGCCTAGCCTTCCGTAAACGCCCGGTCGATGCGGGCGGCCAGCGCAAAATCTCGCTCCGTGATCCCGCCCGCGTCGTGCGACCACGTAACCACATCCACCCGCCCCCACGCCAGGTGCACGTCCGGATGATGCCCCAGTTCCTCCGCCGCCGCGCCCACGCGGTTCACAAAATCCAGCGCCGATTGAAAATTCGGAAACCGGAAAGTCTTCGTCAGGCGCCGCTCCTCTTCCACCTGCCAGCCCGGCAGGGCTGCCACGCGCTCGCCCAGCGCCGCCCCGGAAATCAATCCCGCTTCACTCATCCCTCCGTCCCTCCCAATCGCTTGCCATCAGCCGCCCTCAGTGCCGCCCCGCGGCCAGTTCCCGCTCCGCGCCGATAAACCCCCAGGTCACCCAGACCTTGCCTTCCACCACGCGCCGGAAATACTCCTGCGCCTCGGCCCGATCCCCGTTGTACAGGTGCCAGTTGCCCACCCCGTAAACCACCGTGTCGAAGCGCAACTCCGCCTCCGTGTCCGACCCGTCCCGAGGCGGCTCCGGCGGCGTGATCTGCGCCTCCGTCAAGCGCCCCTGGAACAGCCGCACCAGGTTCAAGTAGTGCAGCGTGTGCGGCTCTTTGTTGGTCATCTCGGGAGTGATCGCCGCGGCCGCCCGCGCGGCGTCCTGCGGGCGATTGGCGCGGCGCAGCGCGGCATACACCCAGTTGGTGGAATTGATCCGTTCGTCCGTGTTCGGCGCCGTCTCCACGGCGTGCTGGAAGGCGTCCGCGGCCTCCGCGAATTCGCCCAGAAAATAGTGCGCCAGTCCCAGGTGGTAATAGCCCGCCATGTTTTTCGCATCGAGCGCCACCGCCCGCGTCAGGTCCGCGCGCGCCTTCTGGAATTCCCTCAACGGCAGGTAGCGATGGCCGCGCTCGGTCAACAGATCCGCGCGATTCGGAGCCAGCGCCAGCCCGCGCGTGCACGCCTCCACCGCTTCGCGCTCCTGCCACACGGATGCCTGCGCCTGCGCCAGTTTCAGCAGCAGGTCCGCATTCAGGGCGTCCCCATCCGCCGCCTTGCGAGCCGCCGCCACCACCCCCTTGTCGTCCGCCAGCGAATAAAATTTCGTCCCCAGCGGAGAAGTCACCTCCAGGATGGGCGCCGCATCCTGTCCGTAGACCATTGGGGCAAGCGCCACTGCCAGCATCACCGCGAGCTTCATAGCGTGCAGAGAATTATATCGCGGGTGCGGCATTCCTGCCGCCGCCCTCGTTGTGCCTATCGACACATCGTGGCGGCCGTTCCGGTCCCTCCCCGGGGCACTCGGGCTAGAATGGTCGGGATGCGGCCCTTTTTTCATTCTCTAACTTACCTGGCTTCGTGTGCGCTTCTGCTCGCGGCCGGAGCGTCCCCGGCGCGTGCGCAAACGCCCGTGATCACCGCCGGCGGCGTGGTGAACGCCGCCAGCGATAACCCGCCGGTAGCGGTAGGATCGTTGATCTCAATCTTCGGCTCCAATCTCAGTCCCGTCAGCGACACCGATACCGCCATCCCTCTGCCGCCCACCATGGACGGCGTTCACGTCACGGTGAACGGCTACACCGCGCCCCTCTGGTTCGTCAGCAGCGGGCAGATTAACGCGCAGATTCCCTGGGAGGCATTGGCTTCCGCTCCGCCCACCACCAACACCACCACGGGTCAAGTAATTGTTAGCACCGCCAGTGGTACTTCGGCGGCAGCGAATGTTACCATGGCCCCGGCCGGTCCGGGCATCTTTACGTTCTCCTATGGCAACGGGCAGGCCATCGCCTACAACTACTCCGATGGCACCTTCGCCTCCGCCACCCCCATCGCCGGTTACAGCACCGTCCCCGTCCGTCCCGCCAAGATCAACGACCCCAACCCGCTGGTGATTTATGCCACCGGCCTCGGCGCCGTAACCCCCTCGGTAGCCGACGGCGCGCCGCCGTCGGGCATCGCTTACACCGTGATCACCCCCACCATACTGGTCGGGGGATTCGCGCTTCCGGCGGCCAATGTGCTCTTCTCCGGTCTTTCGTCCGACCCCGGCGTCTACCAGCTCAACGTCACCCTCCCCACCGGCACTCCCACCGGTAACGCCGTGTCGCTGCAAATCCAGATGAACGGCTTCACCAGCCGCGGCGATGTGACCATCGCGGTCTCCCAGTAGCCCCGCGCTATCCCCGCGCCTTCGCCTTCGTCCAAGTGGTATGCAGACCCTCCGCTTCCTCCTGCGGAAGCCGGGCGTCACCTTGCTGGCCGTTGCTTCGGCCGGTTTGGCCATCGGGTTCAGCACCGCCGCCTTCAGCGTGCTGGACGCCTACTCCTTGCGCGAATTGCCGGTGCGCGATCCGCGCTCGCTCGCCTGGATCAACTCTATCGGCCGCGAAGGCCGCCCCGGCCAGCTCAGTTGGATCGAGTTCCAGGCCTTCGCCTCCCGCAGCCATCTCTTCACCGGCTTTCTGGCCCAGGATCGCCAGGCCCCCCGCGTCCGCCTGCCCGGCCGCGACGATTTCCCCATCACCTCGGGTGTCTCGGATAATTTCTTCGACCTCCTGGGCATCCGCGCAGCCGTCGGCGATGTCTTCCACGCCGGCCGCGGCGCCGATGGCACCGTCGTCATCACCGACCATTATTGGAAATCGGCGCTGGCCGCCGATCCCGCCGTCCTCGGCCGCACCCTCCCCATCGGCCCC
The DNA here is from genome assembly GCA_030038565.1 of Bryobacteraceae bacterium. Classification (GTDB taxonomy): domain Bacteria; phylum Acidobacteriota; class Terriglobia; order Bryobacterales; family Bryobacteraceae; genus JOPF133. Next base: position 37,854 of record JASHSS010000102.1, read on the forward strand.
GCCGTGTTGCGCGTCGTCGGCGTGCTGCCCCCCGGCTTCACCGGCCCCAACCGCGGCCTCCTGGTGGACCTCTTCGTTCCGCAGCAGGCCGCTTTCGGCGCGCTGCGTTTTTCGGTTGCGGACGATATCCGCGCCACCGATTTCGAACTCCTCGGCCGCCTGCGCCCGGGCGCGCCGCCCGCCCAGGCCCGCGCCGAATTGAACGCCATCCTGCGCCAGGTGGAAGCCGAAGGCCGCGCTCCGGCGCCCGAGCGCAAGGCCGCCGTGGAGGATTTCACCGAGCGCAGCCTGGGCGCCAAGCTCTCCTCCAACGCCGTGCTGCTGGCGGTGGCCGTCCTGCTGGTCCTCATCGCCGCCGGCAATCTGGCCAACCTGCGCCTGGTGGATAACGAGAGCCAGCGCCGCGAAACCGCCATCCGCCTGGCCTTGGGAGCCGGACGCGGCGATCTCGCCCGCCGGCATGCCGCCGAATCGCTGCTCCTGGCCGGCGCCGGCCTCGCCACCGGCGTCATCCTGGCCGCCTGGCTCATCCGCCTCGCCCCGGCCCTCTTCTATGGCAGCCGCCCTTACATCGATTTCGGCATCCACCTGGATTGGCGCACCCTGGCGTTCAGTGGGGCCGCCATGCTGGTGGTGGCCGCCCTGGGCGCCTGGATTCCCATGGCCGACGCCTGGAAGCGCAGCCTCCAGCCCGCGCTCGCCGGCGGCCGCAGCACCCGCGCCTCGCACTGGATGGGCGCCTTGATAATTGCCCAGATGGCCCTGGTCACCGGCGGCGCCTGCTCCGCCGGCCTCTTGCTGCGCAGCCTCGACAAGCTGGCCGCCATCCGTCCTGCCATGGACCCCGATCGGTCCCTGCTGCTGGTCCACGGCTTCTGGTCGGGCGGCGGTAATCTCGCCTCGCGCACCACGTCCCTGGCCGCGCGCATAGCGGCCGTCGCCGGCGTGGATGGCGTGGCCTGGGCCCGCCGCGCCATGCTCAGCGGATCGGGCGGCGGCGCCATCGTCGATGTCGAGATACCCAATCAGCCGAAGGTCTCCTTCTATTACAACCAGGTGAGCCCCGAATACTTCTCCGTTACCGGCGCCCGCATCCTCAGCGGCCGCGCCTTCCAGCCTTCCGATGGTCCGGCCGCAACGCCGGTCGTCATGGTGAACGCCGCCTTCGCGCGCCGTTTTCTGGCGGGCCGCGAGGCCGCCGGCC
>JASHSS010000011.1 GCA_030038565.1 Bryobacteraceae bacterium
AGACGAGCGTGAGGGCGGTGGGGAGGGTATTGGTAACGGTCACCATGCTGGACGTGGCGGCGGCTGAGGCGGCGTTGGAGACGGTCAGCACATAAGCCGCTCCGCTCTGGCCCTGGGTGAAGTTGCCAGTATGCAGGGAGGTGATGCTCAGGCCGGCTGGCGGCACGGACAGCGGCAGTTCGGAAATTTGTGCGAGCGCCGCGCTCGCCATGTTGAGCAGTTGTTGCGCGGTGAAGGGAGTGGTCGCGCCGTAGTTGTTGACGCAAACGCCCGCGGCCGTGCAGCCGCTGTTGGTGAGCGTTACCACGGCCGCCGGAGCGGTCGTGGCCTCTGCGTACTGGATATCCTCGTCATGGATCTGCAAAAAGTTCATGGGCGCGGATCCGGGGATTCCGCCGAACTGCGCGGCCACCGCTGTTCCATTGAAGTAGACATTCAGCACGTTGTAGAGCGCCTGCTCCGGCGGGATCAGGGCCGATGGATCCTTATTCTGCACCTGGAAAAAGGTCGCGTAGCCGGCCAGTTGGGAATAGGTGACGCCGGCAGCGAGGCACACCTGGGGAATGCAATTCGTGGGCACGCACGGCTCCGTGGTGCAGGCGCCGAGGTTGCAACCGGGAGGCGTATCGGTGGAATCCGGTGGAAAGTCGGCGAAGCATCCCTCACCGACGGGATCCCCCGAGAACGGCCCGTTGGTATCCGCCCCGCCGAGGATCTGGGTGGAAGGCGTTCCCAGCGCCGCGGTATATCCCGCCAACCATCTGGCGCCGGCGACGCCCGTGTTGGCATCCGACTCGCGAGAGGCAGTCATCCCGTCGGTCTGGGTGTTCTTCCCGTTTTGCCCACCAACGTTCGCTTCCACGAAGTAAGAAAGAATCGCCGCCACCGCGAAGCACTCCATGCCGGGGTTGGAACAGTCGTTGGTGTTAATGGGCGTGGGCGTCATATCGTAGTTAGAGCCAAAGTTGGGAAGCCCCCCGCCGGTGACGACGGACAAAGTCAGGCCGCTGAAGACTTGCCCGTACAGGTTGATGGCGTTTTCCCACTCGTCGATGAATGCCTGATCCGAGTTCTGGTACACCGGATTGCCGGGGTACTGCATTTCGAAGAGGGCGATCCACATCTTGTTGGGCGTGATCCCGCTGGGCTGGGAGGCGCCGTTTACCGTGTCATTGCTGAAGGTGGTGATCTCCGCCGAGGCAGCCGTGGGACCCGCGACCGAAACTGAAACCAGCGCCGGGTTCGACCCGTACCGGGCCGCCATGGCCGCCACGAATGTCGCCCAAGCGGCCTTGTAGACCGGGTTCCACGGCAGGGGAAGGATGTTTTGGTCGACCGTTTCATCGTAACCCGCGGTGGTGATGGTTCCACAGTTACCCGGCGGAGTCTGTCCCGCGAAGAGAGGATCGCACAGGGGAATCTGATTCAACAGCCACGTCGGCGACTGATATCCCGGAACTGCGACGATTTGAATGGTCTTGGGCGGCAGGTTCGGATTCGCCGTGTTCCAGGTGGAGACCTGCGTGAAAGCGTCGTCGAGGTAATTCCAAAAATAAGGACCTGTTTGCGTCGGCTGAAGCATGCTCCAGTGGATCTGAATCGTCAGCCCCGAGATGGCCGGGTCCGCCAGGAGGGTCTGGAAGAGGCCGCTGAAGTATTGGTCATAATATGGGTCATTTGGGTCTACCGGCGGGGGCGGGCTGGCGGCAATGTCCTTTGAGATGTCGACCTTGGCGTAGACGCCCATAGGCGCGCGGGGAGCCGGCTCCGTTTGCGCCAGGAGAGCCGGCTGAATGGCCGCGCCGGCCGCCAGCATCGTAAGAACCAGCCTGAGCCGCATCAAGTTAACCCTCCTAATCTCGCGATCATGGGGCTTCTGGCGCCACGGAGCAACCCACTTATTCGAGTAGGCATCCAACTTACGATCGGGCGATACGGATTAAACTGGGGAAAGCACTGAGTACCGGATGAGCGTCCGAGCAATCCTGACTGCATCAGTTGGCTGTTCGTTGTGCCTCTGGGCGGAGCTTCTGCCCATCCGCTCCTATTCCACCGCCAGCGGGCTCGCGGGGAACCAGGTCAACCGAATCCTGGTGGACTCCCGCGGCTTTGTCTGGCTCTGCACCCTGGAAGGGCTTTCGCGGTTCGATGGTTACCGCTTTGCCAATTTCGGCATGGCCGAAGGGCTTCCCACGGGGTCGGTCCATGCTCTGCTGGAAGCGCGCTCCGGGGCCTACCTGGTGGGCACTGCGCGGGGACTGGCCGAATTTCGCTCTGGAACGCGAGGGTTGCAATTCCTGGTACTGACGCCCGGCGACAAACCGGAGGATAACAGCGTGACCGCATTGGCCGAATCGTCCGACGGCCGCATCTGGCTGGGAACTTACGGCGGGACGCTTTTCGAACTGCTCGCCGGGCATCGCTTCCGGCGACAGGCGCTGGCGGACCCGCCGGGGGTACGGGAAGCTGCGATCACGGATATCACCGAGGACAGGTGCGGAAAACTATGGGTGGCGACCGATGCGGGGATTTCGGTGATGGCGCGCGACGGTTCGTTGTTCGGCATCGGCAGCGCCGATGGGTTACCGAGCGAGTTTGTGAACGCGCTTTTGCGCGCGCATGACGGAAGTATGTGGGCGGGCATGCGTGGCGGATTCGCCAGGATGCGGGATGGCTGCCTCGCCGGCCGGCCGGGCGTGGATCGGGTCTATCCGCCGGAATCGGCGCGCAATGCTCTGTCGCGCTCCGCGCTAAATGTGCAATCTCTGGCCGAAACCGAGGATGGGACCCTGTGGGCCGCAACGGGGGATGGCATCATTCGGCTGAAATCCGACTCTGCCGGGTCGTTCGACCGCATTACCCGGGTTCAGGGGCTTTCGGACCGGACGATCTACTCGCTGGCGTCGGACCGCGCCGGCAATCTCTGGGCCGGTACCGAGGGCGCCGGTGCGATGATGATCGAGTCGGGAGGATTCACCACCTATCGCGAACAGGATGGCCTGACTTCGGCCCGCCTCTGGTCTGTTTTCGGAGATCGCGCGGGAGAGGTTCTCACCGTGGCGGTCGATCCCCGCAGGTTTTCGGTGCATGTCTTCGATGGCGCGAGGTTTCATGCGCTCGACGGACCAGAGGTATTCAGCAGCGTGCGCGGAGTGCACGCCTGGGGCAATGACAGCATCCTGATTCAGAGCCGCTCGGGCGAGTGGTGGGGCGCCACCGCCGACGGTCTGTGCCGCTATGCGGCCTCCACCGCGCAAGGATTGCGAAACAAAACACCGGAAAAATGCTATCTGCCCGGCGATCGGGTATTTCAGGTCTTCGAGGATTCGAAAGGCGGCATATGGGCGTCGGCGCAGCGCCTGCCTGGGCCGGAGATTCGCCTGGTTCGCTGGGACCCGGTGAGCCGTGCGCTCACCGACTTCGCCGATTGGCCGCGGCGCGGGGCTTTGGTGAAGGCTTTCGCGGAAGACCGGCAGGGCAATATCTGGCTGGGACTGTGGAGCATTGGCGGACTGATCCGCTACGACGGCCGGCAGTTCACACGTTGGAATGACGGCGTTCCGCGGGGCACGATTTACTCTCTTTTCACCGACAGCCACGGGCGTCTTTGGATCGCCGCGGATGGCGGCCTGGGGGTGATCGAAAACCCGGCGGCGGCGCCGGTTCGCATCCGCCTCTACGACCAATCCAGCGGACTCGCCAGTAATTCCGTCCGGGCCGTGCTGGAAGATCGGGCGGGCTACGTTTACGCTGCGTCCGGCGCGGGGATTGACCGGCTCGACCCCAAGAACGGGCACGTGAAGCATTTCTCAGCCGCGGACGGAGTGGCGCTCGGGCAGATGGAATCGGCCTTCCAGGACCGCGATGGCAATCTTTGGTTTGCGACGGCCCAGGGGCTTTCGCGGCTTACACCATCGGCAGCCAAGGCGCCTCTCCGGCCGGCTGTCCTGATTACCGGCGTGGAGGCCGGCGGCACCCGCCTGGCGATATCCCAGCGCGGCGAGACCGTCATTTCCGGCGTCGAACTGGACTCCACCCGCAACCAATTGCAGGTGGAGTTCGTGGCCCTCAACGGTGAGCCGGAAGCCAATCTGCGATATGCGTACAAACTGGAGCACGGCGATGCGGATTGGAGCCCGCCGGGCGCCCAGAACACGGTCAACTTCGCCGCCCTCGACGCCGGAAAATACCGGTTCCTGGTGAAGGCGGTGGATTCTGATGGCGTGGAGAGCGCCACGCCCGCGTCCGTAACTTTCAGGGTTCTACCCCCCTTCTGGCGGCGCTGGTGGTTCGAATCGCTGTCGGCGGCCGCCGTGATCCTGGTGGTCTACCTGCTGCATCGCTACCGCCTGGCGCAGATGGTGGCAATCGAAAGGATGCGCACTTCCATCGCCACGGACCTGCACGACGACATCGGCTCCAGCCTTTCGCAAATAGCAGTATTGAGCGAGGTGGCGCGCGCGGGCGTGGGCGGAGAGAACCGGCGCACTCAGGAATCCCTGCAAAAGGTCGCGGTGCTGGCTCGCGAAATGGTGGATTCGATGAGCGACATCGTCTGGTCTATCCAAGCGGCGCCCGAAGGGCTGGATTCGCTGGCGGCGCGGATGCGCGAATTCGCTCTCGACCTGCTGGCCGGACAAGGCATCGCCTTCCAGTTGCGGTCTCAGCCCGGCCTCGACGGCGCGCCACACCTCAGCCTGCAGGCCCGGCGGCACCTGTTCTTGATGTTCAAGGAGTGCATCCATAATATCGCCCGCCATTCCGGCGGTACTTCCGCCTGGGCGGATTTGAAGGTGGTGGAACGCGAAATCGTACTCACCATCGAAGATAACGGACAGGGGTGGGGTCCGGTCGAAGAGCGGGTAGAACGGTCCGGCGGCCATGGATTCCCGGGGATGCGGCGGCGGGCCGAGTCACTCGGAGGCAGCCTGGAAGTGGCTTCCACGCCCGGCGCGGGATGCCGCGTGCGGATTCGGATTCCGGCGAGACGGAGCGCCCTTGCCCGGTATATGGGTTAAAGGCCGCCTACCCGTTCGAGTAGGTGGTTGGGCCGCGGCCATGCCACTACACTGTAAACTCAACGGTGAACCCGTGCCGAAACCCTTCTCGCCAACCGAGGCCATCAGCGTCGCGATCATTGAAGATCAGAAGGAATTGCGGGAAGGACTGTCATTCCTCATCGACAGCACCCCGCCGTTTGAATGCCGGCATGTTTACGCTTCGATGGAGGAGGCGCTGGCGGGCATTGGCATCAATCCGCCTCGCGTGGCGCTGGTGGATATCGGGCTGCCGGGCCTGGACGGCATCGAGGGTGTGCGGATATTGCGCGAGCGCCATCCATCGATGGCGGCTGTTCTGCTCACGGTATTCAAGGACGACGACCGGATTTTCCAGGCGATTTGCGCCGGCGCCTGTGGCTACCTGCTCAAGAAGACCTCGCCCGCCCGGCTGCTGGAAGCTCTGAAGGATCTGGCCGAAGGCGGCTCCGTGATGTCTCCGGAAGTGGCCACGCGTGTGATGCAACTGTTTCGGAAGTCACACCCTCCGCGACGCCAGGGGACGAATCTCTCACCGCAGGAGCTGCGTCTGCTGAAGCTGATGATGGAGGGTCATCAGAACAAGACCGCGGCCGCCGAAATGGGGATCAGCGCGCACACGGTGAACTTTCACCTGCGTTCGATTTACGAGAAACTGCACGCCCATTCCCGCTCGGAGGCGGTGGCGCGCGCCCTGCGCGACGGGCTGATCCGGTAGGGGTCACGGGTGGCATCCAGAATCTGTCCCGCATACTCCACGGCCTTTTCCAGCGGCAAAGGCCCAGCCAGCGACTAGCCTTCGACGTATTTGTTTACGGCGCGAGATCGCCGCGTAGTCGTTGCTGCGCGTCGCGCACGAGCGGGTAGACGTAGATGTCCTTTACCGGTTGACCGCGAGCTTGGTGCTCCCGGTCCGTGCGACCGCGCCCAGTGGTTTGTCCGAGGTGGATCCAGTTGGCAGCCCGATAGCAGGTCCCGCGACAACGGCCGGCATCGACTAGCGTTTCCAATAGTAGTGGGCGACATCCGTAGCGGATTTCCCAATCACGCCGTATGTGTCGCGCGCGCAGCGCCAGAACCTTGCTGGCCAGTCCTTTGACTCGGGCCCAAGGCAAGATCAGGAATCGGCCATTATTTACAAGGCCTTGCCGTCGCTGCACGTCGCTCCACCCAATCCACTGGTCCCGAGCCTGCATCTTCCAAGCTGGCGAGGTCCACAATAGACAGGCCAATTCCCGGTCGCGATGGCATACGCAGTAGCGCAGGTTGGCTCCGAACGGCACGCGACATCCGAGATAGTGATACCGCTCCACCTGCTCGCGCCAACTGCAGCTATCAGCCTCGCTTTCCACCAGGACTAGTTCCAGCGGCTCGCATTCACCTGCGGCGCATGTCACCGGCGTCAATTCCGAACAGGAACCCGATAGGTGCGGCCGTCGCGGACCAGTTCCGCCCAGTTTTCGCCTGCGGGAAACTGCAGGAAGCCTTCCGCCTGCGGTCGCTCCAGCAGTTGCCGGCACTCGTGATTCTTCAACCTCCCGTTGGGCCGTGTCCACTCCAGCAACTCACAGACGGTGTGGGCGATCTCGGTGACTCCGAGGCCGGAGAACTCTTCGGCGATCTGGCGCATCAGCCCCAGTTCGTGGCTGCCGAATGTGCGTCCGCAAAAGGTCACAGATTCAAGCATGGCGGGTTCAGCCCGCTCCGGGCACGATGTCCAGGATCACATTCGGCCGCGTTGTTGGTGGCATCCAATCCAGAACAATGCAGGAACGTGAACAACCGGAGCCGTTCATGTTCGCGATGGCGTGCCAGGCGATGGTTTGCCAGGCGATGGTTTGCCGGGTTGCGACGCCGTGTTTCCAGGATCCGGCCAGGTTAGGTTCTCGACTGCCTAAAAAGATTCTAAAAACCATTTTTATGTCGGATTGTTCCGGCGCATACTCGGAGTATGGGTCGCCCGGCGCTGAAGATCGATATTTACAAAGAATGATCAGCAAGAACTGCGGAAGTTGGTGAAGGGTGGAGTGCAACAGGTCCGCGTCGTGCTTCGAGCGCTGGCGCTTCACCAAATGTCGGAGCAAATTGCTGCATGGCCCACTCCAGGCGTCTCCGGCACAACTCCAACTGAGCATCGGTCATGCCCAAACATAACGCCTATCGAATGTTCTTGTCAATACTTAACGAAGTAATACTAGGGGCCTTCGGTGACTCGTCAAACTCTTACCACCGCCGAGAATTCAGCTTTAGCTTGGCTCTGGCTGGGCTGGGGGGCACCCGACCCCCTAATGTTGCTCAATGGCCACACCGTTGCACGGGTGACTAAGATTGGCCGAGAAACGCCGGACAAGGGACATGACCAGGCCGGGGAATTCCGTCGGCGACAGCCTATATTGACGCCACGCAGGCCAGTTGTCCGTGGCTATCGCTATGCTCGATGATTACCAGAATGTATCCCTTGAATGCGCCGATTGGTGCGTATTCGCCGGGCGGGCTGCCCTCACGGTGTTTAATGATCATCTTATCGAAGGCTGACGCGGTCGTGAAGCGTCTCGCCGAATTTGACTGGTTTGCGTGATGCGGGAGCGCACTCCATTGACTCGCGACATTCTCGTGCGGCTGGGCTGGAGGCGCCGGCTTCACCAAGTTCGACGAATACACCGGCGGGATACTCTACTCCGGGGAATCTGAAGGTGGACTTCAAGCCGCAGATCGGGCGGACGGCTCAGGGCGGCGCTCCGGGTGGCTGGGGGAGAACGTCACACTTGAGGGTTGGGCAGGGATTCGGCAGCCCTACACCCGCAGGCGCTGCGCCGCGCCCTCGGCCGCGACTGACTAGAGGCGTTGGGGCGCGAAATAAAACGCGGCAGGCCGGCGCGGCGAGCGAGAGGCGCCGGGAACACACTAAATTTCACTTCCCTCACGCGCACTTTTCCTGTATTATGAATCCCATCTATCAGAGTGATGCTTCTGGAGCCACGCCATGCTTCAGAGCCTTGGGGTGTCAGATGAGAGTTCCCGTTACGGTAGTTTGCCTATTAGTGGGGCTCGCTGTTTACGGCGAGGCCCAAATCGCAACCACGACATCGCTAGTGGGAACCGTCACGGATGCCAGTGGAAAGACCGTGCCGGGGGCGAAGGTTACCGCCACCAATACCGGCACGCACGACGTCTACACCGCTCTCACCACTGAATCCGGGTATTACAACATTCAATTCGTGGCGGTGGGAGACTACGCGATCGAAGTGGCGCAACCGGGCTTCGAGGTATCCAAGGTCACGGGAATTCACGTAGATATAAACCAGGTGGTGCGCACGGATGTCATGCTCCAGGTCGGCAACGTGGTGGAGTCGGTCACCGTGCAGGCCTTGGCGTCCGCCATCAAGACCGATGACGCGGCAGTTTCCGAGATCATCGGCACGCGCAGCGTATCGGAACTGCCGTTGAACCTGCGCGATCCGATGTCGCTGGCAACCACCATACCGACCGTGCTGCCGGGGCCCAAGGACTCCTTGACCGGCGTGCCGCCGGGCAACGACTATATCGCCGCGGGAACCCGCGAGATCCAGAACAGCATGTCGCTCGACGGCATCAGCATCATGAACAACCTGATTACCACCACGCCGACGCGGCCGATGGTGGAATCGGTGCAGGAAGTGGAAGTCCAGACGGGGACTTATACCGCCCAGTATGGAGCTTACCTGGGCGCTCACATCAACATGATTACCAAAAGCGGGACCAACCAGCTTCACGGCAACCTGGTGGAATTCCTGCGCAACCAGGTGCTGGACGCGCGGGCTTTCTTCACCCTGCCGACACCCGCGAATCCGACGGCGGCCAAGCCGCCGCTGCACCAGAACCAGTTCGGGTTCGAGCTGGATGGGCCCATCTACATTCCCAAGATTTACAACGGCAAGAACAAGACGTTCTTCATGGCGTCCTATGAGGGATACCGCCTCGACGAGTCTTCCACGTCGCTCTCCACCTCCATGCCGGCGGTGTTTTTTACGGGCAACTTTTCGAGCGTGCCGGCTTCCGCCATACAGGGCGGCGCGATCAAGGATCCGCTAAACGCCAATGCGCCATTTCCGGGCAACATCATTCCCACCAGCCGCATCTCGCCGGTGGTGCTCAAACTGCAGCAGTATTACCCGGCGACCAACCTGCCAGGTCTGGCCAGCAACTACTCGGTGCCTGTGCCGACGACCATCTCGACGGATCAGACGGTGGATCGCATCGACCAGAATATCGGAGACAAGATCCGCATTTATGCGCGCGCCGATTATCAGAACCAGCCGGTGTTTGGCGGCTCGGCGATTCCGATCAATGCCAGCACGACACCGGTGACCACGACCAATTACACGGTGGGCTACACCCATACCATCACGCCGAACCTGGTGAACGATTTCCGGGTAGGACGGTATTTCTTCGACTCGGCAACCGTCAACCCATTTTCCACCAGCAGCCAGGCCAGCGCCGGCACGAACCTGGGGATTCCCGGTTTCAACGGAGACTCGATTTACGACAACCCCGGCATTCCGGACTTCAGCATCACGGGTTTCAACGGCTTCTCGAACGGCAGCACCAACTGGTATCAAAACGACAGCACCAATCAGTTCTCCGAGCAGGTCAGCTGGAACCACGGCACGCACACCATCATGGCCGGTTTCGAGTTCAGCCGGCTGGCGACCGGCCGCGCCGCGGTAAATAGCGCGCGGGGTGCCTTCACGTTCAACGGCACGCTTACCGGTTATGCGCCGGCCGATTTTATTCTGGGAACGCCCCAATCGTTCACTACGCCGGGACCGGAAGTCCGGGGGCACGTTGCGGAATGGCGCGACGGCTTCTTCGTACAGGACAAGTGGCAGGTTTCGCGTAAACTCACGCTTAACTACGGCCTGCGCTACGAATTGCCCACCGTGCCGTACACCATCAATGGCGTGGCCACCGAACTGAACCCCAACCAGACCGCGCTGGTGGGCGGCACGCCGGGCTTCCATTTCATCTCGCCCAACCATAACGATTGGGCACCACGCGGGGGATTCGCCTATCGCATCACGGAGAAGACGGTGTTCCGCGGAGGGGCCGGCATCTATTACAATCCCAACCAGACCAACAGCTACACC
>JASHSS010000103.1 GCA_030038565.1 Bryobacteraceae bacterium
GGTTCGGGCACCGCATATCCCGACGGTGTGATTCTGTATGTGAAAGTAACGGAAACCGCCCCGGTTTCGCTGTCGGGCGCTCTCACGCTCTACTGCCAGGGATCCACCCCGGTTACGGTCTCGACGAACAACGTCACGATCACCGCCCTGAGCTCCACCTCCGTGAGTGTCGCCATTAGCGGTTCAACCTGGATTCATCTCAGCGCCAGCACGGGTTCCGCAACCAGCAGCGGTTTGGGCATCATCGCGTACCCCAGCGCCTGCGATGGCCTAACCTCACCCGGGCAGACCGCCACGGGCGCCATTACCGTTGGGCCGGCGTCCGGCGCAGCCTGGAGCACGTCATTACAAGTCAGCCTGCAGGATGTCAACACGAGTCCGCTGACAGCCGCTCCGGCGACTTTGTCCCTGACATACCGCAAAGGAGGCCCGGCGGCCACCGGCACCATGGCGATCTCTTCCAGTTCCGCGGCCGGCTCGTATTTCACCGTAATCGGCGTCACCGGGGGCGGCCTGGGGGCCTACTTCACCGTGGACACCTCGAGCGGCACCGCCCCCAAGAGTCCCGCCAGCAGAATCATCACATTCAGCACCACCACCCTGAACGATACGTTATCGCCGGGCACAACCTCGTATCCGGTCATCCTCCATGTCGCGGGCTGTGAGGATTTGATTGTGCATGTCAGCATCACCGTGAACGACGCGGCCCCGGTGCTCTCGGTGGTCGAAGGAACCACGCGGAGCATCTCCTGGGATCCTTCTACGCCGGTCCCATCGCCGATCGTCACCCTGGTTTCGAGCGACACACCGATCCCCTATACCATCAGCGGCACGAGCGGAATCGTGATCGGCCCGACCAGCGGTGGTATGGCTTTCAGCTACGGCACTCAGATCAGCGTGCAGTTCGACCAAACGCAATTCCAATCGTCCTCGCCGGGCCAGACCCTGAACGGCACCTTAACCGTGACAGGAGGGGGCACGACGATCGCCATCGTTTTCGACGTCCTCGTCACTTCCGCGTCCACCCAGGCCAGCCTGGGCGCGATCAGCCCCACCAACCTGCCCACCGGTACGGCGGGCCAGGTCTTCACCGTGAACCTGTACGGCTCTGGCTTCATCTCGAGCACCACAGCCAACATGACCACGGTCGTGGGACTTGCGTCGAGCGCGGCCGCGGCCGGTTTCAACCCGCACGAACCAGGCATCTCCTCGGTCAAAGTGATGAACAGTTCGACGATCGTCATGACCATTACCGTGCCCGCAGGCGGCAAAGACACCGGGTCGGGCGGTCTCCTGGATTTCACCCAGTCGGGTTCCGTGTGGATCGGCGTGTGCAACCCCAACGGCCAGTCTTGCACTCCGAATTCCGCCGTGCAGCTCACCATCGGCTCGGGTCCGATGATCACGTCGATCACCAGTTCCTCGTCGTTCACCGAGTTCACCCCGTACGTCCAAGGCAGCAGCCCCGCGGCCGCTCCCTATGACATGATCAGCATCTTTGGCAGCAACTTCTGCAACTCGGGTGGCACGGGCTGCGGCACCAGTGTCCTTCTGGGAACTCCGGTTAACAATGTCTATACCTCAACTCTCAGTCCGGACGGCAGCCGCCAGATCACGGTGAATTTCTTCACTCACCCGGCCGCCACGAATCCAACCCCGATCGCGCAGGCTCCTCTGCTGTTCGCCACCAACACCCAGATCAACGCGTTGTTCCCAGGAGACACTTCGAACAACGCGGCCCTGGCAACCGCCATCAGTGCGGGAGTGATCGATATCGAAGTAGGTTTCGGCACCACCGGATCGCCAGCGTTCAGCCCTGCGGTCCCCATCGCGGTGGCGGCAACGGACCCCGGAATCTTCACCGTCGGTTCGGATGGCGTGGGTGACGCCGCAGCCCTGGTGGCATCGAACTACGCCCCCATCAACAGCACCAATCCGGCCATTATCGGGCCCACGGCATCCTCCATCGCCCAAATCTACATGACCGGCCTCGGCGCGCCCGCCACCGACGACAGCAGTTGTATCACGGTGACCGCCTACGACGGCTACGCGAACCTGCAATCCATCGACGGCGCCATTTTGCAGTCTTCTCTGATGGGTGGACTCCTCGCCCCGTGCTTCAAGACGCCCACCACCAGTGCCGCCGTTACGTACGGCACCGTCGCCAGTCCCGGCACTACCCCGACCTACGCCGCCGGATGGGTGGTGATCCCAGGTCTGTATTACGTAAACGCCCAGCTGCCAGCCAATGCGTCGCCCATGACAGACGCAAGCACCTCCGTGACCGCACCGTTCGAGGTGCCCATGCAAGTGAGCGTCGCGGTCAATGGCGCCACCAACCAGCCTGGCGTGACCATGTGGGTAGCCCCGCAGTTAGCCTTGGGGAGCTTTTCCAGTTGCGCCTCCACTGCCATCACCAGCAGCTATACCTGCACCTTCCCAACGCCATCCGGCGGGACGGGAAGCGGCTATGCCTTCACGACCTCGACTCTGCCCGGCACTATCTCTTTGGGTAGTGGCGCCCTCTCGGCGACCGGTGCTCCGGCTGCGGGGTCGTATCTCATCGCCGTCACCGCCGCGGACCCCACCTACGATACGATGTCCGTCACGGGGTCCTTCAACGTCTATGCCAGTGGGACCGGGCAAAGTCTCCAGTTGACTGGCACGACTCCCACCACTAGCGTCTACGGAATCCCCAACAACGCGGTCACCACGGTGGCGGTAGTCGGCGGGGACTCCACTTACACCTACAGCGTGACCACCGGAAGCAGCTTTGCCGCGGTTGGCTTCTCCAGCGGAATCGTCGCCTTCACCGGCAGCGCGCCCGTAGGATCGAACCCGGTCGTGATCACGGCGACCGACAATGCTACCAACACCCAGGTTGGCACCCTCAAGTTCTATGCCCCGGTTGTTCCGCAAATCATCAGCAGCAACGGGGCCTCGCTTAGCGCCAGCCACACCTTGACCAGCCCCGTCGCCCTCACCGTGCTGAGCGCCTTGGGGACCACCGGCACCGTCACCTACACCGTAGAGACGGCACAGGCAACCGCCGGCGTCGCCCTTGCCAGCGACGGCAAGACCATCCAGTATACCGGGGGCCAGAGTGAGCAAACGGCAGGCACCTATAGCGTCACGGTCAAAGCCGTTGACGGCTCAGGCAACATAGGTTTTATTAACCTGAGCCTCCACCTCAACTAACTATCAGAGAACCACCTGAAGCAAGCCTCGGCGGCGGGAGATCCAACTCCCGCCGCCGTTTTCATTTACCGGGGGTGAACCAAGCCCCCCGCCGGATCCCGCCCCGCCCGGCGCCGAAAGGGAGCGCGCCTTTCTGCGCGATCAAGTGCGCTATGATTCTCACGGGGAGCTCGCCAATGCCCGTCACCACCGCGATTCAGGCCCCGCGGGGCCGCGCGATCACCTGCAAGGGGTGGCACCAGGAAGCCGCCTTGCGCATGATCCACAACAACCTCGATCCCGAGGTTGCCGAGAATCCCGACCAGCTCATCGTCTACGGCGGTACCGGCCGCGCCGCCCGCGACTGGCCCTCCTTCCACGCCATCGTCCGCTCGCTGGAGTCGCTCGATAACGACGAAACCCTGCTGGTGCAGTCCGGCCGGCCCGTGGGCATCTTCAGCACTCATCCCGAGGCCCCTCGCGTGCTGCTGGCGAATGCCAACCTGGTGGGCCACTGGTCCAATTTTGACGAGTTCACGCGCCTCGACCGCATGGGCCTCACAATGTATGGCCAGATGACCGCCGGCTGCTGGATCTACATTGGCAGCCAGGGAATCGTGCAGGGCACCTACGAAACCTTCGCCTCGTTGGCTCGTAAGCATTTCGGCGGATCGCTGACCGGGCGCCTGGTGGTTTCGGGAGGGATGGGCGGCATGGGCGGCGCGCAGCCGCTGGCCGCTACCATGAACGGCGCCTGCTTCCTGGGCGTGGAGGTCGACCCGCACCGCATCCAGCGCCGGCTGGATACCGGCTACTGCGACCGCATGGTCTACAGCCTGGATGAAGCGCTGGCGCTGGTGG
>JASHSS010000104.1 GCA_030038565.1 Bryobacteraceae bacterium
CTCCCTCGTGCCCCAGAACCGCCTTTTTCCCCTTCGCGCCCCCATATAATAAGAAGGCCCACGGATGAACCGCAGACAGCTCCTTGCGCTGATGGCCGCCCCCGTTTTCGGCCAGGGAATCGCTTCCCGTGGCGTCAAGCCCCTCCCTCGCGGAAAACCCTCCGGCTTGCCCTTTCACGCCTCCTTCACGGATGTCGCCGCCCAAGCCGGCCTCACCGCGCCGGTAATCTACGGAGGCCTCGAAAAAAAGGACTACATCCTCGAAACCGTCGGCTGCGGCGTGGCCTTCTTCGATTACGATAACGACGGCTGGCTCGATATCCTCCTCCTCTCCGGCACTCGGCTCGCCGGCTCCCCGCCCGCCGCCACCAACCGCCTCTACCGCAACAATCGCAACGGCTCCTTCACCGATGTCACCGCCTCCGCCGGCCTCACCCGCGCCGGATGGGCCAGCGCCGTCACCATCGGCGATTATAACAACGACGGCTTCGAAGACCTCTTCATCACTTACTACGGCGATTGTGTCCTCTACCGCAACAACGGCGACGGCTCCTTCACCGATGTCACCGCCCGCGCCGGCATTCGCCTCGGCCGCACCGAGTGGGCCTCCGGCTGCACCTTCTTCGACTACGATCGCGATGGCCGCCTCGACCTCTTCGTCGCCACCTACCTCGATCTCGACATGGCCGCCGCGCCCAAGCCCGGCGCGAACCCCGATTGCAATTTCAAGGGCGTACCCGTGAATTGCGGTCCGCGCGGCCTTCCCACCGGCCGCCTCCACCTCTACCACAACCGCGGCGACGGCGTCTTCAGCGATGTCAGCCAGTCATCCGGAATCGCCAAAACCACCGGCAACTACGCCATGACCGCGGTGGCCGGCGATTTCGATAACGATGGCTGGCCCGACCTCTACGTCGCCTGCGATTCCACTCCCAGCCTACTGTTCCGCAACAACCGCGACGGCACCTTCAGCGAAGAGGGCCTCATCCGCGGCGCCGCTCTGAGCGAGGATGGCGCCGAGCAGGCAGGCATGGGCGTCGCCGTGGGCGACTTCAACCTCGACGGCAGCCTCGATCTCTTCAAAACCCATTTCTCCGATGACACCGACGTCCTCTACCAGAACAATGGCCAGGGCCTCTTCGAAGACGTCACCCTCCGCAGCGGTTTCGGCGTCGAGACCCGTTACATCGGCTGGGGCACCGGCATCGTCGACCTCGACAACAATGGCTGGCCCGATATCTTCGTGGTCACCGGAAGCGTCTATCCCGAAGTGGCTCGTCTGCTGCCGCAATACCCTTACAAAACGCCCCGCCTGATCTTCCGCAACCTCGGCGCGCCGACCGGCACGGTGAAATTCGAGGAACTCCTGGACGAAGCCGGGCCCGCCATCGCCGCCCCTCACTCCAGCCGCGGCTGCGCCTTCGGTGATTTCGATAACGATGGCGATCTCGACGTCCTCATCATGAATATGAATGAGCCGCCCTCCCTCCTACGCAACGATGTCACCGGCTCGGATCATTGGCTCAAAGTCCTGCTGGTAGGCACGGCGTCCAATCGCAGCGCCATCGGCTCGCGCGTCACCGCCGTCTATGGCGGCAAAACGCAGGCCCAGGAAGTCAACGCCCAGTCCAGCTTCTACTCGGTTCACGACCGCCGCCTGCATTTCGGCCTCGGCGCCGCGACGTCCGCCGATCTCACCGTCCGCTGGACCAATGGCGGCGCCGAGCGGGTCAAAGGCGTGGCCGCCAACCAACTCGTAGTCATCAGGGAAGGGAACGGTGTAATTCGCACCGAGAAGTGGCCCCGCGCGTGAACGGTCCCTGTCAACCCCAGCGGCCCACAGTATACTAATCCCATGGTGTTGCCTTCCCTGTTGCTTCTCTTTCAATTGGGAGAGCACCAGGCGGCCCTCACCGCATACAAACAACACCAGTTCCCCGAGGCCGTGGCGCATTTCACCGAGGCCTTGAAAACCGAAAAGCCCGGCAGCCCCGAGTACAACGAAAGCGTCCTGCTCCTCGGCCAGACCCTGTTTCTCGAATCCAAATTCGCCGAGGCCATTCCTTGGCTCGAAAAGGCAACCGCCGGTAAGGACGCCGCTACCGAGGCATCTTATATGTTGGGCAACGCCTGCCTCATGACCCGCCAACAGGAAGCCGCCGTCAAGGCATTTGCCCGCCTCTTTGCCGTGGACCCCAATTCCGCCGCTGCCCGCCTCACCACCGCCCAGATGATGCTCCATCACGACATGGATGCCGATGCCGCCGCCCAGGCCAAACGCGCGCTGGCATTGGATGCCCGCATCCCCGAAGCGCATTTTCTGCTCGCCGAAGTCGCCATTCTGCATGCCGAAATCGACGACGCCATCGCCGAGTTGAACCAGGAAATCGCCATCAATCCCGGATACGCCATGGCTTACTACCGCCTGGGCGACGCCTACAGCCGCCGCGAGGATTGGGACCACGCCATGCCGCTCCTGGAGCGCTCCGTGTGGCTCAATCCCAATTACAGCGCGCCCTTCATCCTCCTGGGCAAGGGTTACCTCAAACGTAAGGAGTTTGCCAATGCCGATGGCGTTCTGCGCCACGCCCTGCGGCTCGATCCGCAGAATCTCTCGGCCCACTATCTCCTCGGCCAAACCCTCATGCAGGAAGGCAAGGTGGAGGATGCTAAGAAAGAGATGGCTAAGTGGAAAGAGCTGAAGGGGGATAACTGAGGCCCCATGCGCCGCAGGCAGTTCATCCAGTCGCTCTGCGCCACCCTTCCGGTGTTCTCCTTCGATCAGCTCATCGCCGGCGTGCCCCTCGGCGTAAAGTTTGTGGATGTGGCGCGCGAAGCCGGCCTTGAATCCAAGACCGTTTTTGGCGGCGAGCAGAAGAATAAGTTCCTCATGGAGACCACCGGCTGCGGCTGCGCCTTCTTCGATTACGATCACGATGGCTGGCTCGATATTTTCCTGGTCAATGGCACCCGCTTCGAAGCCGAATGGCCCGCCGGTCACGCTCCCGTAAGCCGTCTCTATAAGAACAACCGCGACGGCACCTTCACCGATGTAACTCTAAAAGCCGGCGTCGCCCACACCGGCTGGGGCCAGGGCTGCTGTGTAGGCGACTATAACAACGACGGCCACGACGACTTATTCGTCAGTTACTGGGGCGATTGTGTGTTATGGCGCAACCGCGGCGATGGAACCTTCACCGATGTAGCCGCCCAAGCCGGCGTTACTACAAGCCCCGGCAACGGGCAGCGCCGCTGGAATACCGGCTGCGCCTTCGTGGATTACGATCGCGACGGCAACCTCGATCTGTTCATCGCTAATTACATCGCCTTCGACCCAAAGACCGCCCCGCTTCCCGAGTCCGGTCCGTGCCTGTTTAAGGGAATCGTGGTCGCCTGCGGCCCGCCCGGCCTTGTGGGCGGTAAGAACATCCTGTTCCATAACCGCGGCGATGGCACGTTTGTCGATGTCAGCGAGAAGGCCGGCATCCTCAAAACCCACGGCACTTACGGCCTCGGCGTGGCCGTGGCGGATTTCGATAACGACGGCTGGCCCGATATCTACGTGGCCGATGACTCCACCTCCTCAGCCCTCTACCGCAACAACCACGACGGCACCTTTTCCGAAATCGCCGTCGAGGCCGGGGTGGCTTACAGCCCGGATGGCAAACCGCAATCGGGCATGGGCGTGTCGGTCGCCGATTACGATGGCGACGGTAACTTCGACATCGTCAAAACCAATTTCGCCGGCGACACTTCCAGCCTCTACCATAACCTCGGAAAGAATACCTTCGAAGACACCACCTTCCAGTCC
>JASHSS010000105.1 GCA_030038565.1 Bryobacteraceae bacterium
TTTTCGGCGGGCTGGCAGAAGATTTTCTCGCCCGTGCCGGCCATCGGATTTCTGGCGCAGGCCGATCGGCTGGCGGCGCAGGCGCCCACGGCCATCACCCCCACTCTGATTTTCAACGCGCGGCTGGATGCGGCCGTGTGCGCGGTGCTGATGGCGCTGGTGGCGGTGATCCTGGTGGATTCGGCGAGGGTCTGGGCGCGGATTCTGAGCGGCCGGGCCGAAGTTCTCGTGCGCGAGGCGCCGTTCGTGCTTTCGCGGCTGCAGGTGGAGGAACTATGAAGCGGCTGGTCCGGTTCTTGATGGAATTGCTGCGCGAACTGGCGGATGAGAATGCGTACCGGCGGCACCTGGAGTGGCACGGGCGCGCGCATTCCGCCGAAGAATGGCGAAGTTTCTCGGACGAGCGGCTGCGGGCCCGCTACGCGCGCGGGAAGTGCTGCTGAAGGTGTTCAGGAACGCCGCGCGCCGATCACCTCCCAAGGCTCGATACCCCCGGGGACGACGCGCAGCATGGGATGAGGCTTGGGTCTCGCGGCGCTCCACCCGCGGAGCCTGTCCGGATCCCGAAGCCGTAGTTTTCGAGCCAGATGCCGCCGCTCATACTCCAGTTGACCGGTGGTTACCGGAATGGAAACGGCGCTGCGCCGCCGGGCGATTTTTGAGGCGTCAAACTGGTAACCTCGCGCGCGTGCCTCGTCGAGGACAGCCCAAAGATAAGTTCCGATGGCCGAAAGCGGGTTTCCAGCGGCACGAAAGCGTTCCAGCTGCGGGTGAAATCGATATCCTCTGGTCTCGCCGAGGAGCACCTTTTGGGCCAGCAGGCCTTCCCGCCACAGCGCCACCAGGCCCGCGCGGTCGAGCATGGAGGGATGCAAAGACCAGAGTCTCATAGCCGTCAGGGAGGATAGCACAGCGGTACCGGGTGGCCGAAACCGGCCCGCCGGCTGCGCGCATTGTGTTAGCGTGGAGATCGTCAACGATGGTCGCACCCGTGGCAAGCCGGGACGAGGAACTCTACTGGCTGGCCCTCAAACTCATCCCAGGTCTGGGAACCCGCAACTCCGGTAAACTGCTGGAGCGCTTCCGCACTCCGCAAGCCATCTTCCGCGCCTCGCGCACGGAACTCGAAATGGCCGGTGCTTCGGGCGCGGTGGCGCAATCCATCGCGAGCGGCTGCACCTTCGAAGACGCCGCGGCGCAGCATGAGAAGATGGCCGAGTGCGGCGCCGCCCTGGTCACTCTGGGCGATCCGCGTTATCCTCAGCCGCTGCGGGAAATCTACGATCCGCCCATCCTTCTGTTTGCGCGCGGCCGCCTGGAACTGCTGGGTTCCTACATGCTAGGGGTGGTGGGCACGCGCCATCCGACTCCTTATGGCCTGGCGGTGGCGGAGCGGCTCTCGGCAGATCTTTCGCACGCCGGCCTGACCATCGTCAGCGGAATGGCCCGCGGCATCGATACCGCGGCTCACCGGGGCACCCTCGGCGTGAGCGGCGATACAGTGGCGGTGCTGGGATGCGGCGCGGACGTGGTCTACCCATCGGAGAACCGCAAGCTTGCGGCGGAGATCTCAATCAAGGGCCTGATCCTCTCGGAGTTCCCCATGGGCGCCACGGCCTTCCCGCAGAACTTCCCGATCCGCAACCGGATCATCAGCGGCATGAGCCTGGGGGTGCTGGTGGTGGAGGGAGCGCAGTACAGCGGTTCGGCCATCACCGCGAAGCTGGCCATGGACCAGGGACGGGAGGTTTACGCGGTCCCGGGAAATATCACTTCCAAGCTGAGCTGGGGCCCTAACCTGCTGATTAAGCAGGGAGCGCGCCTGGTGCAGGACTGGAACGACGTGATTGCGGACCTGCCCGCCGAATCCCGCCGGCATCTCATAGACAGGGCGCGCCAGCGGATCCTTGCGGAAGGCGCTGCAACTTCCGGCCCGGCTACCGCATCCGTACTGGATGACACCCAATCTGAGTTGGGCCAGGCTGCCCGCAAGGCCCTGGAGGCGCTTCAGGTGGATACCCCCATACACTTGGACAATCTGCTTGAAAAGCTGGCAGATATATCCGCCAGCGAGCTGATTGCCGCCCTGTTCGAACTGGAGATGATGGGCCTGGCCAGGCAACTGCCGGGCAAGAACTTTGTTAAAGTGTGGTAACGTCATTCTGGGTAATCTGCAAAATTAGTTTGACAGCGGCGCGGACGCCGCATTGTGAATTTTCTCTATGGCAAAGGCTCTGGTAATCGTGGAGTCGCCTGCGAAGGCGAAGACCATCAACAAATACCTGGGTAAGCAGTTTGTAGTCAAAGCTTCTCTCGGTCATATCAAGGATCTCCCCAAGCGCGACCTGGCGGTGGATGTGGAGCACGGCTTCGAGCCGCGCTATGAAGTCATCGAAGGCAAAAAAAAGCTCATCGGCGAATTGCGTCAGGCCGCCAAGAGCGTGCAGGAAGTGTATCTCGCGGCCGACCCCGACCGCGAAGGCGAAGCCATCTGCTACCACTTGCAGGAAGAGCTTCAGAACGGCAAAAAAGGCGGCCCGCGAATCTTTCGCGTGATGTTCAACGAAATCACCAAGGGCGCGATTCAGAAGGCTTTCGAGAAACCGGTCCAGGTCAATCTCCACCTGGTGGATGCGCAGCAGGCGCGCCGCGTGCTCGACCGGCTGGTAGGCTACAAGATTTCGCCGCTGCTGTGGGACAAGGTGCGGCGCGGACTTTCCGCCGGCCGCGTGCAGACCGTGGCCCTGCGGCTGATCGTGGAGCGGGAGCGCGAAATCCGCGCCTTCGTCCCGCGGGAATACTGGACCCTGGACGCCGAACTGACGGCCAAGAAGCCGCCGCTGCTTTCGGCGCGCCTCGCAAAAATCGACGATCAGCCCGCGGAGATCGCCTCCCAGGAAGCCTCCGATGCGGTGCTGGCCGCGCTGGATGGGGTGGCCTACACGGTGCGCTCGGTGGGGACGCGCGAGAAAAAGCGCAACCCGGTGGCGCCCTTCATCACCTCTACGTTGCAACAGGAGTCCTCGCGCAAGCTTAGGTTCAGCGTGAAGCGCACCATGATGCTGGCGCAGCGGCTGTATGAAGGCGTGGAGATCGGCAAGGAAGCCGTGGGCCTGATCACCTACATGCGCACGGATTCCACGCGCCTTTCCGAGGACGCCGTGCGGGATGCGCGCCATTACATCGGCGAGCGCTACGGCCAAGAATTCTTGCCCGATGCGCCCAACGTCTATCGCTCGAAAAAAGACGCGCA
>JASHSS010000106.1 GCA_030038565.1 Bryobacteraceae bacterium
CGTGATTGCGCACGTGGACATTTCCAAACTGGAATTCGCGAAACAGAACGGCCGGCAGTCGCAGCGCCTCACCATAGTGGCGGCGTTTTTCGATCCGCAGGGAAAGATCGTGACCGCCAAAGAAGGAAGGATGGATCTGGCCCTCAAGCCCGAGACCTATAGCCGCCTGGCGGGAACCGGCGTCAATGCCGAACTGACCTTCCTGGTGTCTCCGGGGATCTACAAACTGCGTGCCGTAGTAGAGGAAGCCGTCACGGGCCGGATGGCTTCATCGACGTATCCGGTTGAGGTTCGGTAGGGGCGGACGGGTACTGCGCCGCGCTACCGGTGCGCCGGCCCGGGCGATTGGCTCTCCATCACCACCCGTAGAATCCGGTTGATCCGTGTCTGGTAGCCCCGGCCCTGGCCTTTGAGCCATTCCAGCACGTCGGCGTCCAGCCGGATCGTCAGTTGCTTCTTCACCGGCGGCCATGCAACCGTGGCCTTCTTGAAGAAGGCTTTATCGAGCGGCGGAATGTCCGAATAGTCGATCGCTCTGGTTGCCCGCCCCTGTCCGCCCAACCACCCCCTGTCCACCGTCCCAACTGCCCGCGCACCGTCCGCCCACCCCCTCTTTGATTTTTCCCGGGATTCTGATACCTTCATATCCGTCTGGGTTGGGATGCGGAATGAAACGGAAAATCTCACTGCGTATCAATGGCAAGCCGTATACGGATGAAGTCGAGCCTCGTCTGCTGCTCATCCATTACCTGCGCGAGGTGGCGGGTCTCACCGGCCCCCACATCGGCTGCGAAACGTCCATCTGCGGCGCCTGCACCGTCATGCTGCAAGGCCGGGCTGTGAAATCCTGCACCATGTTCGCCGTGCAGGCGGATGGCCGCGAAATCGTCACCATCGAGGGTCTGGCCGCCAACGGCGCGCTGGACCCCGTGCAACAGGCCTTCTGGAACGAACATGGCTTGCAGTGCGGGTTCTGCACGCCAGGCATGATCATGGCCACCAAACAGCTTTTGCAGGATAATCCCAGCCCCACGGATCTCGAGATCCGCCATGGACTCGAAGGCAATCTCTGCCGCTGCACCGGCTATCAGCACATTGTCAACGCGGTGAAGGCGGCCGCGGGAAAGGCGGGAGCGTAAATGGCGACTACCATCAGCAAACCGGAAACCCTGTTCGGCAAGCGCATCCGCCGCCAGGAAGACCCCCGGCTGATCACCGGTACGGCCGTGTATCTCGACGATATCAAGATGCCCGGCATGCATCACGCCTGCATTGTCCGCAGCCCGCACGCGGCAGCCAAAATCCGCGCCATCGATACGGCCGCCGCCGCCGGGCGCCCCGGCGTGGTGGCGGTGTTCACCGCCAAAGATACCGGCCATCTGGGCGCGGTCCCCTGCGCGGCCTCGCTGCCCGGCCTGCGCGTGCCCCGGCACGACCTGCTGGCGCGCGACCGCGTCTACTACGTGGGCCACCCGGTGGCCGTGGTGGTGGCCACCGACCGCTACCTGGCGCGCGACGCGGCCGAAATGGTGGAAGTGGATTACGAGCCGCTCCCCGCCGTGGCCGATCCCGAAAAGGCGCTGGCCGAAGGCGCGCCCGCGGTGCATCCCGAATGGCCGGGCAACGTGGCCTTCACCTTCCACCAGGAAGGCGGCAATATCGAGCAGGCCTTCAGCGAGGCCGAAGTGGTGGTGAAGCAGCGCATCACCAGCCAGCGGCTGATCCCCACGGCTCTCGAAACCCGCGGCGTGGTGGCCGATTGGCGGCCCGGCGAAAATAGCGTGACCCTGTTCTCCTCTACCCAGATTCCCCACCTCATGCGCACGCTGGTGGCCGGCATTCTGGGAATGCCCGAAAACCGCCTGCGCGTGGTGACCCCGGAAGTAGGCGGCGGTTTCGGATCCAAGCTCAACGTGTACGCCGAAGAGGCGCTCATGGCTTTCATCTCCATGCGCATCCAGAAGCCCGTGAAGTGGGTGGAATCGCGAAGGGAGAATTTCACCTGCACTATTCACGGCCGCGGGCACGTGGACTACTTCGAGCTGGCGGCGCGGCGCGACGGTGTCATGCTGGGGCTGAAGCTCAAGCTGATCCAGGATCTGGGCGCCTACCACCAGCTTCTGACCCCCGCCATTCCCACGCTCTCGGTGCTGATGATGCCGGGCCTCTACAAGTTCCAGAACGTCTCCGCCGATATCGTAGGGGTGTTTACGAACTGCGTGCCGACCGATGCGTATCGCGGCGCGGGACGGCCCGAAGCCACCCACGGCATCGAGCGTATGGTGGATATCCTGGCTGCGGAATTGGCCATGGACCCGGTGGAAATCCGGCTCAAGAATTTCGTGGGCAACGACGAGTTTCCGTACACCACGCCCACCGGCCTGAGTTACGACAGCGGGAATTATGCGGCCCCGCTTCGCAAGGCGCTGGAGCAAGTGGACTATCCGGCGCTCCGCCGGGAGCAGGCCCAGGCGCGCGAGGAGGGCCGCCTGATGGGAATCGGCGTTTCGACTTACGGCGAAATCTGCGCCATCGGCCCGTCGCCCTCGATGCCGGCGGGCGGATGGGAGAGCGCCACGGTGAAGATCGAGCCGACCGGCAAGGTCACGGTGCTCACCGGCGCCTCGCCGCACGGCCAGGGCGAAGAGACCACCTTCGCGCAGGTGGTGGCCGACGAGCTGGGCGTGCCCATGGATGACGTGCTGGTGGTGCACGGCGATACTTCGGTGGTGCAGTACGGCATCGGCACCTTCGGCAGCCGCGGCACCGCGGTGGGCGGCGCGGCCCTCTTCTACGCCTTGCAGGATCTGAAAGCCAAGGTGAAGAAGTTCGGCGCCATGCTCCTGGACGCGCCCGCCGTGATTCTTTCGGGCGGCTCGTGCGTGGACGAGCGCACCGGCAAGTCGGTGTCCTTCGCCGAAGTCGCCGCCGCGGCCTATCACGCCAAGCGCCTGCCCCCCGCCACCGAACCGGGCCTCGTGTCCACGCATTTCTGGGAGCCGCCCAATTTCACCTTCCCTTTCGGCGCCCACGTGGTGGTGTCGGAAGTAGACCGGGAAACCGGCGACATCCGCATCCGCCGTTACGTGGCGGTGGACGATTGTGGCAAAATCATCAACCCCCTGCTGGTGGACGGGCAGGTGCACGGCGGCGTAGCGCAGGGGCTGGGACAGGCTCTCTGGGAGCAGGCGGTCTACGACGAAAACGGCCAGTTGATCACCGGCGAGTTGACTGATTACGCCCTGCCCAAGGCGCACCTGATGCCCTGGATCGAAAGCAGCCACACCGAGACGCCCTCGCCGGTGAATCCGCTGGGGGTCAAGGGAGTGGGCGAAGCCGGCACCATCGGCTGCTCGCCGGCAGTGGTGAACTCCGTCGTGGACGCGCTTTCGCCTCTGGGCGTGCGGCACCTCGACATGCCGCTCACACCCGAAAAAATCTGGAAGGCCATCCAAGGAGGCCAGGCATGATTCCGCAGGCGTTCGATTATTCGGCTCCGCAATCGCTGGAAGAAGCCCTGGGACTGTTGGCTTCCGGGGACCGCAAGATTCTGGCCGGCGGCATGAGCCTCATCCCCATGATGAAGCTGCGGCTCGCCGCGCCCGCCGAGGTGGTGGACCTGGGCCGCATCGCCGGGCTCGATGGCATCACCGAGGCCGGCGGCTTCGTCCACATCGGCGCCATGGCCACCCATCACACCGTGGAGACCTCGCCGGCCGTCCGCGCCAGTTGCCCCTTGCTCGCCGAAACCGCCAGCCATATCGGCGACGTGCAGGTGCGCAACATGGGCACGCTCGGCGGAAGCATCGCGCATGCCGACCCGGCGGCCGACTATCCCGCCGCGCTGCTGGCCCTGGAAGCCGAAATCCGCGTGGTCTCGGCCCATTCGGACCGCACCGTCAACGCCGCCGATTTCTTCCTCGACGCTTTCACCACGGCCCTCGAACCGGGTGAAATCGTGCTGGAGGTGCGCCTGCCGGTGGAGCAGTCGAGCGAGGGCTACGGCTACGAGAAGGTGGCCCATCCGGCTTCCGGATTCGCCGTGGTCGGAGTGGCCGTGCGGATCACGCGGGAGCACGGGCGCATCATCATGGCGCGCATCGGCGTGACGGGCATGGGGCCGCACGCCTTCCGCGCCCGCGCGGCCGAGCGGCTGCTCGAAGAAGGAGCCGCGCCGGAGCGCGCCGCCGCTGTCGTGGGCGAGGGCGAAGAGGCCAACTCCGACCTCTACGCCTCCGCCGATTACCGCCGCCACCTGGCCAGAATTCATGCCCGCCGCGCCCTCGCCGTGGCGCTTTCGAGGGCTTCGTGAAAATATCGGGCGCGTACACCCTGGCGGTCTCCCGCGACCGGGCCTTCGTGCTGCTCCAGGATCCCCTGGTGCTGGCGCGCGCCATGCCGGGGTGCGAATCGCTCGAGCGCATTGGCCCGGACGAATACGCCATGAAAATGAAAATGGTGCTGGCCAGCATGTCGGGCCTGTTCGATGGCAAGGTCCGGATCGCCGATTCCCATCCGCCCGCGAGCTTCCGGCTGATCGTCGAGGGCAAGGGCAAAATCGGGTTCATGAAGGGCGAGGGAGTGCTCACCCTGACCGAATCCGCGACCGCGGAGACGCCGGACGCCGCTTCCGCCTCGCCCGCCTGCCACATACAATATGAAGGCGACGTGCAGGTGGGCGGCACCATCGCCGCGGTCGGGCAGCGCCTGCTCGACACGACCTCAAGGCTTTTGATCAAGCGGTTCTTCGAGAAACTGAGCGGTGAAGCTGCCTCCGTGTCCCATTTCGTGGCCTAGAACCTGGGCCGTGCTCCTGGCAACCGGGGCCCTGGCCATCCCGGCCCTCCACGCCGCCCGCGACGACCGGTGGGTCGAGATCCGCTCCGCCCATTTCGACCTGTTCAGCGAGGGCGGGGAAGCCGGCGGCCGCGATCTGGTGCGGTACTTCGAGCAGGTCCGCAGCTTCTTCCAGCAGGCCTTTGGATTGAATGCCCGCGGCCGCGTGGTGCGCATCGTGTGCTTCCGCTCCGCCCGCCAGTTCCAATACTACGAAACCAGCAAGATCGCCGACGCCGCCTTCCACCCCGGATCGCGCCACGATTACATCCTCATGAAAGAGGACCAGGCGGACCGCGATCAGATGGCCGTCCACGAGTACACCCACCTGATCGTCAGGGCCACCAACCACGATATTCCCGTGTGGCTGGACGAGGGGCTGGCGGAGCTGTATTCCAACCTCGAGCCGCACGGATCCTTCGTGCTGGTGGGCCGCGTGCTTCCCGCGCGTGCCCAAGCCCTGGCCGACGGACGCTGGATCGGCCTGCGCACGCTGGTTTCGGCCGACCGCGCCGCGGAAGTCTACAACAAACAGCCCGATGCCGAAATGTTTTACGCCGAAAGCTGGGCCCTGGTCCACATGCTGGCGCTGGACAACGCCTATAGCCCCCAGCTCAAGAACCTCATGGACGCCCTGCGGACCGGCAACAGCGTGGAGGCATTCCAGAAGACCTACGGCAAGCCGATCGAGCAGGTGGAGGCCGACCTGCGGGCGTACCTGGACAACAGCCGCCTCGCCGCGGCCGTGTTTCAGGTGCGGCTGGTCCTCGATTCCCCGCCGCAGGTCACTCTAAAGGCCGGCCTGGAAGCGCGCCTGGCGCTGGCCGAGATGCTGCTGGATCATCCCGGCCGCACCGCCGACGCCGGCGCCGCCTTCGAGCGCCTCCTCCGCGACTATCCCCAGCGCCCCGAGGCCGAGCAGGGGATGGCCGAGTTTCTGGCGCACGAACGCTGCGGCCAGGAAGCCGCCGCGCACTTCGAGCGCGCCGCCGCGCTGGGCAGCCGCGACCCCGCCATGTACCTGGAATACGGTCGCGTGCTGGCGGAGTTGAATCGCCCGCAAGACGCCGTGGCGGCCTTGCGCAAGGCCATCGCGCTGGCCCCGGCCCTGGATGTGGCGCATCACGAGCTGGCCATTCTCCTGGTGAAGACCGGCGCTTTCCGCGAAGCCCTGGACGAGTTCCGCGCCGTGCGCCGCCTGCCGCCCGTGGAGGCGCCACGCTATTACTACAACCTGGCCTACGCGCACTTCAGGTTAGGCGATCGCGACCGCGCCCGGGAACTGGCCGAAAAGGCGCGCCAGGCGGCCCGCAATGCGGATGAGCGGGATAGGGTCGATCAGCTCATCGACGAAATCCAGGGCGGGCGATAACTAACCCGCTCACAACTTCACCGCATTTTTCGCCACGTAGCTCTCCACCTTGGCCGGCTCCGGTCCGATGTAGTGGTACGCCTCGGCATAAGTCAGACCGAAGCGCTTCCCGATTTCGGCGTCGCGGTCCAGCACGAATTGGCGGGTGTATTCGCGGTTAGCCGTGGCGTCGTCGTCGCCCAGCAGCGCCAGCCGCAATCCCTGTTCCGCCAGGCGCCGGCGCAGTTGCGCGCCCCGCTGTCCCGCCGGTCCTTGCGCCGTATTCAGCAGGTTGACGGCGATCTTCCGGTCCATCAGGTCGGTGATGTCCACCACGCGATTGACGTATTGCGGGCCGCGCGCGAAGTAATATTTATCCTGCACCATGTGGGGCGCCAGACCGGCATCGAAGTGCTCCGGATAATCCTTGCTCCCGCCGGCCATCCAGCAGGCCGCCTCCACCGCGCTGGCGGTCACATAGTGGTCGGGATTCTCCTCATAGTGCGACCACGGGTCGTAACACACCACCGTATCCACCTTCAGCAGGCGGAAGAGAAAGATCAGGCGCAGGCGCAGTTCCAGCGGGGATACCGCGTCCAGCATGTGGTTGCGGTAATTCAGGTCGTACGTCTTCCGCAGGCCGAACCCGCGCGCCACCGCCAGGTTGTCGCGCTCGTTGGCCAGCACGCCTTCCCCGACCGTCCCCGGGCCGGTATGGTCGTCGTTGGTGGTGCGGATCAGGTAGCCGGTGTAGCCTTCATGGATCAGCTTCAGCACCAGCCCGCCGGCGAAGAGCGGCAGATCGTCGGCATGCGGCTGGATGGCCGCCAGCACCTTGCCCGCGTGCGGCCGGCCTTCGCGGGCGCGCTCGACCTGCACGTCCGTGGCGGCAAACGGCCCTTCGTCCGTCATCGCGCTCGCGGCGGAAGCGGCCCATGCGCCCGTCGCCATCCGCGTAATAAACTCGCCCCGTTTCATCGGATCACCTCATCAGATATTGTGACCCGATTGGGGGCCGCCCGGCGCCGCCTCACGGGTCGAAGTGCCGGTCCAGATACATCCACACCACGCGGGCGAAGCGCGTCACGAAGGGTACCAGCGGCAGGTACACGAAAAACGCGCCCACCATCACGGTGTCGAAAGGCCAGCCGCTGATGCGCCAGAGCAAGAGCACAATCACCAGTCCGGGCGGAATCGAGAGCAGGTAGCTGATGTACATGGCGCCCACGAAGTAGCCCTGCTCGCGCTCGAATTTCATCCCGCAGTGGGGGCAGCGCTCGTGCATGTTCAGGAACCCGCGCCACAGCGAGGTGCGGTAAATCGGGCCGCTGCGGCAGCGCGGGCACACCTCGCGCCAGATCGCGCGGAGCGCCCCCGGCGTCCCTTCGGGCATGTTATGCCGCTCCCGTCCGGTTAGCGTCGGCCACCTGCTGCATCACCCATTCGGCCGCCAGCGCGGTTTGGCCGGTCGAAACCGGCGGCGCGCCCTCCAGCACCGCGGATACGAAATTCTCCACCAGCGGAAAGTGCAGGTTGGCATGCGCCGGGATCTGCTCGCTGCCCCGCGGATGGACCAGCGTGGGGCCGTTCAGCGGGCTCAAGTCCAGCTCGCCTTCGGTTCCGCGGATGCGGAATTCGTCGCGCACAATGCGCGAATGCCAGCGCACGTCCACCACCCCGCGAACCCCGCCGCGGTATTCAATCAGCACGGTGGCATTGTCCTCCACGCGCGTGGGATGCACCAGCGTGGAGGTCTGGCCGCCGGCGCGCGCGGGCTCCCCGAAGAGGTAATTCATCAGGTCGATGCGGTGCGAGGCGATGTCGCGCAGCGGCCCGCCCCCGGCCAGCGCCGGATCCACCAGCCAGCCGCGGAAACCATCCGCGGGGTAGAACCAGTCGTGGCAGGTAGCCTCCGCGAAAACCGGCCGTCCGATGGCCCCTTGGGCGATCAACTCGCGGGCCCGCGCCACCTTGGGATACAGTCGGCGGTAATAGGCGATTCCCAGGGTCGATCCGCTCCGCGCGGCGGCCCGCTCCATGGCGCACGCTTGCTCGTAGTCGAGCGCCATGGGCTTTTCGCACAGGACGTGTTTGTGCGCGTCCAGCGCGGCGATGGCCTGCGGCGCGTGCAGAAAAACCGGCGTGGCGATGTAAACCGCATCGGCGCCCGATTCTTCGAGCGCGCGGTTCCACTCCGTCCACCCCGCCACGCCGTAGCTCTCCGCCTTGGCCGGATCGCGCGTTACCACGCCGGCCAGCTTGCTGCGCGGTTCGGCGACCAGCGCCGGCAGCACCCGCCTTCGGGCGATATCTCCGATTCCCGCCACCAGCCAGCGCAGCATAGAGGTATGGTAGCGCGGCCCTCCCGCGGCGGGCGAGCCGCCGTTGCCTCCCCATTCATCTCATCATCGCGCGCCGAAGCTGTGCTCCAGGCCAGTTCCGCCAACCCTCATTGACACCGCAGTGCGTTCGATGCCTCGACCGCCGCCGCGCGCCGGGCGGGTATGTAAGTGGCCACCAGCGCGATCGCCATAATCCCGCCGGCCACCGCGGCGAAGGTCGCCGGGTCGAAAGCCTTCACGCCGAACAGCATGCTGGCCAGCACGCGCGTAATTCCAAAAGCCGCCAGCAGGCCCGCCCCTACCCCGATCAGCGCCAGCTTCATCCCGCCAAGAATAATCAGCCGCATCACGTCCTGTCCGGCTGCGCCCAGCGCCACCCGGATGCCGATCTCCTGCATGCGCTGCGCCACGCTATATGACATCAGGCCGTAAATCCCAATCGCCGCCAGCAGCAGGGCAATCCCCGCGAAAACCGACAACAGCAGCATATTGAAATTCCGCGAGGCCAGCGAGTTGGCCACCACCTGCTCCATGCTCCGCACATGCGACACCGGAATCTGGCTGTCTACCGCTTGCACCTCCTGCTCCACGGCGGCGCGCAGGCTCATCGGGTCGCCCACCGTTCGCACCGCCCAGCCCAGCGGCACCACGCTGTTGCCCAGTTGGGTCAGGCCCTCCGGCATCTGCGCTTCGGGGATGTACATCGCCGGCTCGTCCTTTTGGTTGAGGCCGGTCTCGTGGATGTTGCCCACGATTCCCACGATCTCCCGCGGCGGGTCGTCGAATTGCGGCCCCAACCCCTTGCCGATCACCATCACCTGCCCTAAAGCCTCCTGCTTGGGCCAGTATTTCTTCGCCATCGCGGCGTTGATCAGCACCACCCGCGAGGAAGCCTGCGTGTCGTTATCGTTGAATTCGCGCCCCCGCAGGATCGGAACCTTCAGCGCCCGGAAGTAGTGCGGCGAAACCGAACGCCACTGCTCGTCGCCCTCGTAGCCGCTCTTGGGGGGAACCCGTCCCGTCACGGTGAACGGCAGGTCCACATCGATTCCACTCTCCGGCAGCGAGATGGTGGCGGCCGCCGCTTCCACCCCCGGCAGGGCCTCCAGCCGCATGGTCACGCGGCGCACGAAGTCGGCCAGGCGCGCGCTGCTGTTGTAGCTTCCGCCCGCCATGGAGGTCTCCATGGCCAGGGCGTGATGCGCGTCGAAGCCCGGATCGGTCGAGTGCAGCGCCGCGAACGAGCGGATCATCAGCGCCGCTCCGGCGAACAGCACCAGCGCGAGGGCAATTTCGGAGACCACCAGAATGGAGCGTGCGCGGTTTTGCATGCCGCTTCCGGAGCGCCCGCCTTCCTTGAGCGTCGAAACCAGGTCCGGGTGGGAAGTGTGCAGCGCCGGAAAAATCCCGAAGATGATGCCGGTCGCCAGCGCCACCCCGATGGTGAAGGCGGCCACCCGCCAATCCAACCACGGAATCGGCCGCAGCACGCCCTCCGCGTCCGTCAACCGCGGGATGTTGCCCGGCGCCACAGCCAGCAGCAGCCGCACGCCCCACGCCCCGATGGCGAATCCCGCCAGCGCCCCGGCCCCCGCCAGCAGCACGCTTTCCGTGAGCAACTGCCGCACCATGCGCCACCGGCTGGCCCCCACCGCCGCGCGGATGGCCAACTCCCGCTGCCGCACCGCCGCGCGCGCCAGCAGCAGGTTGGCCACGTTGGCGCAGGCAATCAGCAGCACGAACCCCACCGCGCCCAGCAGGATCAGCAGCGGCAGCCGCACATCCTCCACCATCGAATCGCGCATCGGCACCACCGCCACGCTCTCGCCTTTGTCCATCCATTGGGGATAAGCCTGGCGGAACTGTTCGCCTCTCACCTTCATCTCCGCGCGCGCCTGCTCAATGGGAATGCCCGGCTTGAGGCGCGCCGCGGCCCCCAGGTAATGCCCCTGGTTGATGCTTGCCGGATCGGCCTGGAGCGGCAGCCACAAATCGGTGCGCGGGTCGGATTCAAAGCCCCTCTGCATCACCCCGATCACCGTGTACGGCTGCCCGTTCAGCAGCAGCGTGCGGCCGATGGCGTTCGGGCTCCCGTCCAGCCGGTTCTGCCACAGCCGGTAGCTCACCACCGCCACCCGCGGCCCGCCCGGCAGATCCTCTTCGGCGGAAAAGGTGCGCCCCAGCGTGGGCGTGCCGCCGAACACCCGAAAATAATCCGCCGAGACATCCTGCCGCTTCACCTGCGGTGGCTTCTCACCGGTCCCCAGGGTCACATCCACGCTGGTCTGATGGTATAGCGTCATGGCCGAAAATACATCGTTGTGCCGCCAGACCATGAACTTGGGGATGGAGTTCGACCAGCCGTTTCCCCCCGGATACGACCGGCCCAGGCGCACAATCCGGTCGGGGTGCGGATAAGGAAGGGGCTCTAGCATCACGCTGTTTACAACCGTAAAAATTGCCGTGTTGGCCCCGATGCCCAACGCCAGCGCCCCGATCGCCGCAGCCGTGAATCCCGCGCCCCGGCGCATCATCCGCAGGGCATAGCGCAGGTCGGCAATGAGTGTTCGCATACTGATTGGTACGCCCGCCGGGGCCCTCCGGTTCGCAGAAAATTGCGCCCGGGGCGTTTTTAAGCCTTCTCTGTTCGAACTGCAACGGTGGACACCCGGTTGCGATGCATAAAAACAAAGGTCGATTATGCTGCTCTGTGAAAACGCTTTGCCCCGGGAAGAATATCCGGCGAATGCCGGCATACCGGAGATCGGGTTCTGCCAGGAAAAGAACCGCCTCCGCCAGAGATTTCTCGAAGCCATTCGCGATTTGAACCACTTGCAGAGCCAGCAGACCCAGGCCGTCATCGACGGCGATCCCGATTTCGCCCGCTTCGACCTCCTGCTGCACACCGCCCAGGAAAGAAAAGACCGCGTAAAATATGCGTGGATCGCCCACGTCGAAAAGCATCACTGCGAGGAGGGGTGACGCTCATGGCTCTCACACGAGTGGAAAAGGAACGCATCACCGACAGCCGTCACAAACTACGATCCGTCGCCGAGTCGCTGAACCACGTCGATCCAGCCAAGGTCCCCGAATACCAAGATATCCAGCAGTGCCTCGAGGATGCCGAGAAGAGCCTCCTTGGAGCCTTGCGCTCGGATGACGGAACAACCAACTGACCGGCGCCCCGCGGCTCATCGAAGATCGAGAAAAACGATGCTCGAAGGCGTCCCCACGGGCGTGTACTGGCCGGTAAAGAACAGCCGTCCCGTCCGCGGGTCGATCCGGAAAGTGGTGATGGCGTCGCCTCTCTGGTTGCACGCGTAGAGGTAATTCCCGGTGGGGTCGATATTGAAGCTGCGCGGGTAATCGCCGCGCGTCCATTCCTCCGCCACGTACGCAAGCTCGCCCGACCGGCCGATCGTGAATACCGCAATCGTGTCGTGCAGACGGTTGGCCGCATAGAGGAATTTCCCGTTGGCCGCCACCATCACCTCGGATGTGTAGTCCGTGCCCCGGAAGCCCTCGGGCAGGCTGGAGATGGTCTGGCGCGGCGTCAGCCTCCCCCCCGCGGCATCGTAATCGAACTTCACCAGGGTGGAGGATTCCTCCTGGATCGAATACAACCAGCGCCCGTTGGGGTGGAAAGCGAAGTGGCGCGGTCCGTCGCCCGCGGGCAGGGAAACCGATGCCGGTTGGTTCGCCGTGAGGAGACCCTTCCCGGTGTCGAATTGCCACACGAAAATTCGATCCAGGCCCAGGTCCGCCGCCAGCACAAAGCGCCCCGAAGGGTCGGCCAGGATCATGTGCGCATGCGGCCTCTCGTGGCCGCTCAGCGCGAAACTCCCCGGCGGTCCACTGGCGGCCCGTGTCCCGGAAACGGCGCCTTCGTCCTTCTTCACGTCGCTCGCGGCGCCCAGCGAACCGTCCGGCCGGATGGGCAGCACCGCGATGGTTCCACCCGCGTAATTGGCCACCAGCACAAACTTGCCCGAGGGATGGACGCTCAGGTAGGTAGCCCCGGCGCCGTGCGAACTGACGGTATTGAGCAGCCTGAGGTGGCCGGTCGCCCGGTCGATGGCATAAGCGCTCACCGATCCCGATGGCTCGCCCTCGAAAGTAGCGGTCTCATTCGAGGAATAGAGGTGCGTCGCGGAAGCGTCCAGCGCCAGGCACGAGGGGTTGGCGGGGTTGGCGATCACCTCGCGCGGTGACAGGTTGCCGTTCGACGGGTCGATCTGAAAGACGTAGATCCCCTGTCCATTTCCCCGGCTACCCTCGGGCCCCTGGGGCGAACTGTACGTGCCGACATAGGCCAGGATCGGGCCATTCGAGGACCGGTTCGGCTGCGCCCCGAGCGCGGCGGCAACCGTGAGAGACAACGCGAGCATGCGCATTGGTTCGATTATGGCGCGATAGCAGGCTTTATAGGGGGATCCAAGTCGTTCGCCGACTTTCTAAAATCCATTTCCTTTCCTCTCTATCACTTGCCGCCCCACACCCCGTCCCGCCGCTGACTCGCGTGCTACACGTGAGGCATCGGAAAGGAACTCCCGATGACCAAACCGCCCTCACCCCTGATCGAACAGCCCGAGGAACTCGCCCGCCTGCGCGAAGACCTCATCGCCTTCTATCGCCCGGTCAATTCCCTGGAGCTCATGGCCGTAGAACGTATCGCCCTTGCCCGGCAATCTATCCTGCGCGCCGCACGCCTGGAATCCAGCCTCTTCGCCAATCCCCCCGGCAAGGAACTCCACTCCGTTCTCCAAACCGAGGCCTTCAAGTGCTTCCTGCGCTATCAATCCCAGGCCGAGCGTGCCTACAAGCGCGCCATCGACGAACTGCTGTCTCTCTTCTCCCGGCGCCCCATCCTGTTCCCAGCGCCCAACCCCCCGGTCCAGACTGCTAGGCCCACCGCCGTCGCCACCCCAGCCGCCGCGGCGCCCTCCTCACACCCCGCCGCCCCGGCTCCCAAGCCCGCAACCTTCCCCGCGTCCGCCGCCACCCCTCAGAAGCCGGCAGCCGTCGCCACCCCAGCCGCCCCGGCGCCCTCCTCACACCCCGCCGCCGTACCCGCCACCGCCACCGCCTCTGCTTCCCGCGCAGCCGCCGGAAACCTGGCCCTGCGCCTCTAGCGCCTCTAACCTTGCGCCACGTGAGCCCCTTTTTTCATGCTAAGATCGAAATGTCACCCTCCTCCCTGTTCGAAGAAAAGGAAACCTACAATATTACAGTTCTATGCTAAAGCAGGAACCGAAGAGAATTCTGGCTGTCGTCAGCGATCTGTTCTTCTCGGTCAAGCTGACCGAGGCCGCCAAACGGGCCGGCCTGGCGCTCGAGTTTGTCAAAGACGCCGACGAAGTCATGGATAAGGCGCAGTCCCGGCCGTCGCTCATCATTCTGGATTTGAATTACGAGGCCGTCAGCCCCCTGGCCCTGATCGGCAAGCTCAAGGCCAGCGCCGATACCCGCGGCATCAGCTTGATCGGTTACTTATCGCACGTGCAGGCCGAGCTGAAGATGCAAGCCCAGAACGCCGGCTGCGACATGGTCCTGGCCCGCTCGGCCTTCTCGCAAAACATGCCGCTCATCTTCAAGCGCCATTCCGGCCTGGGATAGGGCGCCCACGCAGCCGCCCGGCCGCTCGCGTCTTCACACGGCCGGCGCTTCCACCTTCACCCGTTCGGCGGTCTTCACCAGCGACTCCCAGTTGCCGTCCGGAATCGGAATGCCCTCGCGCGAACGCTGCGCCTCCATGCGCCACTCCGGTTCACCCGCCACCAGCACTTCCTCGTAACCCGGCGCGGCGGGCGTCGATTTAATCCTCTGGACCAGCCACTCCATGCGCGCCTCGAACTCCTCGCGAGGCATGAAACGCGCCACGTCGATCGCCACAAAGGTCTGGCTTACCCGCACCGTCCGCCCGCGGAAACGGATCCCGCCGATCTGCGTGGACATGGCCCCGCCCCCCAGCACCCCGCACAGTATCTCCACCATCATCGCCAGCCCGCTGCCCTTGTAGCCGCCCAGCGGCATCAGCATTCCCGCATACGCCTTCTCCGTATCGGTGGTCGGCACGCCCTCCGCGTCAAACGCCCAACCCGCCGGAATCTCCGGCTGGCCGTTGAACCTGGCTTTGAAGATCTTGCCCGCCGCCACCGTGGTGGTAGCCATGTCGAGCAGCCATGGCCCCGGCAGCGCCACACAAATCGGGTTGGTCCCGAGCCTCCCCTCGCGCCCCTGCCAGGGCGGCACAATCGCCGAAGCGTTGCACATCACAATGCCGATCTGTCCCGCGTCGCGCATCTTCTGCGCCCACCAGTTGCAAGCGCCGAAGTGGTTCGATTCGCGCGCCACCACCATGCCTATGCCCTGAGCCTTGGCGATGCGCACGGCGTGGTCCGAGCAGATTTCCGCCACCCATTGCCCCAGCCCGTTCTGCCCGTCGAACAGCAGGCACGAGCCGTTCTCCGAAACCACCCGCCCATCGGTTTGAGCGTCCATCTCGCCGGCCAGCAACTGGTCCACGTAGAACGTCAGGAGCTGAATGCCGTGCGAATCCACCCCGCGCAGGTTGGTAGCCACCAGCGTGGTAGCCACCAGCTCGGCCTTGTGTCGAGGCACCCCGGCGGCCAGCAGGATGTCTTCGGCAAAGCGTTTCAAAATGGGAGCGGGGATCAGCGGCATGGCAGTTTCAGGGTAGCGCCGCAGAACCGCCGCGCTCAACTCAATTCCGCCGCGCCGGCCAACACTGCCACGCCCCGGCGCGCCCTCAGCCCGCCCGCTCCATTCCAAGCCGTGGCCCAACGCCAGCACCAGCCCACCCGTCCGTCTCTCCCACCCGGCGGCGCCACGCCCCCACGCCCAGGCACGCCCTCAGCCCGCCCCCTCCATTCCAGGCCGCCGCCCAACGCCAGCCCCGTCCCGCGCCGCCGTCTCCACCGCCCCGGCCCGGCGCCTCAGGCCCCTCGGTCCGCTCGCCCGCCCTTCCGCCCGGCCCGCCATCCGGGAACTTTTTCCCCCCTCCCGGTGTCTACTCTTCCGCAGCCGGGAGTTTTTTGCTACCGTGATATCAGGCTGAATGTGAGGTTGCCGGTGACCACTTCCATTTTGGATCTGGGTGCGGATCGCATCGCCGAAACCGGGGCCGAAGGCGACGATTTACGTCTCGCCGAGGCCCTCCGGCAAGGCCTCGAATGCGCCTACGAGGAACTGCTCAGCCGGTTCCAGCAGCCTGTCTACAACCTGGCCCTCCGGCTTCTCGGCGATGCCACCGAGGCCGCCGATGTGGTGCAGGAAGTCTTCCTCAAGGTCTTTCGCAATATCGGAAGCTTCCGCGGCCACAGTACTCTCAAAACCTGGATCTACCGCATTACCGTCAACGAGGCCCACAATGCGCGCCGCTGGTTTTTCCGCCATCGCCGCCGCGAGATCGAACTGGATACCAATCCTGAAGACACCCGTCAATGGAAGGAGGCTATCCCGGACCGCCGGCGTTCGCCGTATGATGTGGCCGTGGAACGTGAACAGCACGTCATGATCGAGGCGGCGCTCAGCCGCCTGAATCCCATTTTCCGCGAGGCCGTCGTGCTGCGGGATATCACCGGCCTCAGCTACGAGGAAATCGCGGAGATCTTGAACGTTTCCCTGGGGACCGTTAAGTCTCGAATCCTGCGCGGGCGTGAAGCCCTGCGGGATCAGCTCGCAGGCAGCCTGAACCTCAGGCCGGCCTTGCGATTGGTGCCGAAGACGGCTGAGTGAGCATTATGAGCTGTGAAAAAGTGCAAAAACAAATCTCTTCACTCCTTGACCGGGAGCTCCCGGCGGGTGAGCGCGAGGGTGTGTTGGCGCACATCGGGTCGTGCCGGCAGTGCGGCGCTTATTGGGAGGCATTCGCCGGCTTGCGCGCCCAGTTACGTGGTCTCGACCGCCCCCCGATTCCCGAAGATCTACGCGCGCGCCTGCGCGTGATGGCCTCGCACGAGCGCGAGCGGCGCCTGGTCCGCCTGAGCTTATCGGCGCGGATGTCTCACTGGGCCAGCCACGCCCGGCTGGTCTTCGATAATCTCATGCGGCCTCTGGCCTTGCCGTTTGCCGGTGGATCGCTGATGGCCCTGGTAACCTTCAGCCTGCTGGTGCCCAGCCTCAGCAGCTTCTCCCACAACTTCGGCGATCAGTCCTGGTTCAAGCCGCCCGTTCCGGAGAGCAGTTATGTCCCCGGCGTGGTTCACAACGCCTTGATCGTGCGCTCGGACATCGTGGCTCCCGAAGGCGCCAATGCCGTCGAGTTAACCATCGACGAGCAGGGTAAGGTGCGCGACTATTCGGTGGTCCGCGGTGAGTTGACGCCCGATCTGCAAAGCATCATCATGCTGCCGCCCCCGTTCAGTCCAGCCACCGTGTTGGGCCTGCCGATTCCTTCCAAGGTGAAGGTGATTCAGTACCAGGCGCCCAACCGCCGCAGCTAAGCGGAGTGTCGCGCCAGAAGCTCGGTCAACATTTCCTCGCCAGGGCCGCCATTTTGGAGCGCATTGCCGCGGCCGCCTGTCCCGATCCGCGCCCTCAGCCGCTCATCGAAATCGGCCCCGGCAGGGGATCCCTCACCGCCCGGTTGCTCGAACGCGCCTCGCGCGTCATCGCCATCGAACTGGACCCCTCCCTGGCCGCCCATCTCCGCGCCCGGTTCGCCGGCGAACCGCGTCTCGAAGTCGTCGAGGCGGACGTGCTCGCCACCGACCTCGCCCGCTGGGGATGCCTCCCCATCGCCGGCAATCTGCCCTACTACATCGCCACCCCCATCCTCGAAAAGACCGTCCGCCTGGGCGTACCGCGCGCCGTCTTCCTCGTCCAGAAGGAAGTGGCCCGGCGCCTGGTGGCCGCGCCCGGCAGCCGCGATTACGGCTTTCTCACCGTCCAGACTGCCCTGTTCGCCACCGCCCGCCTGCTCTTCGAGGTGCCGCCTTCAGCCTTCCATCCCCCGCCCAAAGTCGATTCCGCCGTGGTCCTCCTGGAACCGCGCGCCGGCCGCTGGGGCATTCCCGATCCGGACGCTTTCCTGGCTTTCGTGAGCCTCTGCTTCCGCCAGAAGCGCAAGACCCTCCGCAACAACCTGGCTGAGGCCTGCGGAAAAGCCCTCGTGGACTCCTGGCCCGAAGCTGCATTGCGGGCCGAGCAGATCTCCGTCGAAGGGTTTGTCGAAATGTACCGGCGCTTACCGCCCGCGCGGCTCCTCTCCGATTCCCCGCGAAATACTCCATCCGCGGGATAGGTGCCACCAGCCCGTTTGGGCTACAGTCAGACTGGTTTGGTGACTCACGAATGAAAGGAGGGAGGGTGATGTTTCGCCCGTTTCTTTTCCTGCCGCTGGTCCTGGCGCCCGCCATGGCGCCGCTGTTGGGTAGCGACGATGCCGCCACTGAGCCGCGCATGGTGGATTTGAACGTGGTCGCGCTGGATAGCCACGGCGCCCCGGTTACCGATTTGACCCGCGACGATTTTCGGGTGACCGACAACGGCAAACCGCAGGCGATTGCCTTCTTTCGCCACCGCGACAGCGCCGCCGAATTGATTCCGCAACTCGCGCCCGGCGAGTTTTCCAACCGCACCGCCGCCAACGTGCCCCGCGCTACGCTGATCCTCTTCGACCTGCTGAACGAAAAATTCGGCACTCGCGGAACCACCGCCAACAACCTGATTCAAGACCTCCAGGCCCTGGAATCGCCGGATTACGTCTATCTCTACATCCTGACCGTGAACGGGCAGTTGTTCCCGGTCCACGGACTGCCCGGCGCCGAAGGCGAAACCCGCCCGCCCAACGGCGGGCCCTGGACTCACAACGCCAAGGCCATGATCGACCAGGCGCTGAAGGACACCCTCTCGGTCCGCGATCCCTTGATCGTTCAGGATGTGGAGTATCGCGCGCGGCTCACCTTTGCGGCGCTCGACGCGCTGGCCGGCCAGTTGGCCTCCGTGCCTGGCCGCAAGTGCATCGTGTGGCTGTCCGACGGCGTGCCCATCGCCCTCGGGCCGCGCCGCTCGGATTCCGGCGATTTTGTGGATTTCACCCCCCTGCTGCGCCAGATGGGGGAGGCTATGGATCGCTCGGCTGTGTCTATCTATTCCGTGCGGACGATCATGCTCGGCAGTCCCGATAACATCGATGGCGCCGGCTACGACGGCGAGGCCAGTCTCCAGACCCTCGATACTTTCGCCCAGTTGACCGGCGGCCGGCCGGATGCCGGCAAAGATGCCGGCGCCGCGGTCCGCCAGGCCCTCATCGACATGCGCACCAGCTACCAGATCGGATTCTATCCGCCTCCCAACGCCTGGGACGATAAGTTCCACAAGCTCCGCATCGTCTGCTCGCGCAAGAACGTGCGCATCCAGGCCAAGAACGGCTACTACGCCTGGCGCGAACCTCCCGGCACGCACTCCAACGACGCCATGCTGGCGGCTCTTTCAACCCGCTTCGATGCCGCCGAAATCGGCCTGCGCGCCCGTCTCGCGCCCGACTCCAAGACCCATACCCTGGCCGTCGAGGCGCATGTGGATGCCCACGACGTGGTCCTGGTCCACCAGGGAGACGCCTACAACGGACAACTGCGCGTGGCCCTCGCCGGCCTGGCCGTGGGCGCGCGCCCCCGCAGCAGCCCTCCCGTTCCCCTCAACCTGCATTTCAGCGCGCAGGAACGCGACCGCGCCCTGCAGGAAGGCATCGGCTTCCAGCAGGACGTCAACGTTTCGGACGATATCGGGGCTGTGCGCGTGATTGTCTACGACCGCAACTCCGAGGCCATTGGATCGGTGACCATACCGATTTCGGCCGCCATGCGGGCCAAGCCCAATTAGCCGGGCCAATGTGGCGCCCGAGTTCGGCAACCCCATTCCTCTCGATCTTCGTTACACCGCCGCCGAGCGCGACCGGGCGCTGCGCGAAGGCATCCCGGTGGGCGAAAACCTCAACCTCCCCGCCGGCATGACGGCGGCTGCGGTTCACTCCGGGCCGGAAAAGGTCGCACGCGGTTTTCCCCCTCCTTATTCCCAGGCCTTGCGGCCGGCCGAGAACCGCTAGCACGGCCGCCGGCCCGTACCGCCGGGGAAAGATCTGGCCGCCCGCGCTTGGCCGTCTTTGCCCACCCAATACCATCTGCGGAGAGTTCCACGGGCGTGGGAGACCCGTCCGCGTCGCCATCGCGGACCTCATCTCGGCTGAGACGCCGTCGCGCGAATGCGCCTGCCCGCACGGGTG
This sequence comes from Bryobacteraceae bacterium, assembly GCA_030038565.1. GTDB lineage: Bacteria > Acidobacteriota > Terriglobia > Bryobacterales > Bryobacteraceae > JOPF133. The sequence goes on from JASHSS010000106.1 coordinate 19,775, forward strand.
CGAGCCGACCCGGTGTGGCAGCGTCCGGAATGCGGTGCCGGGCACCCGGCAACCTGCTCCTTTCTCCCCCATCGCCCATCGAGTGTGAGTACAATACCCCAGGAGGGTCCGGTGCGCCGGGCGGGTTCCAGGAACTCCGCGCGACGGCCGGAAATTGGCGAGGGGGACCGGGATGAAGAGGGTTGCCGCGTTGGCTGTGGTATCGATGGTAGTGGCCGTGGGCGCAGGCCTGATGTGCGCGCAGGTAGTCAACCAGGCTCCCGCCGCGCCGGGCGGGCGCGGCCAGGGCGGACGCGGTGGCGGCGGCATGGGAGCTTTTCCGCAGCATCCGCCCGCCGATCCCGCGGTGGTGGCCCGCGGCAAGGCCGTCTATGGCGTCAATTGCCAGTTCTGCCATGGCGCCGATGCCCGCGGCGGTGAAGGCGGACCCAATCTCATCCGCTCGGAAATAGTCATGAACGACGAGAACGGCGAGCACATTGCGCCGGTGGTCCAGAACGGCCGCCCCGATGCCGGTATGCCTGCGCTCAACCTGACCCCGGCGCAGATTTCGGACGTCGCCGCCTTCCTGCACAGCTTCCGCGTCAACGGCCGCGACGCCTCGCGCGATCGCCCGCCCAGCGTGCTGGTGGGCGACCCCCAGGCCGGCCAGCAGTATTTCCAGGCTCGCTGCGCCTCGTGCCATTCGCCCACCGGCGATCTCAAGGGCATCGCCGCGAAATTCAGCGACCCGAAAGCCTTGCAGCAAACCTGGCTGGCGCCGGGCGGCGGAGGGCGCGGCGGCCCTGCGGCGAATGTCCCGCCGGTCACCGTCACCGTCACTTTGGCCTCGGGACAAAAAGTCCAGGGGCGGCTGCTGCGGATGGACGACTTCACGGTCACCCTGGAGGCCGATGGCGCAACCCGCAGTTTCATACGCAACGGCGACACGCCCAAGCTGGAGATCCACGATCCCCTGGAACCCCACCGCCAACTGCTCCCCGTCTACACCGATAAAGACATCCACAACGTGACGGCTTACCTGGCCACCCTGAAGTGACCCCTATGAAGAACCTGATTCCGATCATCTCCGCATGCCTGCTGCCGGCGGTCGCCGCGGCGCAGGGTCTTAATCCGGCGGATCTTCTGAAGCCGCTGGCCGGCGACTGGCCGACTTACTCGGGCGACTATTCCGGCCAGCGGTACAGCCACCTTACCCAGATCAACCAATCCAACGTCAAAGACCTCACCCTGGCGTGGACCACGCGCCTGGCAGCGGGCGCGGGCGGAGGAGGCGGACGGGGCGGCGGGCGATTCGGCGGCGGCGGCGCGGTCCCCCTGATTATCGGTGGCGAAGGCACTGGAGAGACCGGCGGCGGCGGATTCGGCGGCGGCACCAGCGTCAAGGGGTCGATTCTCGAAGTCAACGGCATTCTGTACGTCTCCACTCCCGACAACGCCTGGGCCGTGGATGCCATCGACGGCCACGAACTGTGGCACTACTTCTGGAAGACCAAGGGCGGCACTCATATCGGCAATCGAGGCCTCGGCATGTGGGGCAACTGGCTGTACCTGGAGACGCCCGACGATTACCTGATCTGCCTGGATGCGCGCACCGGCAAGGAGCGCTGGCACAAGGAAATCTCCAGCTTCAACGAACAGTATTTCTCTACCATGGCGCCGGTGGTGGTGGGGAATCACGTGCTTGTGGGAACCGGCGACGACCTGGACGAGCCGGGCCTGCTGCAATCGTTCGATCCCGAAACCGGCGATCGCCAATGGGTCTGGTATTCCGTGCCCATGAAGAAAGGCGACCCCGGACTGGATACCTGGGCCAACCTGGATGCCGCGCGTCACGGCGGAGGCCAGGTGTGGATTCCCGGCTCCTACGATCCCGAGACCCACCTCTACATCACCGGAACCGGCAACCCCACGCCGGCCTACACCTCCCAGACCCGCGGGCCCGGCGACAACCTGTTCACCTGTTCCATCGTGGCGCTGAACGTGGATACCGGGAAGATGGTTTGGTATTACCAGACCTCGCCGCACGACACCCACGATTGGGATTCCGCGCAGACCCCCGTGCTGGTGGACGGGAACATCAACGGTAAGCCGCGCAAGCTGGTGCTCACCGCCAGCCGCAACGGCTACTACTTCACGCTCGATCGCCTGACCGGCGAGCGCCTGGCTTCCGCGCCCTTCTCGAACTCCGCGAACTGGGCCAAGGGCATGAACGACAAAGGCCAGCCGGTGCGTAATCCGGCCAAGGATTACGATGTGGCGGGAGCCCTGGTGTCGCCCGCCAACGG
>JASHSS010000107.1 GCA_030038565.1 Bryobacteraceae bacterium
TGGATTTCACCGTGTGAGCGCAGCCGGGGGTCGAAATCGATCAGAACCCCGGCGAACGCGGGGTGCAGGTTGAGGATACCGCGCACTCCCGCAAGGCGCCGGCAGAGGCGGCTGACCTGGGCATGGGCCTCGTCGGAGATCTGGTCGCCGAAAGAAATCAGCAGAGAGCGGTCGCTGGCCGGCCGGATGGTCACTTCTCGTGATCGTACCGCGCCCAAGCGAATTGTGTTTGGGGCCACGCTTATGATATGTATAGGTACCTGGGAATATTCAACGATGGCCTACGTTATAGCAGAACCTTGCATTGGCACGAAAGACACTGCCTGCGTCGACGCATGTCCGGTCGACTGCATTCACCCCAAGAAGGATGAGCCGAACCACGCCACCGAAGAGATGCTTTACATCGACCCGGTGGAATGCATCGACTGCGGCGCTTGCGTCCCGGTCTGTCCGGTTTCGGCCGTTTTCGCCTTGGACGATCTGCCGGAAAAGTGGACGGATTTCACTCCTCGAAACGCCGCCTATTACGGGCGTTAACCGCGCTTTCCTTTACCGGAAGCATATCTCCGGGCGGGCCGGGCCATGATTTCCGCTCCGCCCGGGGAACTCACGCCGTTCTTTTCCGCTCCCTCTAACCGACCGATCGCGCCGCGGGCGGGCTGGCAAGAGTCCGGCTACCGGCCGTGCTTGGCCTGCGCAAAGTTCCCACCGCTTCGATCTAAGCGGTCGAAAATTCTTAAGTGACTGATTTCAAACGATCGACGTTGCGCCAGACCGCTTAGGTGTAGCCGGGCCATCGGCGCCGCTGACGCCCGAGCCTTACTCCGGCCGGTAGGTGGCGCTGGCGGTATCAGTCTCCCACAACCGCACCGCGGCTACCCGCACGCCGCTGGGCGGCTTCAGGCCCGCGCTCACCTGCTCGTAAATGTACCTGGCCATATTCTCGGCGGAAGGGTTCAGCACGTCGAAGGGCGGAAAATCGTTCAACCACTGGTGATCCATGCGGTCGAGCACGGCGTGCACCACCTTTTTCAGCTCCACGAAATCCACCAGCAGCCCGATGGAATCCAGCTCCGCGCCGGCCAGCGTCACCTGGCAGCGGTAGTTGTGGCCATGCACGTTTTCGCATTTGCCGCGATAGTTCCGCAGGGCATGGCCCGCGGCGAAGGTCTCTTCAATGGTCACTTCAAACATCGAAAAATCTCTCCACGTCCTCCAGCCGGGTGGTGAACCCGTAATCCGGCAGGCTATCGAAAAACACCTGGCCGTAGCGCTGCCTGGTAATCCGGTTGTCCAGGAGGACTAGCACGCCCCGGTCCGATTTGCCGCGAATCAACCTTCCGAATCCCTGTTTCAGTGCGATGGCGGCCTGCGGAATCTGGTAATCGTAGAACGGATTGCCCCCCGCCCTGCGGATGCTCTCGATGCGCGCGTTCACCACCGGGTCGTTGGGCACCGCGAACGGCAGCTTATCTATGATAACGCAGCTCAATTGCTCGCCAGGCACGTCCACGCCCTGCCAGAAAGAGGAGGTGGCGAAGAGCACCGCGTGGGGCGTGCGGCGGAACTCCTCGAGCAGCGCCGTGCGGGGGCCGGTACCCTGCATCAGGGTGGGGTATTCGATTTCCAGCGACACGCGGTCGTACACCTGGCGCATCTGCTGATAGCTGGTGAACAGCACAAAGGCGCGCCCGCGGCTGTGGCTGAGGATCTTCACCACTTCGTCCGCGGCGGCCTTGGAGAACGCCTGGTCCTTCGGCTCGGGCATGTGCGGGGGAACGTAGAGCAGCACCTGGCGGGCGTAATCGAAATGGCCGGGCACCACCAGGGTGCGGGGGTTCTCCAGGCCCAGCCGCCCCTGGGCGTATTCGAAGTTGCCGCCCACGGCGAGCGTGGCGGAGGTGAGCACCACCGTATCCACGTGGGCGAACAGCCGCTCGGCCAGAATGGAGGCCACCTCGATGGGTGTGGCCTGCAGGAAGCAGCCCCGGCCGCGGCGCTCCAGCCAGTAGACGTAGCGCTGGTCGTTCTCCTCCATCACGAAGCGCAGGCCCTCGGATAGTTCGTTCGCGCGGCGGCCCAGCGGTCCCACCTCATCGGGCGGGTCCTTGAGCACCTTGAGGTGCGACTGGATGAGTTCCAGGGACGTCCGCAAATCGCCATAGACGTTCTGATTTTCCTCCAGAAAACTCTCGCGGTGCTGAAAGGCCATGCGCCGGTCGCCTTCGCCGAACAGGGCGAAGAACGCGCCGGCGATCTCATCCAGGCGCTCCAGGATGCGGTCCAGTTCGGGCGTGCCGAACCGCTTCATGCGGCTGATGACGGCGATGTCGCGGCGCAGTTCCTGGAAACGGTAATTGCTGATGGATACGCCGAAGTACTGGCCTACGACGTCTTCGATGTCGTGGGCTTCATCGAACACCACGGCGTGGTATTCGGGCAGGACACCGCCTTCGTGGCGCTCGTCGCGCAGCGAGAGGTCGGCGAAAAACAGGTGGTGGTTGACGATGATGATGTCGCTTTCGACTGCCCGCTGGTGCATCAGGGTGATGAAGCAGCGGTCGAAATTGGGGCACTTGCCGCCGGTGCAGAGATCCGAGCGCGCGTCCACCCTGTTCCACGCCTGGCTGCTCTCCGGGAGGGTCTTGATTTCCGCGCGATCGCCGAACTCGGTGGTCGTTTCCCACTCCCGGATCACCTGGAAATCAGCCACTTCCTCCAGGCCCGAAAGCACCGGCTCCTTGTCCATGTCGTAAATCTTCTGGCGGCAGGCGTAGTTGTTGCGGCCTTTCATGTAGCAGACCTTCAGCGGACGGGTGAAATGCTGCTGCAAAAACGGGATATCCTTCCCGAAGAGCTGTTCCTGCAGGTTCTTGGTGCCGGTGGAGACCACGATGCGCTTGCCCGAGAGCAGCGCGGGCACCAGGTAGGCGAGGGTTTTGCCGGTGCCTGTGCCGGCTTCCACGATGAGGTGGCGTTTGTCCCGCAGGGCGGCTTCGACAGCCTCCGCCATGGCCCCCTGCCCGGCCCGGTATTCGTAGTTGGGATGCCACTGGGAGAGCGTGCCGCCGCGCGCGAAGAACCGGCGCACCCCGCTCGGACGGGCCTGAATCGGCATGGGTTGCTTTGATTTTACCAGTTGCCCCGCAGGGTCACAGCAAATCTTCCAGTTTCTTGCGCAACTCGGCCGCCAAGCGCGGGCTTTCGCCTCCCGTGGAAACCGCAACCTGCAGATTGCCGCGCTCGACCCGCGCGGGCACCAGGAAATCGCATTCCTCGGCCGAATCGGCGATGTTGGCGAAGAGGCTCTTGCCCTTGGCGGCGATGCCGATGCGATGGTTGGTGAGGCGGTCGTCGGTGGCGGCGAAGACCAGCACCACGCCCGCCAGGTCGGAGGCGCGGAACCGCCGCCGCACCATCCGCACCCGCAGGGATTCGAATTCCGGCTCCCACTCAGGCGCCACCACGGTGATGCGCGCGCCGGCTTCGAGCAGCCCCCGGCACTTGCGCAGCGCGACCTTCCCGGCGCCCACCACCAGCACCGGCCGGTCTTTCAGATCGAGAAAGATGGGGTAGTGTTTCAAACCAAAATGTAGCACGGCGGCGGGGGCGATTCGCGGGCTTATCATGGGAGGAAGGCTGTCAAACGCTGCGGTGCTGGACGAATTCCGGGAAGAACTGCGGGCCGCGGAGCACGACTCTGACCCGGTTTGCTGAGCTGCTGCGGGTGCTCGCGGAGTGCGGTGTGGAATTCGTCATCGTCGGTAGAGCACCGGCTACTGCTCAAGGCTCGGCGCGCTCCACGTGGCTGACAATCGTGGAGCCAGGCCGACCAGGTCTTCGACCGCGTGATTTAGTTCTTCCGCCTGGTGGGGCAGGCTTTCGGCCTGTCGTCATGGCGCGGCGCGCCACCCAAAGGGATGAAAACCGGCGCCGTGTAACGTGTTTTCGTCTTATATAGTGGGGACGTTTCCGGTTAAGGTTGCTGGGGCAGTGGAGCGGTCGAGGCCGTAGGTCTGTCTGATCCGGGGCCTGCATTTGAACCCATGAATGTGCGCCGCCGCGAGGCGGTAGCACGAGACCGTGCTTAAGAATTATTTGTAGGCCCTACCGGGACGCCCCCTTTTAAACACAAAATTTATGAGCAATCCGAGTTACCGGTTAGCCGGCATCGATGTGCACAAAAGCATGTTGGCGGTGGTAGTCGCCGACTTCGCTTCAGACGACAACCAATTCGAACGGATCCAGTTTGGAACGATGGATAGCGAACTGCGAGCCTTGGCCGAGTGGCTGAAGGAACGGGAAGTCCAAGAAGTGGTCATGGAATCAACAGCCCAGTATGGGAAGCCGGTATGGCGCCAACTGGAGGGCCAGTGCCGCTTGTTCCTAGCCCAAGCACAATCCAATCGCGCACCGCGAGGACGCAAACGCGACTTTGCGGATGCCGAGCGACTCGTGCGGCGGCACGTGGCCGGCGAGTTGATCCTAAGCTTTGTGCCGGATCCCGAACAGCGCTTGTGGCGGACCATCACACGTGCCAAATACCAATTAACGACGGATCGCGTCCGGCTTTATGGGCAGATCGAAGCCCTGCTGGAAGAATGCCGGATCAAGCTATCGATTTGTGTGAGCGACCTTTTTGGACTCAGCAGCCGGCGCATGCTCCTGGGTCTGGCTCGGGCGAGACGAATCCGACAGTTCTGGCTGGCCTGGCAGAGCCGGAGTTGCGCGCCACCCGCCAACAATTGAGCGATGCCCTTCAGGCGGCGGCTACCGTATCGCCCCAGCACCGCGAGGTTTTGGCGCTATTCCTGGAGCGGCTGGATCTGATCGAGCAACAGATTGGCCGTCTGAAGCAAAGCATATCCGCCGCGCTGGAAGCCCATCAACAGGCAGTCGCGCGATTAGCGGCCGTTCCCGGGTTCGGCATCGACTCGGCGCAGCAGGTGATCGCCGAGATTGGTCCCACGGCCGCCACTTTTTCCACTCCCGGCGAGTTGGCCTCCTGGGTCGGGGTGTGTCCCGGACTCCCAAAGGCAACCGCACGATGCGACGG
>JASHSS010000108.1 GCA_030038565.1 Bryobacteraceae bacterium
GTGTACTCCGTGTCTCCGTGGTGAACACACGTCCCGATTGAAGGATTTGCAACTATGAGCCCAGGAATCCTTGGCAAGAAAATTGGAATGACGCAGATGTTCCGCCCGGATGGCCAGGTGGTGCCGGTGACGCTGCTGAAGGCCGGTCCGTGCATGGTGGTGCAGCGTAAGACTCCCACCACGGACGGCTACGACGCAGTGCAACTGGGCCTGGTGGAGAACATCAAGGAACAGCGTCTGTCGAAGCCCGCCGCGGGCCATTTGAAGAAAGCCGGCGTGGGCGGATCGAAGTTCCTGCGCGAGTTTCCGTTGGTATCGGGCGACGGCGATTTCAAGGCCGGCGACCAGGTCCGGGTGGACCAGTTCAAGCCCAAGGACAAGGTGGACGTGATCGGCATCAGCAAGGGCCGCGGCTTTGCCGGTCTGGTGAAGCGCCACCACTTCGGCGGCGGAGCGGACACCCACGGCTCCATGTTCCACCGCGCCCCCGGTTCCATCGGAGCCTCCAGCTTTCCGTCGCGGGTGCTGCCCGGCATGCGCATGGCGGGCCATATGGGCCACGCGCGGGTGACGGTGCGGAATCTGGAAGTGATCGAGGTGGACACCGAAGACAACGTGCTGGTGGTGAAGGGCGCGGTTCCCGGACCCAACGGTGGATACGTGGTGGTGCGGAGGGCCAAGAGGTAACCGGCATGCCGACAGTCGATGTAGTGGATTTGAGCAACCAGAAGGTGGGCGAGATCGCGCTCGCCGACGAGGTATTCGGCGCGGAGGTCAACCAGGACCTGCTGTACGAAGCCGTCCGCCAGTATCAGGCGGGCATGCGCGCCGGCACGCACAAGACCAAGACGCGCTCGGAAGTTGCCGGCTCGGGCAAGAAGCTGTGGAAGCAGAAGGGCACCGGTCGGGCGCGCATGGGATCGGTGCGGTCTCCCATCTGGCGGCACGGCGGCACGGTGCACGGGCCGGTTCCGCGCGATTACAGCTACAAGCTGCCGCGCAAGATGGTGCTGGGGGCGCTGCGCTCGGCGCTCTCCGCCAAGCTGCGGGATGGCGAGCTGAAAGTCATCCAGGAATTCGCCCTGGCCGACCACAAGACCCGCAACGCCATGAACACACTGGCCGGCTTACAGGCGGGGCGCACGGTGCTGGTGGTCGATAACAGCGAAAACAAAAATCTCACGCTGGGAATCCGCAACCTGAAGGGCGTGACGTTGATGCCCACGCGCGAGGTCAACGCGTTCCACCTTCTGGGACACCAGAGCGTGCTGCTTTCCCAGGCCGCCGCGCAGAAATTGTCGGAGGCACTCGCGAAATGAACGTCTATGAAGTAATTCGCCGCCCCGTGGTGACCGAAAAGGGCGTGGATAAGAAGGATAAGGAGCGCACCCTCTGCTTCGAGGTGACGCTCGACGCCAACAAGACCCAGGTGAAGGCCGCCGTGGAGAAGTTGTTCAAGGTGAAGGTGGCCGACGTGCGTACCGCGACCTTCGATGGAAAGCTGCGGCGGCGCGGGCGCTTCGCGGGCTACCGTTCGGATTGGAAAAAGGCCTACGTGAAGCTGAAGAGGGGCGAGAAGATGCCGGATTTCGCGGAGATTTAAGTCATGCCGATCAAGTCTTACAGACCCGTAACGCACAGCCGGCGCTTCATGACGGTGGTTTCCCGCGAGGATATCACCAGGCAGAAGCCGGAAAAATCGCTCGTGGAACCCAAGCAGCGCACCGGCGGACGCAACAGCATCGGGCGCATCACCTCGCGTTTCATCGGCGGCGGGGCCAAGCAGGCCTACCGCGTGGTGGATTTCAAGCGCGATAAGTCCGGCATTCCGGCGGTGGTGGCGGCCATTGAGTACGATCCCAACCGCTCGTCGCGCATCGCGCTGCTGCACTACGCCGATGGCGAGAAGCGCTACATCCTCCAGCCCGACGGATTGAAGGTGGGGCAGAAGGTGATGTCCGGAGCCGAGGCCGACATCCTGCTGGGCAATGCGCTGCCGCTCAAGAATATGCCCGCCGGCACGGTAGTGCACAATATCGAGCTGAAGCCCGGGAAGGGCGGCCAGATGGCCCGCTCGGCCGGATCGCAGGCGCAATTGATCTCCAAGGAGGGCGGCCTGGCGCTGCTCAAGCTGCCTTCGGGTGAAGTGCGGCGGGTGCCCCTGGAGTGCATGGCCACGGTCGGGCAGGTAGGCAATACAGACCACGAGAACGCTTCCTCGGGCAAGGCGGGACGCACCCGCTGGCTGGGCAAGATGCCGCACAACCGCGGCGTCACCATGAACCCGGTGGATCATCCACACGGCGGCGGCGAGGGCAAAACCTCGGGCGGCCGCCATCCGGTGACGCCCTGGGGCCAGCCTACCCGCGGTTTCAAGACCCGCAACAACAAGCGCACCGATAAGTGGATCGTGACGCACAAGAGCAAGAAGAGGTAAGGCGATGGGCAGATCCGTCAAGAAGGGACCGTTTACCGACACCCACCTGGAAGCCAAGCTGGCCGTGTTGAACGCCGCCAACGAGAAGAAGGTCGTGCGCACCTGGTCGCGGCGTTCCACGATTCTTCCCGAGTTTGTAGGGCACACCGTGGCGGTCCATAACGGCAAGAAATTCATTCCGGTGTACATCACCGAGAACATGGTGGGGCACAAGCTGGGCGAATTCTCCCCCACCCGCTCATTCAAAGGCCACTCGGTGAAAGCGGCCACGGAGAAGGCGGCCAAGCCGGCCTAGAGGAATATGAGGGCTTGTATTCACCGTGTGAACACACACCCCCGACGAAGAGGAATTCATGACGAGCAAAGCGGAAGCCAGATATATCCGGGTCTCCCCGCAGAAGGCCCGCCTGGTGGTGGACCTGATTCGCGGACAGCAGGCCGACGCGGCGCGCGTGACGCTGCGCAACACCAATAAGCGCATCGCTCCAACAGTGCTCAAGGTGCTGGAATCGGCCATCGCCAACGCGGTCGACAGGAACGAAGAGACGGACGTGGACCGGCTGTTCGTTTCCGAAGCCTACGTCCATGACGGTCCCCGCATGAAGCGGGTGCGGCCGGCCCCCATGGGCCGCGCCTACCGGTATCAGCGGCGCCTGGCGCATATCGTGGTGAAAGTCACGGAGAAGGAAGCGGAAGAATAGATGGGACAAAAAGTTCATCCGTACGGGTTCCGGCTGGGATTCAACAAGCCGTGGCGCTCTCGCTGGTTCGCCAAGCAGGGCTACCCCAAACTGCTGCAGGAAGACCTGGAGCTGAAGGAAGTGCTGCGCGAGCGGTTGAAGTCGGCCAGCGTCAGCTCGATCGAAGTGGACCGGCCGGGCAACAAGCTGCGCGTGACCATTCGCACTTCGCGGCCGGGCATCATCATCGGGCGCAAGGGCGCCGAGATCGAAAAGCTGAAGCAGGACATGGCCAAGAAGACCAAGCGCGAGGTCTTCATCGACATCCAGGAGGTCCACAAGCCGGAGCTGGACGCGCAACTGGTCTCCGAGTCCATCGGGCTGCAGCTGGAAAAGCGCGTGGCCTTTCGCCGCGCCATGCGCAAGGCCGTGGATTCGGCGTTGCGCTTCGGCTGCAAGGGGATCAAGGTGCGCGTATCGGGCCGTCTGAACGGCGCCGAAATCGCCCGCAGCGAGTGGTACCTGCAGGGCCAGCTTCCCCTGCACACCCTGCGAGCGGACATCGATTATGGATTTGCCGAAGCCCACACCACCTACGGTGTAATCGGCATCAAGACGTGGATTTACAAGGGCGAGATTCTGGATCTGACCAAGCGCCGCAGCGGTCTTGGAACCGAGCCCGAACCGCGCCGCGACCGGGGAGATCGCGACCGGGGAGATCGCCGCGACCGTGGGGATCGCGACCGTGGAGACCGCGGCCGCCGGGACCGCGACCGTGCGCCATACGGACCGAGCGCTCCGCCGCCGGTGAGCGAGCCGTCGGGTCCGGCCATCCAGACGCCGCCCGCGGACCTGCCGCGTCCGGCGGTCCGTCCGGCCACTCCGATTCTGCCGCCGCTGATGTCCCCGCAGCAGCCTTCCTGGAAGCAGGAAGCGCGTCCGGAACATCCGCCGGCCGCGCCGGAAAAGCCCGAAGGAGAGAATAAATGAGGGGTCCCGGAATCACCACGGAGCCACGGAGAACGCGGAGGCTACACGGAGAAAAACCGGTTAGATTTTTCTCCGTGCTTCCTCCGTCTTCTCTGTGTCTCCGTGGTGAATCCGGACCTCGCAACATAGGATAACCCGCCATGATGATGCCAAAGAAGGTCAAGTATAGAAAGCAGCAGCGTGGGCGCATGGCCGGCAAGGCCTGGCGCGGATCGAGCATTTCCTTCGGCGATTACGGCCTGAAGTCGCTCCAATGCGCCTGGATTACCGACCGCCAGATCGAAGCCGCGCGCGTGGCCATGACCCGCTCCATCAAGCGCGGCGGCAAAGTGTGGATCCGGCTTTTCCCGGATAAGCCGATTACCAAGAAGCCCGCCGAAACCCGTATGGGTAAAGGCAAGGGCGCGCCGGAACAGTGGGTAGCGGTGATCCGTCCGGGCAAGATTCTGTTCGAGATGGAGGGCGTGGACCGCGCCACCGCTTCGGCCGCCATGGCCCTGGCCGCGGACAAGCTGCCCATCAGGACCAAGTTCATCAGCCGGGACGACGGAGAATAACCAGATGAAGTCGCAAAAAGTCCGGGATCTGGACGATCGGGAACTGAAACATCAGTTGTCGGAAATGGACGAGCAGTTGTTCCGTCTTCAGTTTCAGATGTCCATGGGACAGATGGACGGATTGAAGAAGGTCCGCGCCATGCGCCGGACGCGCGCGCGGATCTACACGATTCTGCGCGAGCGGGAAATCAGCGCCGCGGCGGCGGGGGAGAAGAAGTAACATGGCCGAAACACAGGCGCCAGCGGGTATCAAGAACGAGAAGATCGGCCAGGTGGTCTCGACCAAGATGCAGAAGACCATCGTGGTGGAAGTGAGCCGGCGGGTGCCGCATCCGCTGTACAAGCGCATCATCGGCAAACGCAAAAAGTTTTACGCCCACGATGAGGAAGCCACCGCCAAGATGGGCGACATCGTGCGGATCGTGGAATGCCGGCCGCTCAGCAAGCTGAAGAGGTGGCGCCTGGCGGAAGTGGTGCGGCGGGCGGCCCAGGTGGG
>JASHSS010000109.1 GCA_030038565.1 Bryobacteraceae bacterium
CCCCAGCATCTCCGCCGCGCGCTTTTTGTTGTTCCTGGTGTGCTTGAGGGTCAATTGCACGTAAGCCTCTTCCACATCCACCATCCGCGATCCCACCGGCATCTGGAGCGTGTCCTCCGCCGCGGCCTGCACCACCGGCGGCGGCGCCAGCGCGGCTCCCGGCAGGTGCCGAAGCTGAATCTCGCCCTCCGCCGCCACAATCACCGCCCGCTCAATCAGGTTGCGCAGTTCCCGGACATTGCCGGGCCACGGGCGCGTGGCGAACCACGACAGCACCTCCTGGCTCACATGCGTGACCCGGCACCCGTGCTTGCGGTTCAAATCGCGCAGCAGCGCCGCGGCCATCGCCGGAATATCCCCTTTGCGGTCCCGCAGGGGCGGCAGCAACACGTGAAACACGTTCAGGCGATAGTACAGGTCTTCGCGCAACAGCTTGTCCTGGACCGCTTTTTCCGGCGCCCGGTTGGTGGCCGCCAGCACCCGCACCGCGATGGGAATGTCGCTTGACCCTCCCAACCGCCGCACCTTCGATTCTTCAATCACCCGCAGCAGCTTGGCCTGCGTGCCAATGGGCATCTCCCCGATCTCATCCAGCAGCAGCGTGCCGTTCTGAGCCTGTTCGAAGCACCCCGCACGGCGCTCCGCCGCGCCCGTGAAGGCCCCCTTTTCGTGCCCGAAAAGCTCGCTTTCCATCAGGCTCTCCGGCAGCGCGGCGCAATTCACCGCCACGAAGGGTCCTCCGCTGCGCGGGCTCAGGCTGTGAATCGCGCGCGCCACCAGTTCCTTGCCCGTCCCGCTCTCGCCGCTGATCAACACCGAGGCCGTGGTGGGCGCCACCTGCCGGATCAGCGAGAAAACTTCCTTCATCGCCGGAGAATCGCCGATCAGGTCGCCCAGCACCCCGTGATAGCTGAGCTGTGAACTCAGCCGCTCGGCTTCCTTCACCAGTCGATGCTGCTGCACCGCCCGTTCCAGCAGGGTTCGCACCACCCCAGGCTGTACGGGCTTCTCCAGAAACCAGAAAGCCCCCAAGTCGTGGACGAAGGAAAGCGCCTGGTCCACGCTTCCAAAGGCCGTCAGGACCACCGCCGGCGTCCGGTCCCCGCGCGCCGCCAGTTCCTTCAGCAGCGCCACTCCATCCATGCGCGGCATCACCAGGTCGGTCAGAATGGCGTTCGCCGGCAGGCGGGCCAACTGGTTGAGCGCCTCGCGCCCATCGGCGGCCGTCGATACCTGGTAGCCCAGCGAAGTCACAATCGCAGCGAGGTCGGACCTCTGGTCCGCGTCGTCGTCCACGATCAGGATGTGGTCCCGCACTAAGTTTCCCCTCCAGCCCTCAGTCCCAAACCCAAATTCTACCGCTTCCATGTAACACCCCGCACCGTGCTGTAACTCACCGTGGTTTGGCCTTAGCCGCCGCTATCCGAAAACCCCTGCCGTTCCCTGCGTTGGCATTCCGATTGCACGCTCACTCGCGACCGAAGGGGCCCAAAAGCGCAGTGCTGCCGCGTAGCGATCCAAAACCCGTTAGAGGTTGCACTCTCTGTTCGGAGGCAGGCACCTTTCATCGCCGCGCGGCAGCCACTCTTCCCGTGCTCTTCAACACGCGGCCGCATCGGCCAATGGACCGGCGGAATCCAGCACAGTTCTTAGCCGCTCCAGAAGCTCCTCCGCATGGAGCGGCTTTTGCAGAAAATACACATCCGGCAGGGGCGCGTCCAAAAATCTGCGAACTTCCGATCCGGTGCGCCCGCATACGAAGAGCACTTTCAGGCGCGGCTCGCGCTCGCGCAAGGCCTTGAATAACTCGTAGCCGTTCCCGCCCGGCAGCACCAGGTCGATCACCAGCAGGTCGATTTCTCCCAGGTGCTTCTCTTGTGCCTCTACCGCTTCCCGGTAACCCGATGCCTCCAGAACGCCGTAGCCTTCCCCGCTCAGAATCTCGCGCATCAACTTCCGCTGCCCGGGTTCATCGTCCACAATCAGCACGGTCCTGAGGTTCATCGGTTCTCCGTTCCCGGCGTCAAGCGCCCTGCGCGCGCGGCAGCCGAAAGAAAAACGTGGCGCCCCGCCCGAGCTGCGATTCCACCCAGATTCTGCCTCCGTGCAACTCCACGATGCGCTTGGCGATCGCCAGGCCCACACCCGCTCCCGGATACCCCCCATTATGAACCCGCTTGAACACTTTGAAAATCCGCTCGCAATACTTCGGCTCGATCCCCATGCCGTTGTCGCGTACGGAAAATACCCAACCGTTTTCGTCCCCTTGGGCGGCCACGTGCACTTCCGGCCGCCGCTCCCCGCGGAACTTGATCGAGTTCTCGATCAGGCTGGCGAACGTGTAACTGATCTGAGTGGGATCTCCGTACACCTCGGGCAGGCGGTCGCGCGTAATCAGCACGTCGCTCCGGTCGATGCTCTCCTGGATCGTCGCCAGCGCCCCGGCCAGCGCCGCGTTGGCGTCGAAATGCCGGTACGGTCCGGACTGCCCGGCGATTCGCATGTAGGTGCGGATCCCCGTCAACAGGTTTTCCAGCTTGTCCGAGGCAGCCTGCAAAAATCCTAACAGCGTGGCGGTCTCCTCATCCACCTGCTCCCGGTGCCGCTTGAGGATCAGGTCCGCCATCGACCGCATCTGGTTGGCCGGCCCCACCAGGTCGTGCAGCGAATCCGCGTTCAGGAAGAGGCCGCACTCCTCCTCCGCCGCAACGTCGGAACCGTTCAATGCTTTGAACTGTGCTTGCATAAATCCCTCGCCAAACTGGGGTGGGGCGGGTCTTCAGCCTGCCCGGAACATCCTCCACGAGGTCTGTCCCTTTATCCCGCCCCCCTCAGCAAGCCATCCCCCGTACCTTGGCCTCCATGGGCATCGCCGGCAGAAAAATCCGGAACCGCGTGCCCTTTCCCGGCCGGCTCTCCACGCGCACCTCTCCTCCGCTGCTGCGCACGAATCCCTGCACCGCTGCCAGCCCCAACCCGCGGCCTGGGAACTTGGTCGTGAAAAAAGGATCGAAGATCCTCTTCTGCGTTTCCTCGCTCATCCCGCATCCCGTATCCCGTACTTCCAACACCACGTATCGCCCCGGTGGGATCGGCCTCCTCGCCTGCCCGTCCACCTGCGCCTCTCCCGTGCGCACCCAAATCGCTCCCCCAGTCCCCTCGCCAATGGCTTCCACCGCGTTCCACAGCAGGTCCGTCACGGCCTGCCGCAGGCCCCGTGCATCGGTGGTCAGCGCCGGAACGTTCCGCCCCGGCCTCACCCGCAGCCGGATATTCTTGGGAATCGTTTCCCGCAGTCCGTCGCAGGCCTCGCGCACCACCCGGTTCAGATCCGTCCGCTCCAGCCACACGTTGCCCTTGCCCGCATACGCCAGCATCCTTCCAGTCAGCTCCGCGGCCCGTTCCGCCGCCTGCACCACCCCCTCCAGCAGTTCCTGCGCCGGATGCCCCTGCTCCAGCCCGTCCATCGCCAGGCTCGCTCCACCCAGAATCGCCGCCAGCAGGTTGTTGAAATCGTGCGCCACTCCCGCCGCCAACTGGCCGATCCCGTGGTCTTTCTCCTTTTGCAGGTTGGCCGTCTCGGCCTGCTTCTGGTTCTCGATTTCGGTGCAGGTTCCGAACCACTGGGGCGCCTCCTGTCCGGGGCCCTGGAAAGGCACGGCCCGCACCAGGTGCCACCGGTAGCTGCCATCCGCCGCCCTCTTCAGCCGGCTCTCGATTTCGAATGCCGCGCCCGCCTCGCGCGCCTGCTTCCACGCCGCCCAACTCCGCTCCCGGTCCTCCGGGTGCAGCAGGCCCTCCCATCCCAGCGGACCTCCCTCTCCCAGCCCCAGCCCCCCGTACTCGAACCACTGCCGGTTGGCATACTCCACCGCGCCCTCCGCATTGGCCGTCCAAACCATGTGCGGGATGGCCTCCAGCAGCGTCTGGTACCGCTGCGCGCTCTTCTCCAGGGCCGCCCTCTGGCCGTCGATCCGCCGTTGCATCTGAAACCGCTCGATCGCGTTGGCCACTGTGTGCGGAAGCACATCGCCCACCAGTTGCCCCTTCGGCAGGTAGTCCATGGCCCCGCTCTTCAACGCCTGCACCGCCAGTTCCTCCCCGCCGCACGCCGTCAGCATGATCACCGCGCACGGCGGGCGTGCATTTTCGTCCCGCAGAGTCTCCAGCACTCCCAGCCCATCCACGTCCGGCAGGTTGAAATCCAGCAGAATGCAATCCGGCGCCCATGTCCTGGCCAAGTCGATGCCCTGCGCCGCGCAGTCGCATTCCCGCCACTCGTATTGGAACGTCTTCGACGCGCGCAGCGACCGCTTGTAGATTTCGCGGTCGATCCGATCGTCCTCCACGATCAGCACCTTCCATGCACCCGCGTCTGGCATGACCCTTGGTGGAATAGCAACCCAAGCGCCGTTTCCCCCATTTTCCGCCGCCCGGCATTGTAATGCATCGAACAACTTCGCTCCGCCCGGCTTTCCAGTTTCGGCTACCATCCGATAGCATGTTCCCGGGAGGATCGCCGCCGATGCCCGGCGAGTGGTTCGAGGCGTGCATCGACGCGTCCTTCGGATATTGAACGCGCGGCTGGAAAAAAACTTGGGTTCCAGCCACGCGGCGTCAGCGGCTTCTCTGTGGAGGCTCACGCCGATAGGCTTTGGCTGCAAGCCAAACCGGCGAGGCTTTCGGGCCAGTTTCGAAGCGCCGCGGCGCCGCCCTGGGAGGGGTATGGGGACCGGACGGGAAATGAAATTTTTCGGGGGAGTCGGGTTTTGCACGGTCGCGAGTGCAAATTTTGCACGCGCTGAACAGTTTGCCGCGCGCACGCGTGGCGGCGAAAGGCCGTTGCGGAATGTCTAAAATCCTGCTGGCGGAAGATAACCCGGCGGACGTCTTCCTGATTCGCACCGCTCTCGAAGAGCATGGAGTGAAAGTCCCCCTGGAAGTAGTGGCCGATGGAACCGAGGTTTTTGAGGCCCTCCGCCAGGAGGAAACCCTCCCGGTCCATCAGTTAAAGCTCATCATCCTCGACCTCAATCTGCCCCGCCACGACGGCATCGAGATCCTTCAGCGCCTGCGCGACACCGAGCAGCTGAGCACCATCCCCGTGGTGGTGCTGACCTCTTCCGATTCGCCCCGCGACCGTATCGTCGCCAGCCAGCTGGGGGCTACCCGTTATCTCCGCAAACCCTCCAACCTGGATCAGTTTTTACTTCTGGGATCCGTCTTTAAAGAAGTCTTGGGACAGTCCGGCACCCCCACCGAAAAAGTCTGAGGAGTCTGCCATGGAACCTCAATCTGTAACCGATGCTCTCGATACCAGTACCCTGCTGAAGACTCTGATCGCCTTCCGGGACGGCGATTTCTCGGCCCGCCTGCCCGTGGACCGCACGGGAGTTGCCGGCAAAATCGCCGACACCCTCAACGATATCTTCAAGCTTAACGAGCGCATGGCCAGCGAGTTCGCCCGCATCTCCGACGCTGTCGGCAAGCAGGGCAAGATCAGCCAGCGCGCCACTCTCGGCGCGGCTTCCGGCCAATGGGCCGACTGCCTGGAAGCCGTCAACGGCCTGATTGGCGACCTCGTGCAGCCTTCCACCGAAGTGGCCCGCGTAATCGGCGCGGTGGCCAAAGGCGACCTGTCGCAAACCATGGCCCTCGAGGTGGATGGCCGCTCGCTCAAAGGCGAGTTCCTGCACACCGCCCGTGTTGTCAACACCATGGTGGCGCAGTTGAATTCCTTCGCCTCCGAAGTCACCCGCGTGGCCCGCGAGGTCGGCACCGAAGGCAAGCTCGGCGGTCAGGCCGTGGTGCAGGGCGTGGGCGGCGTCTGGAAAGATCTGACCGATTCGGTCAACTCCATGGCCGGCAACCTCACCGCCCAGGTCCGCAACATCGCCGAAGTCACCACCGCCGTCGCCAATGGCGATCTCTCCCGCAAAATCACCGTGGATGTCCGCGGCGAAATCCTGGAGCTCAAAAACACCATCAACACCATGGTCGATCAGCTCGGCTCCTTTGCCTCCGAAGTCACCCGCGTGGCCCGTGAAGTCGGCACCGAAGGCGAACTCGGCGGCCAGGCCGAAGTGAAGGGCGTGGCCGGCGTCTGGAAGGATCTTACCGACTCGGTCAACTCCATGGCCGGCAACCTCACCGCCCAGGTCCGCAATATCGCCGAAGTCACCACCGCCGTCGCCAATGGCGACCTCTCCCGCAAAATCACCGTCGATGTGCGCGGCGAAATCCTGGAGCTCAAGAACACCATCACCACCATGGTCGATCAGCTCAACGCCTTCGCTTCCGAAGTCACCCGCGTGGCCCGCGAGGTCGGCACCGAAGGAATCCTCGGCGGGCAGGCCGACGTTCGCGGCGTCGCCGGAACCTGGAAAGATCTCACCGATTCGGTCAATTCCATGGCCGGCAACCTCACCGCCCAGGTCCGTAACATCGCCGAAGTCACCACCGCCGTGGCCAATGGCGACCTCTCCCGCAAAATCACCGTGGCCGTGCGCGGCGAAATTCTGGAGCTCAAGAACACCATCAACACCATGGTCGATCAGCTCGGCTCCTTCGCCTCCGAAGTCACCCGCGTGGCCCGCGAGGTCGGCACCGACGGCAAACTCGGCGGCCAGGCCGAAGTGAAGGGCGTCGCCGGAACCTGGAAAGACCTCACCGAGAGCGT
>JASHSS010000110.1 GCA_030038565.1 Bryobacteraceae bacterium
CATCGTGCTGGCGGAGGAGTGGAGCGGGCTGCGGGTGGGCAAGCCGGGTTGAGGACATGCGCAAGAATACCGGGGTGAGAACCGGTGTGTCGAAAGCGGCTTCGCAGGCCATCCCGGCGGTCTCGAAGGGGCCGGCCGGCGGGCGCGGCGGGTGGCGGCGCGGGATCCTGCCGGTGGCGGGGTTATGGCTGATCACGCTGGTGGCGTATTCGAATTCCTTCAGCGGGGCGCTGGTGTTCGACAACGCCGCCATCCTGCTGAACGATCCGCGCATCACGGCGGCCACGGCGCATAACCTGCATCTGATCGGGACCACCGAATACTGGTATCCCAACGTGGGCCAGGGGTTGTATCGGCCCCTGACCACGCTCACTTACCTTTTCAACTACGCGATTTTGGGCGATGGGCCGGCGCCCGCGGGATATCACTGGGTGAACTACCTGCTGCAGGGCGTGGCGGTGACGCTGCTGTATCTGCTGGGGCGCGAGATTTTTCAGCGCATGGCGCCGGCGGTGGCGCTGGCGGCGGTGTGGGCGGTACACCCGGTGCTGACGGAATCGATCACCAACATCGTGGGGCGCGCCGATATCCTGGCGGGGATCGGGGTGTTGGGCGCGCTGGTTTGCCACATCCACGCCGCCGGGGCGGCGGGGCGGCGGAAATGGTGGTGGCTGGGGGGAGTGGCGCTGGGCGCGGGAGTGGGAATTTTCTCCAAGGAGAGCGCCGCGGTGGTGGCGGGGCTGGCGCTGGTTTACGACCTGGCGTTTCAGGGGAAATTCCCCTGGCGCAGCCGCCTGGCCGGTTATGGCGCCATGGCATTCGCCGGGGTGGTTTACCTGGCGGTGCGCCCGGCCATGCCCGCGGCGCATTTTCCATTCACGGACAATCCCATTACACAAGCCGGTTTCCTTTCGGCCAAGCTTACCGCGGTGAAGGTGATCGGCAAGTACCTGGGGCTGCTGGCGTGGCCGGCGCGGCTTTCGTGCGACTATTCGTATCGTGCGATCCCGCTGGTTACGCTGAGTGCGGGCGGGGAGATGGGGAAGGCTCTGCTGGCGGCGGCGGCGTGCCTGGGGGCGTTGGGCGCGGCGGTTTGGGGATGGCGGCGCAACCGGCGGCTGTTCTTCTTCGTGATGTTCTTCTTCGTGGCGCTGGCTCCCACCTCGAACCTGGTAGTGACATTTGGAACCATCATGGCGGAACGACTGCTGTATCTGCCAGCGGTGGGATTCGCGGGATGCCTGGTACTGGCGGTAGAAGCGGCGGCGGGGCGCTGGGCGAAGGCGCGGACGATGGCGGCTCCCGCGGTGCTGGCCGCCATTTGCCTGCTGCTGGGGGCCCGCACGTGGGCGCGAAACCTGGATTGGCAAAGCGAACGGGCGCTCTGGCTGAGCGCGGTGGAGGCGGCGCCGGAAAGTTACAAGACGCACCAGACCTACGCCGGCAGTGGGCTGCCACTGGACGATTCGATCCGCGAGGTGAACCGGGCCCTGGAGATCATCGGCGAAGTTCCGGATGCGCTTTCCACGGCCCTGCCTTATGTGAATGCCGGCAAATGGTTTCGCGAGAAGGGCGACCTGCTGGCGCGGCAGGACCCCGCGCAGAGCGGCCTGTGGTACGGGAAATCGCGCGATGTGCTGGAGCATGCCCAACGGATCCTGGTGGCCAGCAATCGAATGATTCCCGAGGTGTACCAGGAGTTAGGCCGCACTTACCTGCGGACCGGCAATTATGGCCAGGCGGCGGCTGTGCTGGAACAGGCGGTGCATTGGCGCCTGGGAACGGAGTTACTGGAGAACTTATCGCAAGCCTATTACCAGGCGGGGGACCTGAGGCAGGCGGAGATCGCCCTGGTAGAGGGCCTGGTGCTCCGCCCGGATAATGTGCGGTTCGTGAGCGCGCTGGTGGACTTGTATCATCGCAGCAATCCGGAGTCGTGCGCGGTGGCCACTTCCGGGGGAAACGCCTCGGTCGATCCGAATTGCCCGCTGGTGCACGAGCAGTTGTGCGCGGCGGCCGGCAAGGTGCTGGACATTTACGTGGCCGGCAAGTTAGACGATCTGGCCCGGCAGACCCGCGCAAACATGGCGGGCGCCTATGGCTGCCCGGCGCGATAGCGCCGGAACTTCGACCGCCAGGTGACAGGCTTTATGGGACCACGCCTCCGGCCTGTCCTTGGACAGGCTGAAGGCCTGTCCCACCGGCAGAAATGAGAGACCCGCCGGCCGGCATCGCGCCGGCGCGGCGGGTCGCTATCCCGCGTTCCGGGGTGAGTTACTTGGAAGTGGCTCCGCCTCCGCTGGTAGTGCTCGAGGCGGGCGTCTTCTTGGTGGTGCTCTTTTTGTGGTTCTTTTTGCTGCTTGAGGTTGTGGTCTTGGAACTCTTGGTGGCGCTGCCGCTCGCGGGCGGATTCTGAGCCGGCGGCGTGGTTTGCGCAAAGGCGACGGTAGTGGCAACCGCGAAGGCGATTGCGATCAGGCTTTTCTTCATTTTTATTCTCCCCGGCGGGCCTCTGTTCCGCCCGCCTTCAATTCCATAATGCGTCCCTGGCGCTGGAATCTCGATAGCCTGCGCAGGCTATGGCGGAGGCCGAATTGGGGTACAGTAGGGTTAAGTTTAGTTCACCCAATCACGGGTCCGACGACCGTGGGCGGATAACCGCGCCTATTGGTTCGGAACGGTACTAAAACTGCTCGTAAACTTGCATCTTTGGAACGTGGGATGCGTATTTCCGGTGATATTATGGGAGGCAGATGAGCTTACTGTCGCCAAGATTATCGTTGAAGGTCGCGCAGAAGCAGATTCTGACCCCGGGCCTGGTGCAGATGGTGACCGTTCTTCAGCTCAACCGGCTAGAGCTGAAGGAGATGGTCACGCAGGAGATTGTCAAGAACCCGGTTTTGGAAGAATCGACGGAAGAGCCGGGCGACGACGTCACGCCTGAGGAAATTCTGCCTCTGCTGGAAGCCGAACCGGTGGTGGATCCAGCGGACAAGCAGATTCTGGATGCGGCGGTTTTGAACGACGCCAACTCCCTGAACGGTTCGACCGGAGACGTAGCCATCAACGGGAACCTATTCGCCGACGCGGAGGAGAACGCGGCGGCGGCCGCGGAGACCGAGACCCAGGTGGCCAACGATCCGCTGCTCGAGCCGCAAGCGCCCACGGATCCGTTCGACGAAATCGACTTCGGCTCGTTTTTCGACGAATACCTGGATCCGGGGTACAAGAGCCCGGCTTCGGAATCGGTGGAGAAGCCGTCGTTCGAAACGTTTCTTTCGGCGCCGGTGACGCTGGGGGACCACCTGCGCTCGCAGTTGAGCGTCAGCGTGATGCCGGACGAGGTGCGCAACGCCGCCGAATCGATCATCGGAAACCTGGACGAGGACGGGTATCTCTCGGCTTCGCCGGAAGAGATTGCGGCGGTGGGCGAGCACAAACTACCCGAGGTGGAGGCCGGCCTGCGGGTGGTGCAATCGCTGGATCCGGCGGGCGTGGGGGCGCGCAACCTGCGGGAATGCCTGTTGCTGCAGATTGAGAGTATCAACGGCAAGGGCGGGGTGGCCTGGCAGATCGTTTCGAACCACCTGCGCCTGCTGGAGACGCGCCAATTCAAGGAAATCGCCAAGGTTCTGGGGCGGCCCATGGAGCACGTGGAAATCGCCGTGGGGATGATCCAGCACCTCAATCCGCGGCCCGGGTTGCGCTATTCGGGCGCCGGCGCGCGGGTGGTGGAACCGGACGTGTACTTCATCAAGGATGGCGAAGACTACATCATCCAGATGAACGACGAGGATGTGCCGCAACTGCGGCTGAACGCCCAGTACAAGCGGATGCTGGACCGCGACAACGGAGCCACCAAGGAAGTGCGCGATTACGTGCGCGAGCGCTACACTTCGGCCATCCAGCTGATGAAGAACATCGAGCAGCGCAAGCAGACGATTATGAAGGTCTGCCAGACCATCGTTCGGCGGCAGGGTGAGTTTCTGTCCTACGGCCTGGACGCGCTGAAGCCGATGATGATCAAGGAAGTGGCCGAGGAGGTGGGGGTGCACCCCTCCACGGTGAGCCGCGCGGTGGCCAACAAGTACGCGCACACACCGCAGGGCGTTTTCGAGCTGCGTTATTTCTTCTCGGAAGCCGTGCAGGGTCCCTCAGGCGGCAATACGCCGCTGCTGCTGCTGAAACGCAAGGTGAAGAAAATGATCGAGGAGGAGGACCGCTCGAAGCCCCTCACCGACGAGCAGATCACCGCGCTGTTGCAGGCGGAGGGCATCGAGGTGACCCGGCGCACGGTGGCCAAGTACCGGGAAGACATGAAAATCCCCTCAACCCACCAGCGGCGCGTGCGGAACTGAAGCGGCACCCGATTAACCTTTCGGCTTAACCTTTAGGCGGCACTAAAAGAGTTATAAAGAAAGTAGGCCGCCCGCCCGGCGTGGCGCTCGGCCGAAGAGCGGTTCGTTGTTCCGGAAGGGAGAACCATGAAGATCACGTACACAGGCAGGCAGGTGGAGTTGCTTCCGGCTCAGCTCAAGAAACTGGAAGCGCGATTCTCGAAGATCGGGAAACTGCTGGACGGCAAGCGCGAGTCGGAAGCGCACGTGATTTTGTCGCTGGAGCGGCATTTGCACCAGGCCGAGGCCACCGTGAATTACTTTAACCACCAGTTGGTGGGAGTGGGATCAAGCGGCGATTTGTTCAACGCGATCCACTCGGCGGCGGAGAAGCTGGAGAAGCAAGCCCTCAAAGCGCGCACCAAGTGGCGCGACACGAAGCGAACGCCGCGCAAGGAGGAAGTCCATGCCGAGCCGGAGCCGGCGGTGGGACCGGAGGTGGAGGAGGAGGCGGAGTCTGAAGCCGTTCCGGCCCACCGGGTGTACCGCGTAAACCATCATCAGAAGCGCAAACCGATGACCCTGGACGAGGCGATGCTGGAGATGGAGAAGGACCGGGACTACCTGGTCTACCGGGACGCCGAGACCGACCGGGTGACGGTGCTGGTTCGGCGGCGCGACGGCGATTTCGACCTGGTCGAGGGATAAAAGCGGGAATGCCGACGCCCCCTGCGCGAGGCCGGTTCGCGGGATCGCGAGCCCGGAAGGTTTCGAGCGATCCCGCTCTGGCGGACGCTCGCGCGGCGGGCACGGGCCGGGATGCGGAGTTAGTGGTGATAACCGGCTTGAGCGGTTCGGGGAAGGGATCGGTCCTCCGGGCGCTCGAGGATCTGGGGTATTACTCGGTGGATAACCTGCCGGTGGACCTGATTCCGAAGTTCGCCGAGCTGACCCACCAGAGCCCCGCAATCCGCGGCGCGGCACTGGTGGTGGATGTGCGCGAAGGCGCGGGACTGAGGCGCTTTCCGGAGATCCTCGACAAGATCCGCAAGAAGATTAACGCCAAGCTGGTTTTCATGGAGGCGGACGACGAAGCCATCCGCCGCCGCTTCAGCGAAACCCGACGGCCCCATCCGCTGGGGCGGGAGCGGTCGATCTCCAAGAGCATCCGCTTCGAGCGCTCGCAATTGGCCGCCATCCGCGCCAAGGCCGACCTGATCATCAACACGTCCAAGTTCACGGTGCACGAACTGCGCGAGTTTATCGGGGAGCGCTTCGGGGGGGACGGCTCGCACTCCAATATCATGATCTACGTGACCAGTTTCGGTTACCGTAACGGCCTGCCGCCGGACAGCGACCTGGTTTTCGACGTCCGGTTTCTGCCCAACCCCAACTACATCCCTCGTTTTAAGAACCTCACGGGGCGCAATCCCAGCGTGGCCCGGTATATCCGCTCATTCCCACAGACCGTCGAGTTTGTCCAGAGAATCTCCGACCTGCTGATTTACTTACTGCCGCACTACATCCGGGAAGGCAAGAGTTACCTGACCATCGCTTTTGGATGCACGGGCGGCCAGCACCGTTCCGTGATGATGGCGGAACAGATGCGCAAGAATTTGAAGGATGCGGGCTATACGGCCAAAGTAACTCACCGGGATATCGTGGAAGCGCGGCGGTAGGGCGGCAACTTACCGGATGGGCCAAGCCAAAAACTTTTTGTACAACATTTTGTCCCGGCGTGCGTTTAAGTGGGTAGGTAGCTGTGGATGCGGAAAGCGATACTGCTGTTGGTGGTGTCGCTCCCGCCGGCACTCGGTTACCCGGCCCAGTCGAACTACGATTCCCAAAATAGCACCTGGACACTGACGAACGGCTGGCTCAAAGCAGTTTTCGAGCTGACGGCGGGCGGACACTTCCTCACCAGGGAGGTGGACGATATCACCACGGGTGACCGCTGGCTGGCTTCGCCCAACCAGCCCTCTTCGCCGGTGCGGCTGACGGCCGGTAACGAAGTGTACGGCACGGAGCGGCAATATACCCTCCTGAACCAATGGACCGAGACTACCACGCCCGCCGGCGTGCGCCAGTTCATAACCCTGCGGGACCTGGAAGGCACCGCGCAAATTACCGTGGCGCTGGAAATGTACGATAACCAACCAATGCTGCGCTACCATCTGAGCTTTCTCAACCGGCTGGCCACCACTGCGTATGTTACTTCGGTAAACTTACTCCCCTGGACCTTCTCCGACGGGGACCTGACTTACACTGCCATGAACGTGAACCAATGGTCGGTGGCGCCGGTTCCGGAGAATTTCGAATGGACCCGGCAGCCGCTGGCTCCCGATGGCACGAGCTTTTCGGTCTACGCCGGGGCGCACGCGGACCAGTGCGCGTGGCTGGCGGTGAGCGGGTCGGACGGGCGCGGCCTCGCGGCCGGCTGGGAGTTCGATGGCCGCTCGCAGGCGGCGGTGGCTCACTTCCGGCCGGGCGCCGGGCTGGGTTACCTGAAGTTCTCCGCGGATATCCTGGACCTGCATC
>JASHSS010000111.1 GCA_030038565.1 Bryobacteraceae bacterium
GCGCTGGTGCGGCGGGCGCTAAGCGGCGCGGGCTGGTGCGGCACCGGGTGGTGTGGCGGGCACTGGTGCGGCTGGCGCGGCGCGGCAATCTGACCCTATCGCGGCGGCGAATGTCGCTCGCGGTGGATATTGCTGCCAAGGCTGGCGCTGCAACCGACGGCGCCCGGCAGTCAGAGTCCCAGCGCGGCGTCGGGGCCCTTGCGAATCCACATACCACCACGCCGAAGCGTCGTTGGGCGAGCAAAGGGCGTTCCGCGGCCGCGCCGGAATTGGCTCCCAGCGGATCCATCGCTCACGACACGAGCACCCGCGCGCGACGCGATTCCGCGCCGGTTCGCCCGAGGGGCGTTCCTACAGCAACGAATCCTGACGAGGGGCGGTTCTATCCCTGGGAGGCGGTCACGGCCGCCGGGGCCGTAGCGGCCAGGAAGCTCACCATCTCGGAATTGACTTCGTCGGCATGCGTCCAGTTGACTGCGTGAGGCCCTTCTTTCAACACCACCAGGCGCGCTCCCTTCACCATGGCGGCGGTCCGTTGCCCGGATGCCTGGATGGGTAGAATGCGGTCCGCATCGCCGTGAATCACGAGCGAGGGGACATCCACGCGGCCGAGGTCGGCGCGGAAATCCTCGTGCCATGTGGGCACGCAGGCCAGGCTGGCGATTGCCGAGCAGCCGGCCGCCACATTCCAACTAGCCTGGACGGCCTGCTCGCTGACGCGCTTGCCGAGCAGCAGATCGGTATTGTAGAAATTCTTGAAGAACTCGGTGTAGAAGACGTAGCGGTCGGCGGCCACGGCCTTCTGGATTCCTTCGAACACGCTGCCGTCGATGCCCTCAGGGTTGTCCGGAGTCTTCAGCAGGAATGGCGGAACCGAGGAAACAAAGATGGCTTTGCGGACGCCCTTGGAGCCGTATTTTCCGATGTAGCGGGCCACTTCGCCGCCGCCCATCGAGAAACCCGCCAGCGCGAATTCTTTGAGCTTGAGATGACCGATGAGCTTTTTGAGATCCTGCGCGAAGGTATCGTAGTTGTAACCTTCGGCAGGCTGGCTGGACTTTCCGAAGCCACGGCGGTCATAAGTGATGACCCGGTGACCCGCAGCCAGGAGCGCGGGAACTTGCCTCTCCCAGGAGGCGCCGCTGAGCGGATATCCGTGGATCAGAATGACGGGGCTACCCGAGCCGTGATCCTCGTAGTAGAGTTCGATGTCCTCGGAATTTTCCTTCCCGACACTAACGTATGGCATATTCAGCTTTCTCCTTGGTTCGATTGCGCACCTCGGCCTTGACAGGCAGAGAAACGCTGGAATTTTAGATCGGGTGACGGCGCCTGCGGATGCGGTTTGGAGGGGCTGCATTTTTGGAGCCGAGGTAATTTTTGATCCCACTCGCCGCGCGGATTGGGTTATCCCAGGATCCGGGCCGCGGCACGGAACGTGTTGGCGTGCGCCTCGGCGGTGCGGGCGATGGGGTCTGCATAGCCGCCGCCCAGCGTGACCACCACGGGCAGACCGGCGCCGCGGGCAAAGGCGAAAACCGTGCGGTCGCGCTCCGCGAGGCCGGCGTGGGAAAGCGCGAGGCGGCCCAGGCGGTCGCCCGCCAGCGCATCCACGCCGGCCTGGTAGAGCAGCACCTCGGGCCGGAATTCCGCCACCGGCCCGAGCACGGACCGCAAAAGAGCCAGGTATTCGTCGTCGCCGGCGCCATCCGGCAAGGCCACGTCGATGCGGCTGCGCTGTTTTTGAAAAGGAAAATTGCGCGCGCTGTGCAGCGACAGCGTGAAGACGCTTTGGTCCTCCGCGAAAATCGCGGCCGTGCCATCGCCCTGGTGCACATCCAGGTCGATCACCGCCGCGCGCCTCCCCATGGCGCGGATGGCCACCGCCAGATCGTTGAACACGCAGAAGCCCGCGCCTCGGTCGGGAAAGGCGTGATGCGTGCCGCCCGCCAGGTTGCCGCCGAACCCGGTGGCCAGCGCGTCGGCGGATGCAGCCAGAGTCCCGCCCACGGAGGCCAGCGTGCGCCGCACGAGTTGCTCGGACCACGGAAACCCGATTTGCCGCAGGATGCGCGGATCGAGCGCGCCGGAGAGGAAGGCGCGCACGTATTGGGGATCGTGCACACGTTCGATGGCCTCCGGCGGGGCGAAGGGCGCGGGTTCCAGCCGATAGTGGCCGTCCGACGCGAGCAGCGCCCGCAGAAGCGCGTACTTCTGCACTGGAAACTTGTGTCCCGCGGGCAGCGGGATGGGATGTTGATCGCAGTAGAACAGGCGCGGCACGATTTGGCTCGGGGCACTACCGAGCTTCGCACAATCCCAGGGTCTTTCCGAATAGCCGGGATGGTACCCGCCGGGGAAGGTTTTGACAAATCCACAACACCTCAGAGACGGCCGCAACTTATTCTGTGGTCATGCCAACGACTTGCGAGATCGCCTCTGAGACCTGCCCCACCTGTGCGGACCTTTACCGGCTGCACGCCAGAAACGAGGCTGCGCTCAGAACGGCTCACCGGCTCTACCGCGCTGCTCTCGCCGCGTCCACGGCGGATTCTCTTTCCGAACTGACGGAGGAGCTGAAGCAGACCACGGCAGCCCGCAGCGTTATCGGCTACACGATTCAAACCCACCGGACGAGACAGCATGGCGCGGCGGGCGGCGAGTGGCCAGCTCAAAGGCTGGCGGGCTACAGCCGGCCGGATATTACAAGCGGCGGCCGGTCCGCGGCGCGCGGGCGAAGAGCCTGGGCGCGCCAAAAAAACACCGCGGCGATGCCAACATAGCGGTTGGCTGGCTCATTAAGAGGGATTGGAGCAGAGCCGCGCGTGGTTGGCGGAGAGACGCTCCACCAACGACGGGTGATGTAATGCAGAGCAACAGCCGGTTATCCGACGCCCCATGGAGTGGCCGGACTCCCACGGGACGATACATGGTCGTGCCGCCCACGGAGGCTCAACCGGTTTCGCCGCCCACAGATGGATCGGTGAACGGATTGGCCAACCCCGGCTTGTCCGCGGGGGCGGCCGGCGCTGCGGATGAAATGCGCGCGCCCATCCGGCAGGACCGTTGCGGCAGGGTTCGGGTCCGCGCCATGGGCGAGGGGTTGATGACGGCGAGGACCCAGGAAATGCTGGGCATCCAAGCCGACCCGCCGGGGATTTCGCGCCAGGAGTTGCTGGTGGCTGCCGATCGGAGCGGCCATTACACCAGTATTGGAGACGCACTGCGGCGGGCCACCCCGGGCGCGCTGGTTCGCGTGCGGCCGGGGATCTACCGGGAGAGCCTGGTGATCGACCGGCCGGTTGAATTGCTGGCCGACGGACCGGCCGGCAGCGTGGTGGTGGAAAGCAGCACGGGATCCTGTCTGCTGGCCTGCTCCTCATCCACGGTGGTCTCCGGATTTACCTTCCGATGCGCCGCGGGCGCCATGGGCCTGGAATGTTTTGGGGTGGAAATTCAGAGCCGGCTGTTCCTGCACGAATGCGACATAACCAGCAACTCGCTGGCCTGCGTGGCGGTTCGCGGCCCCGGCGCCGATCCGATCGTGCGCCGCTGCCGGATCCACCACGGGGCCCAGACCGGCATCCTGTTCTACCAGGCGGGACGCGGGACCACCGAGGATTGCGAGATCGTCGATAACGCGCGCGCCGCCGTGGAGGTTCAGGGGGGCAGCGACCCTACTGTGCGCCGATGCAGGATCTCGGGCGCCGTCTCGGTGTTCGACCGCGGCCGCGGGACGTTCGAGGAATGCGACCTCCGGGACTCCGCGGGTTCCGGGCTGGCAGTCGAAAGCGGTGGCGACCCACTGGTACGGCATTGCTCGATCCATGGCCACAGGGCATCCGGAGTGCTGGTGGCCGCGTACGGACGCGGCACTTTCGAAGAGTGCAACATCTTCGGCAATGCCCTGGCGGGCGTGGAAATCAAGTCGGCGGGCAACCCGGTGGTGCGCCGCTGCGGCATCCGCGACGGACGGCAGGGCGGGGTGACGATCTACCAGTACGGGCGGGGCATTCTGGAGGAATGCGAGATTTCCGGAAACGCTTTGTCCGGCATCGAAGTCAAGGAAGGCGCCGACCCGCTGGTGCGGCGCTGCGGCGTGCACGATAACCAGGGCTGCGGGATGACGGTGACGTCGCACGGGCACGGGATTTTCGAGGAATGCGAGATTTTCGCCAATCAATTGAGCGGCGTGGAAATCAGTAGCTCCGCCGATCCGGTAGTGCGGCGCTGCCGCATTCACCACGGCCGGCAGGGAGGCGTGCTGGTGCACACCCAAGGCCTCGGCACGATCGACGAGTGCGATATCTACGCCGACGCCCGCTGCGGCATGGCCCTGTGGGAAGACTGCGCTCCGCTGGTGCGGCGCTCGAAGATTCACGAGTGCAGGGACGCCGGCCTGATCATGTTCAACGGCGGGCGCGGAACGGTGGAGCAGTGCGAGTTTTGGGGCCACAACGGCAAAAACCTCGATATCCGCGCGGGCTGCGAAATCCTCCATCGCGATATTATCGAACGATAAGCGCGCACCTCGATCCGAAGGCCGGGCGCGAACCGGGAGGTTTATGCGACTTTGGTTGGCGGCGCGGGAGCTGGCGCGGCTGGTGGCCTGGGCGATGGCCGGCGCGTGGCTGCTGCCGGCGACGGCGGCGGACGCCTCCTATCTGGGAACCTGGAAGATTGCCGCGGCGGTGGAGGCGCCGTGGGGCGGGCCGGCCAAGCCGGACCCCGCGGAGATGCAATCGCTGGTTGGGAAGACTGTGGTTTTCAAGGCCGGCGAGATCGCCGGCCCGGGGATTCTGGGTTGCCAGGGGCCTCACTACCGGGTGGTCGATGTTCCCGCCGAGGGGCTGTTTCAAGGCGCCTTCGACGAAATGCACCGGCGGGACAAATCCGCAGACCCGCTCAAGCTGGCGCGGAAGTTCGGGTTTCGGGGGACGCGCTGGAAATCCCTCCAAACGGGCTGCTCGAATGAGTTGGATTTCCATTTCGTGGACCCGTCCACCGCCGAATTCGGCCTCAACGATTGGATCTACACACTCCGGAAGCAGTGAGGCGCGCCGCGCCGGCTTACCGCTCGCCGGCGCCGCAATCGCGGCGGGAATAGGCGGGCGCCACGCGAAGGTACCGGTTGCGCGTCCAGATACGGCGTTACCGGACGATCGCCGCGCCGGCTTCGGCTACCGCGTGGTCCTGCTCGCCGGAGCCCCCGCTGACGCCGATTGCCCCCACTACTTTTCCATCTTCTTTGAGAGGAATGCCCCCTGCAAAGATCATGATGCGTCCATGATTGGACGCATGAATGCCGAAAAACTGGTCTCCGGACTGGGAATGCTGAGCGAGATCTTTCGTGGTGATGTCGAAAGCGCGTGATGTGAAGGCTTTGTTGATGGAAATGTCAATACTGCCGATCCAGGCTCCGTCCATGCGGACATGCGCAACGAGATTCCCGCCCGCATCGACAATTGCGATATTCATCGGTTGGCCGATTTCGGCTGCTTTTTGTTCCGCGGCGGCAATCACTTTACGCGCGGTTTCCAGATTGATCATGGCTCATCTTCTCCCCGTCGCATGAAATCACAAACAGATTGGATGAGTCAAGCAGATTCGACACGCCGGCACGCGTCGATGTGCCGCCGGCCGGATGCTACTGCCGCTGCCGGTTTGGTTGCAGCTTCCCGCGGGAAATGCCGGCCGGGCGCGGAGCCGGCCTGTCAGCCGGGAGATCCAGGCGCGGGGATATAATGATGTGTTTCAGGTCCAGATTTCGGTCACGGGAGATGTTCCGATTATGAAACCGAAGACATTTGGAATTGGCGCGGCGTTAATTGCCGTGGTATGGAGCGGGTGCGTGGGTTTCGCACAGCAGGCAGCCGGTACGGCGACGCCGGCGAATTGCCCGCCGGAAGGGTTTAGCGGGGGCTTCAGCCGCGGTTGTCCGCAAAGACAATTTGCCAATCCCGGCGATATCTCGGCCATGATGGCCGCGCTGCCGGACAAGCCCTACGCCACGCCGCAGAGCCTGCGCCATGTGCTGGTCGTCAGCCGGGCCGTCGGTTTTGTCCACTCTTCCATTCCGCTGGCGGCGAAAATGGTTGAATACCTGGGCGACAAGACCGGCGCCTGGATGACTACCATTACCTACGACGCGGCCGCGATCACGCCGGACAACCTGAAGCAATATGACGCCATCTTCCTGGACAGCACCACGGGCCAGTTTCTGGATGACCCGAACGACAAGGCCACCACGGACCTTCGCCGGCGGGCGCTCGTCGACTTTGTGAAAGGCGGCAAGGGTTTGGCGGGCATCCACGCCGCCACCGACAGCTACCACACGAGTGGCCCCGCGCCGGCCGGCACATGGCCCGAGTTCAACGAAATGATCGGCGGGTTCTTCAAGTTTCACTGGACCTATCCGACTTTGATCCGCGTGAAAGTGGACGACCCCAACAGCCCCCTGACCGCCATGTTCCCGCCACGCGGCTTCGAAATGGTGGACGAGACCTACACTTTTGCGCAAGACTCATTCAGCCGGAAACGCGTTCACGTTCTCACCAGCATCAACTACGACAGAATGAGCGCGGAAGATAAAGCCAAGGAGCCCGCGGCAACCAGGCGCACCGATGGCGACTACGCCTTGAGCTACATTCAGCGGGTGGGCAATGGCCGGGTGTTCTATGAGGCCCACGGCCACGATGAGAAGGTCTATTTCCTGCGGCCCTTTGTGGCTCATATGCTGGCGGGAATCCAATATGCTCTTGGCGACCTGAAGGCCGACGACAGCCCCAGTGTAAAGTAACGGAGCTCCACTCGTCGGAACCGAGCGCCAATCGAGGCGTGGTACAGCCTCCCGGAGTAGCGCATCGCCGGCAACCGCCGGAGCGACTGGAGATCTTGACCTTCGCCAGTCCATACCGGCCGGCCGTGCGATCGGGCGCGAAGATTATTATAGAGTCTTAGGAATGGAGATTCCCTTATGCTGATTTCCCCCCCCGTACACTTGCGCCTGCGGGCGGTCTGCGCGCTGGCGGCGCTGGCCGCCGCGGCGGCTTTGCTGGGGGCGCAACAGCCGCCGGCATCGCAGGGCGCCGCGCGTCAACGGGCTCGAGGCAACCCTAAAGACACCGAAGTGTGGCAGCCTGAGCCCCCCATCGTCACACCTGGTGCGACCGACGCGGCCCCGCCTTCCGATGCCATCGTGCTCTTCGACGGCAAGAATCTGGACGAGTGGGTATCGGCCCGCGACAAGTCGCCGGCTCGATGGACCGTCAGCGACGGCGTGATGACGGTCAACAAGGCGAGGGGCGTGGGAAATATCGAAACCAGGCGCCGCTTCCGCAACTATCAGCTGCATATCGAATGGAAGATCCCCGAGAACATCACCGGCGCCGATCAGGACCGCGGCAACAGCGGTGTCTTCCTGGCATCCACCGGTCCCGGGGACGCCGGATACGAACTTCAGATCCTGGATTCGTACAACAACAAGACCTATGCCAACGGCCAGGCGGGAAGCATCTACAAACAAGGGATTCCCCTGGCGAATCCCAACCGCAAGCCTGGGGAGTGGCAAACCTACGAAGTGGTATGGATGGCGCCGGTCTTCAATTCCGATGGCTCCTTGAAGACGCCCGCCAACGTTACCGTCTTTTTCAACGGCGTGCTGGTGCAGAATCATTTTGAGTTGAGCGGAGAAACCCTGTATATCGGCAAGCCGTTTTATAAGGCGTACGATACCGCGCCGATCAAGCTGCAGGCTCACCCCGACCCCAGTCCACCGATCAGTTTCCGGAACATCTGGGTCAGAGAGCTGAAATAGCGCGCCACCCGGCGCCACCTGCCATGCCTCCTCCAAAACTGAGCAAGCTGGAGCTGCAGATCATGGATGCCCTCTGGAAACGCGGGCCTTGTTCGGTTCGGGAAATTCAGGAATCGTTTCCGGCCAGGAAGAGACCCGCCTACACCACAGTGCAGACGATGGTCTACCGGCTGGAAGTCAAGAAAGCGTTGCGCCGTGTCAAGAAGATCGCCACCGCGAACATCTTTGAAGCGGCGGTCTCGCGGGACGCGGCGGAGCGCCGGCTGATCGACGACTTGCTGAGCCTGTTCGGCGGCCGGAGCCGGCCCATCATGGCCCACCTGGTTGAATCGGGCACGCTCACTCTCGACGATGTGCGCGAGGCGGAGAAGACCCTGCTGAAACTCGCCGGAGAGGATGGCACGGAATGAATCCGGAGTATGGGTCATCGGTTGGGGCGGCCCGGTTGCGACAGAAGCCGGGTCACCCACGTGCCCGCCGGCCCTGATACCCTGGGTTAGTTGATGCGAACCCACTTCTTCGCCGGCCTGTGGTTCTCGGTCCTGCCGGTAGTGGCGCAGACCATCGCCGT
>JASHSS010000112.1 GCA_030038565.1 Bryobacteraceae bacterium
TCGCCGCCGCACCCCAGACCCTCGCCGTCCAACACCTCGCACTCCTCCATTTCCCGCCGCCGCGGCGTGCTCGCCATCGAAGAGGCGCAAGCCGTCGGAATTCAGGCACTTGGATTCGAAATTGGGTTCGTTCCTTCAGATTTAACGTTGCCAGCCTGCCCTCGCCGCCGCGCACCAGACCTTTCCCCCGCCCTCCATTCCCCGCCGCCGCTGCGCGCTCGCCCTCGAAGAGGCGCAAGCCGTCGGAATTCAGGCACTTGGATTCGAAATTGGGTTCGTTCCTTCAACTTCATTGTCGCCAGCCCCGCCTTGCCGCGGGGTACCAGACCTTCCCCTTCGCCGCCCAACACCTCGCACTCCTCCATTTCCGCCGCTGCGGCGCGCTCGCCGCGACCCTAGCCGACCCCGTTACGATACCTCGCGTCCCCCCCGCCGGGCACTGCCCCCAAGAAACTCAGAAATGTCTCAACATCAGTATGTTTAACTTTGCAATTGAATCTATTACATCAAATTCAGCCTGCCTGCTTCCATCCTCAACCCACCACTCTACTCCCATATCTTGTGCCCCTTTATTCACTGCCCCCTTATCCGGTATCGCAGGTACTTTACTTTTCCGCCCCGCGCGTTTAGTATGGTTACAACTCCCCTGATCGAACCGAGGAGAAGGCGTTGCTGAAACTCAAACGCGTAGAAGTTTTGGGATTCAAGTCGTTCTGCGAGCGCACCGAGCTCCGCTTTAACGGCGAGGGCATCGCCGCCATTGTCGGCCCCAACGGCTGCGGCAAGTCCAATATTTCCGACGCCATCAGTTGGGTCCTCGGCGAGCAGTCCGCCCGCTCCCTCCGCGGCACCCGCATGGAAGACGTCATCTTCGCCGGTACCCGTGAGCGCAAGCCCCTCGGCATGGCCTACGTTACCATGACCCTCGTCGATCCGGCCGTCTCCCAGGCGCCCGTCACTCAGCCCGCCGTCCACAAGCCCCAACCCGTCTCCGACCCCCACCCCAAGCGCCCCGGCGAAGTCACTATCACCCGCCGCCTCTTCCGCTCCGGCGAAAGCGAGTACCTCATCGACGGGCACCCCGCCCGCCTGCGCGACATCCAGGACATCTTCATGGGTACCGGCCTGGGCCCCGAAAGCTACGCCATCATCGAGCAGGGCCGCATCGGCCAGATCCTCAGTTCCAAGCCTCAGGACCGCCGCTCGGTCATCGAAGAGGCCGCCGGCATCACCCGCTTCAAAGCCCGCAAGCGCCTGGCCGAAGCCAAGCTGGAGGGCGCCAAGCAGAATCTGGCCCGCGTCTACGACATCCTCGAAGAGGTCAACCGCCAGGTCAACTCGCTCAAGCGCCAGGCCTCCAAGGCCAAGCGCTACACCGAGCTGAAGGGCGAATTGGAAGCCGGCCTGCGCGTGGTGCTGGCCGGCAAATACCGCCTCCTGGAGCGCGATGCCGCCAAAACCGCCATCGACCTGAACCTCGCCTCCCACGAGCTGAAAAACCAGACCGAAGAAGTGGCCCAGAAAGAGGCCGCCTACGAGGAGCGCCGGCTCTCCTGTTACCAGCTCGAAGAGCAGCTCACCGCTGCCCGCCTCCAGCTTTCCGAATCCAATCTCGAGGCCGAGCGCATCCGCGGCCAGCTCGCCTCCCAGGTCAAGGAGAGCGGCGCCATCGAGCAGCGCATCGCTCAGGCCGAGAAGGAAACCCAGGAACTCGGCCTGCGCCTCGACCGCCTCGACGAGGAAATCGCCGCGCACCGCAAAAGCCTCGACGCCCTGGAGGCCCAGACCGCCCAATCCCGCGCCCGCATGTCGGAGATCAACCAGCAGCGCGACGCGCTCCAGAATCGCCTGCGCGAGCGCGAGAAGGCCATCGAACAGGGCCGCCAGTTGATCCTGCGACTGCTCGGCGAGGCGGCCACCTTACGCAACCAGCTCGCCCAGATCGACGAGTACCTTGCCGGGATCGACCGCGAAAAGACCCGTTCGGCGCGCGAGGAACAGATCGCCGCCGCCGAAATCGAGCGCCTCGAAGCCGCCCGCAAACAGGTCTCCCAAACCCTCTCCGAGCGCCAGTTGGAGCTGGAGTCCGTGGGCGTCGAGCGTCTTCGCACCGAACAGGATCTCGCCGAGCGGCGCGCCACCGCCGCCCAGTTGCGCCGCGAAATCGAGACTCTCAATAACGAGATCTCCGCCGTTCGCGCGCGCAAGGAATCGCTTGAGCAGGTGCTCGCCCACCGCACCTACACCACCGAGTCGGTCAAGCGCCTGTTCGCCGCCCTGGAGCGCGGCAAGGCCGACGACCTCCGCCCCGCCGGCGTCATGGCCGACTACGTCGAAGTCGATCCTCAGTTCGAAAAACCGGCCGAAGAGTTTCTCCACGAAGAGCTCGAATACGTGGTCGTCGAAAGCTGGCAGCAGGCCGAGCGCGGCCTCGATTTCATTCGCGCCGAGCTCGATGGCCGCGCCACCTTCCTGGTCCATCCCGAACCCGGCGCCCCCGGCCCCGGCCAACTCCCCGAACCCGCCATCGGCCCGGAAACCGGGATCTCCGCCCGCCTCAGCGAATCCCTGCGCCTCACCAACGGATTCCGCGATCGCGCCATCGACTTGCTGCCCCGCGTCTCGCTTTGTTTCCTGGCCGAAGATCGCGCCGCCGCCCAGCGCCTCGCGGTGGCCTATCCGCACCTCTACTTCCTCCTGCCCGATGGCGTCTGCTACCACGGCCAGACCGTCACCGGTGGTAAAAAATCAGGCGCCGGCCCGTTGGCCATGAAGCGCGAAGCCCGCGAGTTGGCCAGCAAACTCCAGTCCAGGGAAAAAACCGCCGCCGAGCGCGCCGCCATGGTTCAGGAGGTCCAACGGGAGATCGTCGCCCTGGAAGCCGAACTGGAGCGCCTTCGTAGCCTGCAGCAGGCTCGCGAGAAGGACCGCGTGGCCCTCGATCACGAAATGCGCAAGCTGGGCGACGAGCTGTCGCGCGCCAATTCACGCCTCTCGGTGGCCCGCCTCGAACTGGAGCGCCTCCGCCGTGACGCCGAACGTTCCGCCGCCGAGCGCCAGCGCAACCGCGCCGCCGTGGAAGAGAAGGAGCGCCTGCGCGCGGCCCGCGAAGAGGCTCTTGAAATCGAGCGCCAGGAGATGGACAAGCTGGAAGCCCAGGCCGCCTCCATCGGCGAAGAGCACGCCGCCACCCGCGCCGTCCTGGCCGGCCTCGAAGAGCGCCACCGCGGCGACCGCGCGGCCATGGGCAAGCTCGAGCAGCAGTTCCGGGAAACCGCCGCCCGCCGCAATGCCCTGGCCCCCGAAATCGGCCGCATGGGCGCCGAGCGCGCCCGCCTGCTCGCCAGCAACATCGATCTCGACCGCCGCGCCACCCAACTGGCGTCCGAAATCGCCTCCCTCGAATCGCGCGTCAACCAGATGGCCTCCGAAGACGCCGCCGTGCGCGAAGCCCTCCGTGCCGCCGAGGAGGAGCTGAAAACCCTCCGCGCCCTGGTGCAGGAAATCCAGGAGCGCCGCTCCCAGATCGAAATCGAGCTGGTCCGCAAACAGTCGGAACTCAAATTCCTGGACGAGACCAGCCGCAAAGAGCTGAACTGCCCCGTCGAGCAGCTTCTGGCAGGAGACGAAACCGTGGCCGATGCCGAAGCCATTGCCGAAGCTGAAGCCCAGGCCAACGAAGTCCGCCGCCGCATCGAAGCGCTCGGCCCCGTCAATCCCGCGGCCATGGAGGAATTCCAGGAGGCCCAGCAGCGCCAGGAGTTCCTCACCGCCCAACGCCAGGACTTGATCGATTCCATCCGCGACACCGAAAAGGCCATTCAGGAAATCGACCAGGTTTCGCGCCGTAAATTCTCCGAGGCCTTCGAAGCCATCAACGCCAATTTCCGCGTGGTCTTCCAGACCCTCTTCGGCGGCGGCACCGGCGAGATGCGCCTCACGGATCAGGAAAACCTAGCCGATTCCGGCATCGAAATCGTCTGCTCCCCGCCTGGAAAGCGCCTCCAGAACGTGCTCCTGCTTTCGGGCGGCGAGAAAGCACTCGCCGCCGTCGCCCTGCTGATGGCTATCTTCAAATACCAGCCCAGCCCGTTCTGCGTCATGGACGAAGTGGATGCCCCGCTCGACGAATCCAACATCGGGCGCCTCACCCGGCTGCTGCAAGAGATGTCCGCGCAGACCCAGTTCATTGTCATCACCCACTCCAAGCGCACCATGGAGGCCGCCCAGGCGCTCTACGGCGTTACCATGCAGGAACCCGGCGTCTCGCGCGTGGTCTCGGTCCGCTTCCAGCAGGAGGCCGCCGCCCCCGCCGCCTGACCCCCCCGTGCCGCCCGGTCATCGGAATCCCGGCGCACACGTCCCACCGCCTCCCGCGCAACTTTGACCCGGCGCTCTCGCCCGCCCGGCCCTGTTACACCCCCGCCAGCGGCCGGATCACACCCAGCGCCACCCCGGTCACCCCGCCGCTACCGGGCCGCTGCGCCCTCGCCCGCCCGGCCCTGTTACACTCCCGCCAGCGGCCGGATCACACCCAGCACCACCCC
>JASHSS010000113.1 GCA_030038565.1 Bryobacteraceae bacterium
CGCGTGTGGCCCGTAGGAATTTGTTCATACTCTCGTTCATGTGCACCGGAATACGGATGGTGCGCGACTGGTCGGCGATGGCGCGGGTAATGGCTTGGCGGATCCACCAGGTAGCATAGGTGGAAAACTTGTAGCCGCGGCGGTATTCAAACTTATCGGCGGCGCGCATCAGGCCGATATTGCCCTCCTGAATCAGATCCAGGAGGTGCAAGCCCCGGTTGACATACTTTTTGGCGACCGAGACAACCAGGCGGAGGTTGGCTTCGACCAGGTCCTTCTTGGCACGCTCGGCCTCGGCTTCGCCGTGGCGGATCACCGTAAGGCTGTGGCGCAACTCCGGCAAGGTGGCGCCGGCGATGGCTTCGCGTTTTTTGATTTCGCGTTTCAGCTCGCGCAGGCGGGCCTGCTGGATAGGATTGTTGCGGGTTTCTAACTTCTTGATTTCACTATCTAAATGGCTGATCTCATCAACCGCGCGCTCGATTTCGCGGGAGAATTCCTTCCACTTGGTGACGCGGAACGGGACGTGGCGGATGGCCATGGAGGTCTCCACCTTGGCGCGGTTCAACTTGCCGCACAGGCGCTTTCTCGGGCGCTTGTTGGCGACCGGCGTGGCGTCCACCTTCTCCTGGAGCATCACCAGTTTTTTTTGCAGCACGGCAACATCTGCAAACTGTTTGACGGCATCCGCGCGGACTTTCAGATCGGCAGGGGTGCCTTCCTCGACATCGCCGAGATCGGCAACGGCCTCCAACTCCAGGCTGCCCTTGCGCAACTGCTCGACCAGATCCACGACCACCCGCTGGACCAGGGCCGAGCGGCTAATGGCCTTTTGCATCCGCAATTTACCGCGTTCCATGCGGCGCGCCAGATCGACTTCCCCTTCCCGCGTCAGGAGCGGCACAGCGCCCATTTCGCGCAGGTACACGCGCACCGGGTCATCCGTATAAATCGACTCTTCGACCGGAGCCGGATGCAGGAAATCGGCTTCGTGGGCGGCTTCGGGATCGAAGAACTTCGCCTCGTCCTCAAAATTCAGGCCCAGGGCTTCGGGGTTTTCGGCTAAAAACTGATCTTCAAATTGGTCCACTAAGACTCACCTCCCCCATGGCACACATTCCAATGCGCTGAAATGTTTGAGATAATGGGGTTTTCAGTTGAATGAGCGTCTTGCTGGTCCGGCCCGAAGTGTAGGGAGGAACGGATGCATTTACGGATTCAACTGATCTTAACATCATTCTCCAGCAAAGTTAAGCTCTATTTTTTAAGATGCTTGAACGGTGTCCAGGTTACAGGCTGGGCCAAGAAAGCGCTAAAGTCCCAGGTTTGCGGAGCGGCTTTTATAAGATTCCGCGCGGGGCCGGCCGGTTTCAACGGGCAGCGGATTGCCGGCGACCCACCGTGGAGCGCGGTAGCGCGGCCGGATGTCCGGTGAGCCAGCGGGGGCAGGGTCGGTGACTTCCGGGGCGACCCACTTGGCAGGTTGCTCGGCAGGCTGAATGCCTGCCCCACCGGCGCCCGCAAAGTGTTGATCCCCGCCGGTGGGGCGACGCCTTTCAGGCCTTTTCCCGCAACCTCCCAGGCAGCGGTCCTAGCGCGGGTTGGGCACACTGCGGAGTGGTGCAGCGGGAGGGATGGGCCGGCCCAAAGCCACGCCGCGCTACGGCAGCTTGGGGCGGATCAGGTTCTGGAGTTCGTCGACGAAGGCCGCCTCGTCCTGAAAATCCCGGTACACCGACGCAAATCGTACATAGGCGATCTTATCCAGCTCCCGCAGGTTCTCGATGAGAAATTCTCCTATGTCTTTAGTAGATATTTCCCGGTCGGGAGAATCGGTCACTTTGGATTCCACGCGGTTCACCAGGTCTTCCAGCTTCGGCATGCTCACGGGGCGCTTTTCGCAGGCCTTGATCAGCCCGTTCAAAACCTTCTGCCGGTCAAATTTTTCGCGCCGCCCATCCTTTTTAATCACCATGTAGGGGACTTCGTCGATGCGCTCGTAGGTAGTGAACCGCCGCTGGCAGGCGAGGCACTCGCGGCGGCGCCGGATGGTGTCTCCCCCGGTGCTCTCGCGGGAATCCACCACCTTATCTTGCATGTGATCGCAAAATGGGCACTTCATGACCAGTCTCCCTTCCAGCGGTGAGGTTAAGGCTCACCGGACAACTGCTACAGATGTAAGAATCCGCACCGCAAGAACCGGCCGCCGGGCGCTGCGGCCGGCCCGTGGAGTGCCGGACCACGATCCGCCGTGGCGCCGGCCGGTCCGCCATTCGTTTCGAGCGGTTCCGCCGAACGGATCCTCCCCGGAAATGCCTGGAAATACAGGTGGCATCCCGGAAAAATTGAACCTATCATGATAAAGCCTCGTTTCTCCATATGAAAGAAATGAGCGCCATGGCAGCCGCAACGCTAGCTTTCGGGAGCTTCACCAACCCGGCCGGGGAGACTTTCCACCCGGCGGCCGGTATCCCCGGCGGCGGCAATCTGCTAGAAAGAACTTTGGACGCCGAAGAGAGCCTCGTTTCCCGATGCCTGCGCGGCGAAGAAGCCGCCTGGGAGGAACTTGTCCGGCAGCACACGCGGCGGGTGTACGGATTGTGCTACCGCTTCACCAACAGCGGCCAGGAAGCTCAGGACCTGACGCAGGAGGTCTTCCTGAGGGTTTTCCGCACGCTGCGCACCTTCCATTCCTCGGAAGGGTCGTTCAACACGTGGCTGGCGCGGGTGACGCGTAACCTTTTGATCGATCACTATCGCCGCACGCGTCAGGAGCGCGTGACGGATTCGATTGAAGAACAGCTTCCCATGCTGGAGGAGGAGGGAGCGGCGGCTTCCGCGCGGCCGGATCATGCCGTGGCGGGCCGCGAGGCGAGCGAGATCCTGCAGGCCACCCTGCAAAGGCTTTCGCCGGATTTGCGGGAGGCGGTGATCCTGCGCGACCTGCAGGAGATGGAGTACCGGGAAATCGCGGAAGTATTGCAAATTCCGGAAGGCACGGTAAAATCTCGAATCAACCGGGGGCGGGCCGAACTGGCTCGCCTGCTGCGCAAGCAGAAGCTGGTGGTATGAACTGCGCGGAGTTGGAGCTTCTCATCTGCGATTACGTGGACGGCGCGCTGGCGCCGGACGAACGGGCGCCGGTGGAACGCCATCTGGCCGAATGCCCGGCCTGCGCGGAACTGGCTCGCGATTCGGCGGCCGCGGTGGCTTTCATGGAGAAGGCCGCCGAGGTGGAAGCGCCGCCGGAACTGGTCACGCGCATTCTGTTCGATGCGCCGTGGAGCCGGGGCGGGGGGAAGGGCGCGGCGGCGGGCCGTCCGGCAACGCGGCTGCGCCAGTGGTTTTCGGCGCTCTCGGACGCGCTGCTGCAGCCGCGCCTGGCCATGGGAATGGCGTTGACCGTGCTGTCGTTCGCCATCGCGGCGCGGCCGGTGCGGCAGTTGCATCTCTCGGATATCGAGCCGGCCAAGGTGTGGGCGGGGATTGAAGACAGCGCCTACCGCTCCTGGCAACGCACGGTGAAGTTCTACGAGAACCTGAAGTGGGTGTATCAGATTCAGACCACGCTGCGCGAATGGCAGCAGCAGGACGAGGATCTGCGTAACGACCAGAAACAGAACACGGACGACCGGAAGCTGCCGGTGAACCAGGCTCCCCGCGATGAGGGTGGGACGGCGCCGGCGGGGGCGCCACGTTAGAGGGACAGGCCGAGGGATACCATGAACTGCCAGAATCATCCAGACGCGCCGGCCACGGCGTATTGCCGTACCTGCGGCCAACCATTGTGCGACGCTTGCCGTCGCGACGCTTTCGGAACGGTGTATTGCGCGGAGCATGCGCGCGCCGCGGGTCCGGCCGCCTCCGAGTCACAGGCTGGTAGCGGGCCCGCCGCGGGACCCTCGGGCGCGCCGCCCGGAACGGGACCTGGGCCGGGATTTGGGCTGGGAACTGGAGTGCCTCCGGGATCCACCCTTCCACCGCCGCCCTACGGCCCCTACAATCCGCCTCCCGGCCGCAACTTTCCGGGCGCCGACGTTTCCCCTCAACTGGCCCTGTTTCTGGGCATGATTCCCGGCGTGGGGGCCATTTACAACGGACAGTACGCCAAGGGACTGGTGCACGCGGTCATCTTCGGGATTCTGTGCAGCATTCCGGATTCGCGGGCG
Organism: Bryobacteraceae bacterium; assembly: GCA_030038565.1. GTDB lineage: Bacteria > Acidobacteriota > Terriglobia > Bryobacterales > Bryobacteraceae > JOPF133. The sequence goes on from JASHSS010000113.1 coordinate 4,170, forward strand.
GCGCGCGGCCTGGAACCGGTTTTCGGCATGTTGTGTTTTGCCTGGTGGGCTTACATGGTCTTCGAGGCCTATCACACGGCGCGCAAGCGCCGCGCGGGCGAGCCGGTGGACGAATACTCCAGCCTGATCGATTTGCGGGGCCGGCGCGACCAGGTTCCGGTGGCGGCCGTGGCGCTGATCGTTTTGGGTGTAGTGCTGCTGCTGCGGACGCTCGACCTGTTCGATTTCGAAGTCGTGGTGCGGTACTGGCCGGTGCTGCTGATCGCCCTGGGGTTGTACCTGCTTTACAACCGTTTCTCGGGCGACGGGCCGCGCGAGGGTGTACGCCATGGCCGCTGACGCCAGCCTGATCCGCGCCATCCGCGGTCCCATCACCTTGATCACCCTGGGGGTGCTGTTCACGCTCGACCACTTCACCCCGTACAGCTTCGGCCGGACCTGGCCGGTACTGCTGATCGTGTTCGGACTGTTGAGCCTGCTGCGGCGCGGCGCCAGCCTGCCGCCCCAACCGCCTCCTCCCATGGGCGGGCCCTGGCCACCGCCCCCCAGCGCCATGAGTGGCGGCTATACCGGCGGCTATCGCCAGAGTCCCTATGGCAACACCGGCTCCGGGGGAACCGCGGGATCTTCCGGCTCCAACCCCGGCGGCGCCGGAGGGGGGTCGCGATGAGAAAGCGTTCGGTCACCGGGCCGATTCTGCTGCTGGCGGCGGGGGGATTCTTTCTGTGGCGCAACCTGCACCCCGAGACGCCCATTTTCGACCTGGTTTCCCTATACTGGCCGCTGGCGCTGGTGGCCTGGGGATTGCTCCGGCTGGTGGAAGTGCTGGCCTGGCGCAATCGCGTGATGACCGGTTTGAGCGGCGGCGAGGTGGTGCTGATCGTCCTGATCTGCGTGGCCGGCTCCGGCTTGTGGACGGCGCACGAGCACGGCGTGCGCCTTTCGACCGGCAGCCTGGACGTGTTCGGCGAGCAGTTCGATTATCCGGTATCGGCGCAGGCGCCCGCCACCGGCATGACCCGGGTGGTGTTTGAGAACCCCCGCGGCGATATCAAGGTGACCGGCGCCGATACCGAGGACGTGACTGTGACGGGGCACAAGGCAATCCGCGCCTGGTACCGGAACGACGCCGACCACAGCAACGGGAACACGCCGGTCGAGATCGTGCCGCAGGGTGACCGGCTGCTGATCCGTTCCAACCAGGATCACGTTCCGGACAACCAGCGCATCTCGGACGATCTGGAGGTGACCGTCCCGCGCAGCATGGCCGTGGAGGCGCACGGGCGCGCCGGAAGTTACGAAGTGAGCGACGTGGCCGGGAACGTGGAACTGGGCACCGATCGCGGCGACGTGCGGCTGGAGCGCGTGGGGGGCGATGTGCGCCTGGATATCGGCCACAGCGACCTGATCCGCGCCGCCGGCGTGGCCGGCAAGGTGGAGATTGAAGGACGCGGGTCGGACCTGGAAATTGAGGACGTCAAGGGCCAGGTAGTCGTGAACGGCAATTACGCCGGCACGCTGGCGTTCAAGAACCTGGCCAAGCCACTGCAGTTTGAAGGCGCGCGCTCGACCGAACTGCACGTGGAGGCGGTTCCCGGCAGCATCGACATGGACCTGGGGCAGCTCACCGGCACGGGCCTGGTGGGCCCCATGCACCTGGTGACCGGATCGCGGGACGTGAAGCTGCAGCAGTTCACGCAATCGCTGGAGCTCGAGACGGTGCGCGGCGATATCGAGCTGGAACCGGGGAAGACGCCGCTCGCTTCCATCGACGCACGCTCCAGCGTGGGGCGCATCGACCTGATTCTGCCGGAAAAGGCGGGTTTCGACCTGGAAGCCACCGCCGAGCGGGGTCAGGCCGAAAACGACTACGGTGCGGCCATCTCTCACGAGGATGTGGGGCGCGGGGCGGTGCTCAAGGGCAAGGTGGGAGACGGCCCGAGCATCCGGCTGACGGCCGCGCGGGGGACCGTGGCGGTGCGCAAGGAAGGCGCGGCGGACGAGACCGACGCGCCCGAAGCCCCGGGCAAGCCCCCGGCGCCTCCCAAGACACCGCCTCCGCCGAAGACGCAGATCAAGCTGTGAGGACCGGACGAGGTGGCGCGGACAGGCTCGGGGCGTGTGTGGGAGCCTGGAAGCCGCGGCCCGGCAGGCGAATCGCCTGGCCCACCCACCAGGGATTAACGACTTGCGGCCGCCGGTGGGGCAGGCATTCAGCCTGCCCAGGCCTTTTTCCGCAACCTGCCAGGAACAGGCAGTTTCCGGGGACAGGCCAAGGGCCTGTTCAGCCTGCTGCGCTCGGGGACGGGCGGTTCGTGCGACGATGCGCGTGGTTCGCGGATACCTGGGTGGGACTGGCGGATGGCCTTAAGCGGGCGGAACGAAGGGATTTAAGGTGACCGGGGATCGCGCGGCGCCACGGGTTGCGAGTGCGGTCCGCGGTTCGCTGCTGGTCCTGTTCCTGGTCAACGCCCTGAACATCTTCGACCGGCAGGCGCTGGGGGCGCTGGTGGAGCCCCTGCGCCACGAGTTCGGCCTGTCGGATACCGAACTGGGCGCGCTGCCCACGGTTTTCACCCTTGTTTATGCGCTGGCCGGATTGCCCCTGGCCCGCCTGGCGGACCGGGGAAGCCGCCGCCGTCTACTCTCGGCGGCCGTGGGCGTGTGGGCCGGCCTGACGGCGCTGGGCGGCCTGGCGGTGAACTACTGGATGCTGCTTGCGACGCGGATGGGAGTGGGGATTGGGGAGGCGGTCTGCGCTCCCGCCGCGACCAGCTGGATCGGCGATCTGATCCCGGCGGAGCGCCGGGCGCGAGCCATGGCCGGCTTTATGATGGCCGTCCCGATAGGGGTGATGTTGAGCTTCGCCATCACCGGTCCGGCGGCGCAGGCCTACGGTTGGCGGACGGCGCTGGCGCTGGGCGCGCTCCCGGCGGTGGTGTTGATACCCGCGCTCGCGCGGCTCCACGAGCCGGAACACGCGAGGGGGGGAAGCGTGCGGGAAGCGCCCTCGCCGCTGGACCTGGTGCGGCTCGAGGCTTTCCGCTGGATCGTGGTGTCGGGCGCGGTAGTCAACTTCATTCTGTACAGCTTTTCGACCTTCATCGCTCCGTTTCTGACCCGCGTACACGGGCTTTCGGTGGCGCGCGCGGGGGTGTGGGCGGGGGTGGGATCGGGGGTGTCGGGAATTCTGGGAGCACTGGCGGCGGGGGCCTTGGGCGACCGCACCTTAGGGCGCGGCCGCCTGCTGCTGGCGGCGGGGGCGGCGCTGGCGGCGGCGCTGCCGGCCTATGCCGCGCTCGAAGTCCCGGTAGGGCACGCGGCGGGAGCGGTGGTGCTGGCGATGGCGGCCTATGGTCTGCTCCAGATGTACTACGGGCTGGTGTACGCGGCGATTCAGGATTTCGTCGAGCCGCGCCTGTGCGCCACCGCCATGGCGGTTTATTTCCTGGCGATGTATCTGTGCGGCGCCTCGTTCGGCCCGCTGATCACCGGCCGCGCCAGCGACTACTTCGCCAGGGCGGCAGCCGGCCGGGGACCCATCACCGAGGCCGCCAGGGCCTACGGATTGCACCAGGCGATGTACGGGATCCCGCTGCTGTGCGTATTGCTGGCGGCGGCGCTGGCGATGGCGGCGCGCGCGGGGAAGCGCGCGGCGGGGTAGCTTCCGGCGTCCGCGCGCGGCTTCCCAGGGCCGGGCCGCTGCTATCATCCAAGTAACGCATGAATCCGGAATTCCTGGTGATCGGCGCGGGCGTGGCGGGTTTGCGCGCGGCTATCGATCTGGCGGCCGGCGGGACCGTCCTGGTGGTGGCGAAAGAGAGCCTGCGGGAATCCTCCTCCGAATACGCCCAGGGCGGAATCGCCGTGGCGCTCAGCGACGACGATGAAGTCGAATTGCACGAGCAGGATACTTTGCAGGCCGGCGACGGTCTCTGCGACCGCGCCGCGGTCCATTCGCTGGTCGAGGAAGGCCCCGGGGCGATCCACCAGTTGATCGAGTGGGGCGCCGAATTTGACCGCAGCGGCTCGCGGCTGGCCTTCACGCGGGAGGCGGCTCACAGCCGGAATCGCATCCTGCACGCCCACGGCGATTCCACAGGCCACGAAATTGCACGCACGCTCTACTCCAAAGCCGCCTCTCTTCCGAACGTAGCTTTCCGCAGCTACAGCGCCATCAGCGACCTGCTGCTGGACGGCGGCGGTGTCGCCGGCGCGGTGTTGGGCGACGAGCCGCTTGGGGCGCGCGCCGTCCTGCTGGCCACGGGCGGCCTCGGCCATGTGTACCGCAACACTACCAATCCCGAAGTGGCTACCGGCGATGGAGCCGCCATGGCCTATCGCGCCGGAGCGGAAATCCAGGACCTCGAATTCGTTCAGTTTCATCCCACCGCACTGCACCAGGAGGGCGCGCCGCGATTTCTCCTCTCGGAGGCGCTGCGCGGGGAAGGCGCCTTCCTGCGGAACCTCTCGGGCGATCGCTTCACCGACGAGATGGCCCCCCGCGACGTGGTCGCCCGCGCGATTGTCCGCGAAATGGCCCGCACCGGAAGCCCGCACGTTCTCCTCGACCTGACCCACCGCGAACCGGGGTTCATCCGCCGCCGGTTCCCGCGGATCTACGACACCTGTCTCCATTACGCCATCGACCTGGAGCGCCAACCCGCCCCGGTGGCTCCTGCTGCGCACTACGCCATGGGTGGCGTGCGCACCGATCTGGAGGGGCGCACCTCGCTGGCGCGTCTGTACGCCGCGGGCGAAGCCGCTTGCACCGGTGTCCACGGCGCCAACCGCCTGGCCAGCAACTCCCTGCTGGAAGGCCTGGTCTTTGGCGCGCGCGCCGCCCGGGCCATGCTCTCCGACCGCCTTTCCGCTCCGCGAACGCCCCAGCCTCTCAGCCCCGCGCCCGCGGGACCGTTAAGCCTCGGCCAGATTCAGGAGGCCGCCTGGCAATTCTGCGGTATCGTGCGCGACGCGCAAGGCCTGACCGAGGCCTTCCGTTTTCTGGAAGCCGGGGCGCCGGCCGCGGGGGCCCGCAACCCGCACCAGGTAGCCCGGCTGATCGCCCGTTGCGCCCTGGCCCGCCGCGAGAGCCGCGGCGCCCACTACCGTACCGACTATCCCAATCCGTGCGCCTCCTTAGCGCTCCACTCGATCGTCCAAAAGGATGCCGCCGACGTCGCCTTCCGATAACCGCCGGCAAACCATCGCTCCGGTCTGCGCCCTCCTGGCGCTGGCCGCCGGAATGATCCCGGTTGCGGCTCCCAGCTCGCTTTTCTGGACTGCGCCTTCGATCCTGGCGGCTGCCATGCTGATCGCCTGGGCCGCCGAATCCGCCCAATTCTTCATCGCCCAGGGTGTCGCCCTGGCCATCCTGGCCTGGCTGCAAACGCTGCCCGAGTTCGCCGTCGAGGCAGTCCTCGCCTGGAAGCAGCAAGTTCCGCTGCTGATGGCCAACCTGACCGGTGCGTTACGCCTGCTGACCGGGCTGGGCTGGCCGATGGTCTACGCCACCGCCGCCGTTTTTCACCGCCGCCGGAGCGCCGCCCCGCTCCGCGCCATTCGCCTGGCGGATGAACACTCTGTGGAAGTAATCGGCCTGTTTGCCGCTATGCTTTATAGTCCGGTGATCTTTTTTAAGGCCTCGCTCACGCTGGCCGATGCCGCCGTGCTGATCGGCATTTACACCGGGTACCTGGCGCTCGTCGGGCGCATGCCCCCGGCTGGCGCGGAGACCATTGTCGAACTGGAGGGCGTTCCCCGCGCTATCGTCACGGCGCCGCGCGTGGCGCGCCTGGCGGCGATCGCCACCCTCTTTGTGGGCGGCGGCGTGCTGATTTATCTGACGGCAGAGCCTTTCCTTGCCAGCCT
>JASHSS010000114.1 GCA_030038565.1 Bryobacteraceae bacterium
GGAGGCGTGGCTGGCGGCGGAGGCGGCGGGGGAACATCCGGCAGCTTGAAGACCTGTTCAATGGTCTGCTGGACGTGCTTCAGGTCCGTCTCGGCGAGCGCGCCGTGTACAAACCTGAAGGTGACCTTGGCGTGATACGGCTCGTAACCCGGATCTACCGCCTTGGGGTCGCAGTCGCCGCAGGTTTCGACCGTGAAGGCGATCGCGTCGGGGCTGTATTCCGTACCCACCAGGTACACCTTCGCGCCCGTTGCAATGGGCCGCTCCAACTGCTTCTTCTGGGGGACGGCGATGCCAAAGCGGGACATTTTCTGCGATGTGGTTTCCCCCCGTTGTTGGAATTGCCCGCCCGAAAACACATTGGCGTAGGGCCCGGACTTCATCGGGTTGGCGAGCACCCCATCGGCCTGCACCAGGAGCGTGGCGCCCGGCTTGGCAACTTTCAACCCGTTGGATTCCATCACGGTTTCCGGATACGCGGCGCGCAGTTGCTGCACCAGGGCTTCCGGCTGAGGGGCGGCGTGAACGGAGGAAGCGATCGATGCCATCATCGAAACTGCCAGTACTTTGGTTATGCGCATGGATATTTTCCTTCCCGGGCGGTCAAAGCGCGATTAGAATACCGCATTTTCACCCCTTCTTCAACCGGTTGCCAGGCCGGATGCCGGTCCTTGCCTCTCACTTTAGATAGCGTAAACGGCGGGTCAAAATGCTCGAAATTCCTGTAGCATGCCGGCGCGCCCCGCGGAACCTCCGGAAAGTCCTCGAAATCCGGCCGGCATTTCGCCCGTCTCCCATATGTGCGGGCTTCCTTGGGGTGCGCCTGCGCTATATACTGAACCAAAGTGCCGGACGACCAACAACTTCGAGCGCCGGAAGCGGATTGCAACCTCACCCAGATGCTGAATCGCATGAAAGAGGGCGACCGGCAAGCCGGGGAGGCAGTGGTTGCGCGGGTGTACGATGAATTACACCGCATCGCTTCCCGCGAAATGCGGCGCGAGCGTCCGGGGAATACGCTGCAAACCACTGCACTGATTCACGAAGCCTATCTGCGGATGGCGGGCGAGCGCGCCCCCGAGATCCAGAACCGCGGCCACTTTTTCGCGATCGCCGGCCAGCAGATGCGCAGGGTGCTGGTGGACCATGCGCGCGCGGCGGCATCGCAAAAACGCGGCGGCGGCGCCATCCCCCTGGATTTGGACAGCGTGCGGGTCGGCGCCGGGGACCCCGACGCCCAACTGGTGCGCCTGGACGACGCGCTGAAAGACTTGGAGCGGCTCGACCCCCGCCCGGCCAAGGTGGTGGAGTTGAAATACTTCGGCGGCTATTCCGACCGCGAGGTGGCCGAGGCCCTGAACCTCTCCGTGGCCATGGTTCGGCGGGACTGGGAATTCGCCCGCTCCTGGCTCTTCGCCCAAATGAGCTGACCGGCGAGCCGGCATCGCCCCCCTCACATGACACCTGAACTTCACCAACGGGTCCGCAAGCTCTTCGAAGAGGCTCTGGAAAAGCCCGAGAGCGAGCGGGCGGCGTTCCTCAAGAGCGCCTCTGGCGGCGACCCGGCGCTGTGGCAGGCGGTGGACCGCCTGATGGATGCCTACCGCCAATCGCATGATTTTCTGGAGGCCCAAAAGACCAGCGAGCGGCGCCTGGGCCGCTACGTCCTCTCGCGCGAACTGGGCCGCGGTTCCATGGGGGTGGTCTTTGAAGGCGTCGATCCGCTGATCGGCCGGCACGTGGCGGTGAAGGTGATCCGCATCGATTCCTCCCCCGAAGCCGCCCAGCCGGGATCCGTGCGCGACCAGTTTTTTCGCGAGGCCCGCTCGGCCGGCAGGCTGCTCCATCCGGGGATCGTGGTAATTTTCGATGTCGGGCAGCAGGGCGATGCGGCTTACATCGCCATGGAACTGGTGGAGGGCCCTTCGCTGGAGGATCTGCTGGCGGCCAACCCGCGCCCGCCGGTTGCGGACGCCCTGGAACTCCTCCGGCAAGCCGCCGTGGCGCTGGATTACGCGCACCAGAACGGCATCATTCATCGCGATATCAAGCCGGCCAACCTCATGCTGCACAAGGGCAGCACGGTCAAGATCGCGGACTTCGGCGTGGCCAAGATCAATACCCAGCAGCGTCTTACGGCCACCGGGACGATTCTGGGCACCCCCACCTATATGTCCCCCGAGCAGGTGGAGATGCGGCCGCTCGATGGCCGCTCGGACCAGTTCTCGCTGGCGGTGGTGGCCTACGAAATGCTCACCGGCAGGCGGCCTTTTGAAGCCCCATCGCTCGCGCCGCTGACTCACCTGATCGTATACGGCGAGCGGCCGTCGGCGCGGGCGGCGAATCCGGCCTTGAGCGAAGCGGCCGACGGGGTGCTCCGCAAGGCGCTGGCCAAACTGCCCGAAGAGCGCTTCGCCTCCTGTTCGGAATTCGTGACGGCTCTGGGCCGCGCCCTGCAGGAAGCGCCCCAGGAGGCGATCACCGCTCCGGTTCCTGTGCCGGCGGTTCCGCCCGGGGCTTTCGTTCCGCCGACGGCTCCGAGGGCAGCTCCGGCTCCGGGTCCGGTTGCGCCGGTGGCGGCGGTTCCACCAGGGTCCCCGTGGGCTGCTCCAGCTCCGCTTGGGGTCGCCGCGCCAGCGGGGCCGGGCGCGGTCGCTCCGCCCTCAGCTTCTGTTCCGCCGACGGCTCCGGTCGCCGCTCCGGCTCCGGGTCCGGCCCTCCAGGCCAACGCCCATCTCGATGAAGTGAAACCGGAGACCAAGGCGACGCGCATTGCCGCGCCTCCCAAAGAGCCCGCGGCTGCGTGGATCCTGGGCGCCGTCTGGATTCTGGCCGCCTGCGCTGGAATTGCTGCCCTGCTGGCAGGCGGGTCCTGGCTTTACCGGACGGCCCCTTGGAAAGGCCTGCGTCCGACCGAGGCGGCCGCCCATGCGGTTACGCCCGGCTCTCCTCCTCCCTCGCCTGCGCCCGCCGCGCCGCCCGCGTCGTCGCCCGCCGTGGGCGCTGCCCCGACCGTGGCCCGGTTCAGCGCCAGTCCGGAATCGGTCGCGGCCGGCGGTACGGCAACCTTGCGCTGGGAAGTGAACGGCGCGGCCGAAGTCCGCATCGAGCCGCAAGTGGGCAAAGTCTCAGCCTCGGGCGC
>JASHSS010000115.1 GCA_030038565.1 Bryobacteraceae bacterium
CTGGTGGCCCGGTATGGCCGGGAGCAGTGGACCGACGAGCGCAAATGGCTTTCCGTGCGCCTGCCTCTCTCGGCCGGAAGCCTGCTCCGTCTCGCCCGCGAGTGGATGCGATTCCTCCATCCCCTGACTGGCAAGATCGCCAAAGCCGTAGCCGTGGATCTCGACAACACCTTATGGGGCGGTGTGATTGGCGAAGACGGTATGGCCGGCATTCAGGTGGGCAGCGAGTATCCGGGGGCGGCCTACCGTGAGTTGCAGCGCGCCTTGCTGGACTTGTCGCAGCGCGGAATCCTGCTCGCCGTGTGCAGCAAGAACAACTCCGAGGAAGCCCTCGCGGCTCTCCAAAGCCATCCCGGTATGTTGCTCCACCCCGAACATTTCGCCGCCATGCGAATCAATTGGCAGGACAAAGCACGCAACCTGCGGGAAATCGCCGCGGAGCTGAATATCGGCCTGGATGCGGTGGCCTTCCTCGATGACAACCCCGTGGAGCGGGAGCATGTTCGCCGGGAGGCCCCTGAAGCGATCGTTCTGGAATTGCCGGGCGATCCCATGCACTTTGCCCAGGCTGTGCGCGACGCGCCCGTCTTCGAGCGCCTGACGCTTTCGGAAGAAGATCGCCAGCGCAATCGCTACTACGCCGCCGGACGCGAACGTGCTGCCTTAGAGCAGGCCGCCTCTTCCCCGGAAGAGTTCTACCGTTCTCTGGAACAGGAAGCTGAAATCCAGCCCGTCAATGCCCTCACCTTGGCTCGTGTGGCGCAGCTCACTCAAAAAACCAACCAGTTCAACCTGACCACCCGTCGCTACTCCGAACAGCAGATTGCCGAAATGATGAGCTGCCCGGGCTGGCAGGTGCTTTCCCTGAAGGTGCGTGATCGCTATGCCGATAACGGCTTGGTCGGACTGGCAATCCTGCGCGATGCCGGCGCCGTTTGCGAAATCGACACCTTCCTGCTCAGTTGCCGGGTCATCGGGCGCACGGTAGAAACCGCACTCCTGGCGTATATAGCCGCTCAAGCCCGAGCCCGCGGCGCCGCACGGCTGGAAGGCTGGTTCCTTCCGACCAAAAAAAATGCCCCGGCCGGCGACTTCTACCAACGGCACGGCTTCGCCTTAGTCGAAGACCGCGACGGCAGCCAGTGGTGGGGCCTGGATTTATCGGGCGCGGAACTGCGTTGCCCGGAGTGGATTCGCCTGGTCGTGCCTTAGCCCTGCCGCTCTCCGGCGCCCGCCAGGCTCAGGTCAATCGCCATTGCGCGTCCCTCCCGCGCCGACTGCAACATCGCCAGGCACGCGATGGTTGCCCGAGCGCCGTCGTACACCGTTACCTCGGTTGGCTTTCCTTGCCGGATGCTCTCGACAAACGTCGCCATCTGCCGCGCGTAACCCTTTTCGGGCCACAGGCGCGAACGCTCCTTCACGAAGCCTCTTTGCACCCTCAGCCGCCGGAAATCCTCGGTCGCCGCGCCCAAGCCCTCGGCGAACACCTCCACGCGTTCGCCGCCCGAGGTCTTGCTGCCAACCGTGCAGTAGGTCAGATTGCCGATCGATCCGTCGGCGAACCGGAAGCTCGCCGCCAGGTTGTTTTCACCGATCGGATCGGCCTTGCCGGTGGGCAACGAGTACGCCGAGACATCCAGCGGTTCCGAATCCAGCAGCCAGTACATCAGGTCCACAAAGTGGCAGGCCTCTCCCAGAATCGCGCCGCCGCCCGCCGGGTCCGCCATCCAGTACGATCCCGAAATGCCGGGCGAATTCATGCGGCATTGCACCACGGCCGGTCCCGTGCGCCGCGCCAGGCTGGCTTTTAGCTCCAGGTAGTACGGGGCAAACCGCCGGTTGAAGCCCACCGCCAGCTGTTTTCCGCTGGCCTCCACGGCCCGGCACAGTTCCCCGCATTCCTCGACCGTGAGCGCCATGGGCTTCTCCACGAAGACGTGCTTCCCGGCGCCCAACGCCGCCAGAGCCTGCTCGGCGTGCTGTTGGTTTCGGCTGGCAATCAGCACCATGTCCACCAGCGGGTCTTGCAACACTTCGTTGTAGTTCGTCGTGCAGTAGGCCGCGCCGAAACGCCGGGCGTAACTTTTGCCGCGCACGCCGGACGCGGAGTAGATGGCGCGCAGGCCAGCTCCCGGCAGCTTCTTGATCACCGGGAGATGCTCCCACTTCGCCAGGTTTCCGGCGCCCGCCAGGGCCACTTGCAAAGACGACGTCGGTCCCACCGCCGCCGCCGTCTCGACTTTCCGCCGCGGAGCGAACGCTCCCACCGGATCGGCTGACTCCGCGGCTGGATAGCGCAGCAAAACGGCCAGGCTTCCGGCCGCCGGATCGAGGATCGTGTCGTATGCCCGCGCCGCGTCGTCCAGCGCAAATTCGTGCGTCACCAGCGGCCGCACGTCCATTCGCCCGGCGGCCATCAGTCGCAGGCATTCCTCCATGTTGCGGTTCTCGGTCCAACGGACGTAGGGCAGGGGATAGTCGCACCCCAGTTTTTCATACGTCGAGTCGTAGCTGCCGGGCCCGTAAGCGCGCGACATGGATAGCTGGATTTCCTTCAGGTACATGTCGTTCCAGGGAAATTCCAGGCCCACCGCGCCGACCACTACAATGCGCCCGCGGTCGCGGCAGATGTTCAGGGCATGTTGCGCGGGCGCAGCCGATTTGGAAGCCGCCGCCACAATCGCGCAATCCACGCCGCGCCCATCGGTAAGCGCCCGAACGCTCTCCACCGCGGATGCGCCCACCACCCCGTGATCCGCTCCCAGCGCCTTGGCCAGGTCAACGCGCTGCGAGTTCACGTCGATACCGATGACCACCCCGCCTTGAATTCGAACCAGTTGCGCCGCTAACTGGCCTACCAGTCCGAGGCCGATCACCGCCACCACATCGCCGATTTCGATGTGCGCCGTCCGCACCGCATTCATCGCGATGCTACCCAGGGTAGCGAAACAGGCCTGTTGGAACGGCACAGCTGTCGGAACCCGGGCGGCCAGTTGGCGCCCCACCAGCACGGTTTCGCCGTGTCCCGTGCCCTCTCCGCCATACGCCACCCGCTCGCCGATCTCCAGATCGGTGACGCTCGGATGTCGCGCCGCCACCACCCCCGCGCCGCAATACCCCAGCACGGAGTATTCGCTGAATCTGGCCCTCACTTCGTTTAAGGTCGCCAACACCCCGGTCTTGGCAGCCACGTCCCAGATCTTCCGCAGGTGAGAGGGGTTGGCGGCGGCTTCTTTGAGGAGGCTGTCGCGGTGAATGCTGGCCGTCTCGGTGCCGCTGCTGATCAGCGAATACAGGGGGCGCACCAACACGTGGTGCGCAATCGGGAGCGGGTCCGGCACCTCCTCCACGACGATATCCTTAAGTCCTTTGCGGATAACCTGTTTCACCAATCTGAAGTGTACCGCAGAGGGCCTCGAAACCGGCGGGTCGGAACCTTCTCCGCGCGATCAACCACCA
>JASHSS010000116.1 GCA_030038565.1 Bryobacteraceae bacterium
GCATCGCCGATTCCAACAGCATATTGATTGTGGATTTCGCCCACCGCCTGGAGCAGCAGGGCCTGACGGTGACCGACGCAGCCATCACGGCGTGCCGGGTGCGCCTGCGCCCCATTCTGATGACCTCGCTGGCCACCATCATCGGCATGCTGCCCATGGCCATGAAACTCGGTACCGGCGGCGAGCAGTACACCCCCATGGCGCGCGCCATCATCGGGGGCCTGACTTCGTCGGTGATTCTCACCGTGTTCATCGTGCCGGCGGCCTATGTACTGGTTTACGGAAGGAGGAACCGGCACGCCGCCGCGCCGCAGCCTGCCGGCCACTGAGGTCCGGGGGGACAATGCCTGCTGCCGTCGCGACGACTCTGACCTCGATACCGGCAGCAGCGGTACACTGAAACAAGGACAGGCATTTCAGGTTTGGACTGAACTCCTGGCCGGGCGTCACTATGGTCTACGACAGCACCAAGGTTTTATTGCGGAGCATCATTCAGTCATTGGAGACAGCCGATGAAGCGGAGTGGGACGATCGGCTGGAACTAAGTAACGAATGCGCCTATGAAATGGCGCAGATGGCCCGGCGATCCTCTCAACCGTGCCGGGAAAACGGGGCCGGCGCCCAGTGGCCCGCCGACATTCCGGACTCCAGAAAAGCGATTCAGGCGGTGCCCCATGTCAAGGCGATGATGACTGCCATTCGCCACCGGGATCAAGCCACCGCCCTCGAAAGCGCCAAGGCCGCTCTTGCGGCCATGTGAACGGGCAGAAGTGCGCGAGGCTGCTCCGAGGCGCAGATCCTTCGCTGAGCGGTATTGTTCCGACGGGGTCCCATAATCATGACATACTGATAGTGCAGAAAAAGCACATTCACAGAGGGGAGGGGACGCCCTAAGCGCGTTCCGAGGGTTTGCCGAAGTCCGTATCGCACATGCGAAAGCTCCGCATTGGCATTGTCGACATCGTATCCAGGGGACCTACCCGAGCCCTCTACGCCCGCGTCATGAATGCCAATCTCGCCAGCATCATGCCCCAGGTCATCGGCGTCTGGTGCAGGCAGTTGGGCCACGAAGTCACCCTCGTTTGCTACACCGGTTTTGAAGATCTGGTCGAGGAGTTACCGGAAAGACTGGATCTGCTCTTCATCGGCGCATTTACCGAAGCGGCGCACACCGCATACTCCCTCAGTAACCTCTTCCGCGCCAGGGGGACAATTACCGTTCTCGGTGGGCCTCATGCCCGGTGTTACCCCGAAGACGCCCAGCAATACTTCGATTACGTCCTCGGTTTCACCGATCGTGAAACGGTCCTCGACGTCTTGCAGGACTGCTCGCAACATCGTCCGGCGGGCGTGCACATTTCGGCCAGGCGCCAGCCAATGGCGCTTCCCGGTGTGCGCGAACGGTGGCCATTCATCGAACCTACCCTCAACAAAGCGCCCTTTCTCAAAATGGTTCCGATGCTCGGCAGCCTGGGTTGTCCCTACACGTGCAGCTTCTGTATCGACGCCGAGGTGCCTTACCAGCCGCTGGACTTTGACGTACTGCGGGACGATCTGAGGTTTTTGCTGAGCCGGTTCCGGCGGCCTCTGGTGGCATGGCACGACCCTAACTTCGGTGTCCGGTTCGATGCCTATCTCGATACGATTGAGGAGGCCGTACCGCCAGGCTCCATCGACTTCGCCGCGGAGAGCAGCTTATCCCTCCTTTCGGAACCCCACCTGAAGAGACTCCGGCACAACGGCTTCAAAGCCCTTTTGCCCGGCATTGAATCGTGGTTCGACCTGGGCGGCAAATCGAAGACCGGCGCGCTCGAGGGGTTCGGCAAAGTTCGCCAGGTATCCGAGCACGTCAACCTGATACTAAAGTACATTCCATACGTACAAACCAACTTCGTTCTCGGCCTGGATTCCGACGAAGGAGAAGAGCCTTTCGAACTTACCAAGCGCTTTCTCGACCTTACGCCCGGAGCCTTTCCCGGATACTCGCTGCTGACGGCCTTTGGCCGGGCCGCCGCACTCAACCTGGATTACCAGCGGGCGAACCGCGTGCTGCCCTTCCCGTTTCACTTTCTGAACAACAATCAAGCCATGAACGTGAGACCCAGGAATTATTCCTGGCGCGGCTTCTACGACCAGGTGATCGAATTGACCCGATATTCGTTCACCTCGCGCGCCATCCTGCGCCGCTTCCGGGCGACTGAAGGGATGACCTCGCGGTGGCTGAACGTTGTGCGTGCAGTTTCGACGGAAGGCTTTGGCAGGCTGAAGTACTACAAGGAAGTCCGCGCCCGGCTGGATACGGACCGCCAGTTCTCGCCGTACTTTGAGCAGGAGACCGATGAACTCCCCGGCTTCTACACGGATCTGGTACGCAGGAACCTGGGCCGGTTATGGGATTGGCTGCCGGAAGGCGGGTTGACTCATGATCCGTGCGCCTATTTGAAGAGCGCGCGGAGCACCGTCAATGTGGTCGCTGCTCCGCCCGTCGCATAGGAGCGCCGGAACGCGAAACCCCTGACCCAGCGACGGAGCGTCGCCAGGTGCGGGAATGTGAATTTCCGCACGCTAGTCCGTATGGCCGTACCGCGACGTTTACGCCAGCCTGCGCACCTTGCTCTGAAACCTGGGAAAGCTCCGGTTCCGGCCGTAAATCCCCCCAGTATTCCACACGTGAACATTGCAATAGCGCGGGCGGAAACGGCACTTACGAACTGCCTTATTATGTGACTGTTCCGTCCTATAAGATGGTGAACGTCGGCCAGTGAACGGTAACGGAAAAGCTGTGCAAATCCTCTGGAAAAGATGAGAATTATTCAGTTGACAGATTCCGAGTACCGCATTACCCTTAGGCTAAATAGTAATAAGACTTCTGACCTCGGAACAGTCCGAAGCCCAGTGGGGGTTAGAGCCTGTCGAATTGAGCGATGGCCTCTCACTCCCAAACCTGACCCCTAGCCGGGGAGACCCGGGAATACGTCTGTTTTTCTGGTTGTAGAAGACGGACAGCCAAGTTGTAACTTGCTTAACCCGCAATGAGGTAAGTTTCCTATGCAGGCCCCTAAGAGCGCCGGATTGCTGAAGGTTCTATCTGTCAGTCCGCACGAACACGATCACGCCGCCCTGCAATCCATCGTGGATCATTCCTCGTGGTTACTGCTCAAGGCCGATAGTCTTTCCAGCGCGTTTATCCTACTCGGAAAGCACGACATCTCGGTGGTGCTCTGTGAGCGCGACTTGAGGCCGGGAGCATGGACGGACCTGCTGGACTGTATCTGTGACATACCGCGTCCGCCCTCCTTAATCGTCACCTCCCGGCTGGCTGACGACCGGCTTTGGGCCGAAGCGTTGAACCTGGGCGCCTGGGACGTGCTGGCAAAGCCTTTCGATCGCATGGAGGTTCTGCGGAGTATAAAAGTCGCGTGGCAGCATTGGCACGATCAGGATCGCGCCTTCGCCGTCCGGATTCAAGTGGCAAGTTAAGGAGTAACTGAAGCTGCCTCGGTCCGGCGCCCGCCGGCCGCTTGCCGCTGCCCCGCCCTTGCCTGGGGCAGGGTGCTGCGCTACTAATCGGAAATGGCAACTCTGGCGGGAGACTTGTGGTTCGGGTTGCGATCCTTACGCGCCAACCCGGCCTTCACCGCGATTGCGGTGGCTTCCCTGGCCCTTGGCATCGGCGCCAATACGGCTATTTTCAGCCTGGTCGATCAACTCCTGCTGTGGTCGGTTCCGGCTCGCGAGCCGCAGCGCCTGGCGCGCGTAGAGGGCGGTCGCAGCGGGACTTATCCTTTCTACCGCCAGTACCGTGATCGCAATTCGGTATTCAGCGGGCTGGCCGCTTCGAGCGAACCGGTAGCGTCGGGCTTGCGCCCCGAAGGCGCGTCTTCGGTGGAAGTCGGCCGCGTGACTTATGTAAGCGGCAACTTTTTCGGGACGCTGGGACTCGGTGCGGCGGCGGGGCGTGTAATCGCCGCTGCGGACGACGGAGCGGGCGCGCCGCCGGTCGCCGTGCTTGCCTACGACTACTGGCAGCAGCGCTTCGCGGGCGACTTGCGCGTGGTAGGCCGCAAACTGGCAGTGAACGGTTATCCGCTGGCCATCGTGGGTGTGGCCGAGCCGGGATTCGGCGGCCTTTCCCCCACCGCGCGGCCGGCCGCCTTTCTTCCGTTGTCCGCGTACCCGCTCACTACGCCCGGCGCCATCTCCATGTGGAACACGCCCGGAATGTTCTGGCTTACCGAAATCGGGCGCTTGAAGCCGGGAGTATCGCTCGGCCAGGCCCAGGCGGCTCTGCGCGTGCTGTGGCCGAGGGCGGTCGATGCAATCAACGAAGGCGCCGCCAGAAACGGAGGGCGGCCCCGCAAATACGACAAGGAAGCACCCATCTCGCTGGCCCCTGCGGCCCACGGAACCGCCTCCGGACCCACCGGCGCGATGGATCCTCTGGCCGCGCTGCTCTTCGCTACCGGCCTGGTGCTGCTGATTGCCTGCGCCAATGTGGCCAATCTGCTGCTGGCGCGAGCCAACGGGCGCAGGCGGGAGATGGCTATGCGGGCGGCCCTGGGCGCAACCCGGGGACGCCTCCTGCGCCAGCTTCTCACCGAGAGCCTGTTGCTGGCCGGTTTGGGCGGTCTCTACGCCCTGGCGCTGGCCTGCGCGGCTGTGCCGTTGCTGGCCGGGGCCAACCTGGTGGATGCCGGATTGCGGTTCCATCTCAGCCCGCGGGTGGCCGCCTTCTCGCTCGGCGCCACGGTGCTCACGGCGCTTCTTTTCGGTCTGGCGCCGGCGCTGCGCTCCAGCCGCCTGGGACTGGCCGAGGCCATCAAGGACGGCGGATCCTCTACCGCCGGCGGGTCGCGCTTACGCCTCGGCAAGGCGGTGATCGCTTTGCAAGTGGCGCTGTCCCTGGCGCTGCTGGTGGGCGCGGGGCTGTTCCTGCGCACCCTGCGCAATCTGAATCATGCCGATATCGGATTCCAAAAAGAGAACGTCGTCATCTTTGATATAGATCCCAGCAAGCTCGGCTACCAGGGCCAGCGCCTGCGCGAGTTTTACGATAATCTGCTGGCGC
>JASHSS010000117.1 GCA_030038565.1 Bryobacteraceae bacterium
GCGAGATGGAATGGCGTACGGATCTGGTGATGCTTGGACATGGGCCGCGATTGACGCCGATAGCAAGTTGGTTCCTTGCTGGGTAGTTGGCAAGCGTAATCCCGAAACATGCGAAGCGCTCGTTTCTGACTTGGCTTCTCGCCTTACTGATCTTATCCAACTTACTCCCGATGGACTGCCGATGTATTACCCGGCTATCGTCAAAGCTTTCGGTGAAGATATCGACTATGCCAAGCTTGTGAAAGTCTATGGCACCGATCCCGAGGCAGAGAAGCGCTGCTCTCCTGCCGAGTGTACTAGCTGCGAAAGGAAGTCTATGATCGGTGACCCGGAGCCTCAACATATCAGCACCAGGTATATCGAACGTCAAAATTTCACCATGAGAATGGGAATGCGACGGTTCACTCGGCTGACTAACAGTTTCTCAAAGAAGCTTGCCAATCATGCCGCCGCAATTTCCGTTCACATGATGTACTACAATTTCGTCCGCGTTCACCAGACTCTCAAAATCACTCCTGCTATGGCTGCCGGGGTCGCCGATCATGTTTGGACAATTGAGGAAATGGTAGCCCTGCTTGACACGTTTCAGATCCAGAAATGAGCCACTACCCACCCGTCGTATAATGCCGGGTTGCGGATCGGCTGGCTGACCGACATCCATCTGAATTTTCTCTCGCCGGAGAATCGCGCGGTTTTCTACCAGCGCATCCGCGGCCAGAACCTGGACGCCCTGCTGATCGGCGGCGACATTGCAGAAGCCCATACGGTGGCCGGAATCCTCGCCGAATTGGACCTGGCGCTGGGCATTCCCATCTACTTCGTGCTCGGCAATCACGATTTCTATCATGGATCCATCGCCGCCGTTCGCCACACCGTGCGGCAATCCTGCGCCGCCTCCGGGCGGCTGCGCTGGCTCCCCGACGCCGGCGTGATTCCCCTGGCCGGCGAGACCGCCCTGATCGGACACGATTCCTGGGCCGATGGCCGCATCGGCGATTTCTTCGGATCGGACGTCATGATGAACGATTACGTTCTCATTGAGGACCTCCGCTTCCTGGCCAAGCCGCGCCTTCTGGCCAGGCTCAGCGCCCTGGGAGACGAAGCGGCCCGGTTCCTGGAGGACCACGCGCGGCAGGCGCTCGCCCGCTGGCGCAATCTTCTGGTCCTCACCCACGTGCCGCCGTTTCGCGAGGCGTGTTGGCACGAAGGCCGCATCTCGGCCGAAGATTTCCTGCCGCATTTTGCCTGTCAAGCCGTCGGGGAACGCCTGGCGGCGGTCATGCGCGAGCATCCCCAAAACACCATGACCGTCTTATGCGGGCACACGCATAGCTCCGGCGAGGCGCGGATTCTCGACAACCTGTCGGTCATGACCGGCGCCGCCGAGTACGGCCGTCCGGAGCTTCAACGGATTTTCGAACTGCCCTGACCGGCCTTCAAGCGCGCCTCGCCGAAAGAAGATGTAGCGCGTTCACGCGCCTCAAGGCGAATCTGGTAGGCTCTAAGACCAGGCTGCGGAGAAGCGATGACGAGCAAAATAGTCTTTCGATCGGCGCGCGTTTTTGACGGCGAGTCGGAAACCTTACGGGATGGACTGGACGTGGTCGTGGCCGGTGGGTCCATTCGCGAAATCTCCCCCCGGAGCGCCGCAACGGACAACCGCGCGGAGGTCGTCGAGTGCGGTGGACGCGTGCTGATGCCGGGGTTGATTGACGCGCACGTCCACGTCTATGCCGCTGGGTTGAACCTGGTTCGCGTGGTGCAGTCGCCCGTCTCCTATCTGGCCCACTTTGCCGCGCAGTTCCTGCACGCCTGCCTGGATCGCGGCTTCACCACCGTTCGCGACGTGGGAGGCGCGGATGTAGGGCTGGCTTCGGCCATCAAGGACGGGCTGCTTGATCGGGTGCCCAGGCTGTTCTATGGCGGCCGGGTACTCACTCAGACCGGCGGTCACGGCGACGCCCGCCCGGGCGATCATGCACTCGATCTGGCGCATGGCTGTGGCTGCTCATTTCATGGCAACCAGTTCGCGGCCATCGCGGATGGCGTCGATGAGGTCCGCCGCGCGGTTCGGGAGGAACTCCGGCGCGGTGCGTCGCATATCAAGGTGATGGCGTCCGGTGGCGTGGCGTCTCCCACCGATCCGCTGGACCGCTGCCAGTACTCCGATGACGAGATTCGTGCCGCGGTCGAGGAAGCCGGCCGCGCCGGGTCGTACGTCGCCGCTCACTGTCATCCCAAAGAGGCCGTGCGCCGCGCCGCCGCGCTGGGCGTGCGATCCATCGAGCACGCCACGCTGATCGACCGTCAGACGGCGGAATTCGTCGCTCAGCGGGGATCCTTTGCCGTGCCGACCATGGCTACCATCATGTGTCTGGCCGAGGAAGGAGCCAGGCTGGGTTTCCCGCCGGCCAGCCTCGAAAAGCTCCGCAGGGTTGCCGATTCGGCGATGTCCAGCCTGGAGATCATGAAGGCCGCCGGCGTCAGAATGGGCTTCGGAACCGATCTGCTGGGTGCTCTTCACGTGCACCAGAGCAAGGAGTTTACGCTTCGCGCCCAGGTGCTTCCGCCGATCGATATCCTCCGCTCGGCATGCGCCGTCAACGCGGAGTTGCTGGGCCAGGCAGGCCGTCTGGGTTGCATCCGTGAAGGCGCGGTGGCGGATCTGCTAGTCGTTGACGGCAACCCTCTCGAAGACATCTCCGTCCTCGGCGCCGGCGGAACGCGCATTCCGATCATCATGAAGGACGGATGCTTTCACAAACGCGGGCCGGGAATGGCCGCTGGGCAGCCACCTTGCTCATGACGCGGCAGGGCGCGCCGCCGTGGCGCTGTGGCCGGGCCCCAAAATTCCGCCCAGCCAGCCTCGGCGGTGGCGCCTATCCCCAAGCCCCTCAATGCTTTCCTAACCCGCTGCCCGTACACTCGCACATCAAGCCTCGCACCGGTTTCGCGGGCCGCGCTCCGTCTCGCTCCCTTTGAGTCCCTGCCGCTCAAATTAATCCTGCAATCGGACTTGACAATAACGCACTAAACTTTGATAATGGTTCTGGACTAAATCCAGGTCGGTTTCAGCCGCCCGGAGTCACCACTTTTAAAACAACTTTCAGGAGGAGTTTCACTCGCATGGGAAAGATTATTGGCATCGACCTCGGCACCACCAACTCAGTCGTGGCTGTCATGGAGGCGGGGCAGCCCACCGTCATCGCCAACCAGGAGGGCGCCCGCACCACCCCCTCCGTCGTGGCGTTCACCAAGAGCGGAGAGCGACTGGTCGGCCAGGTGGCCAAGCGCCAGGCCATCACCAATCCGGAGAATACGGTCTTCTCCATCAAGCGTTTCATGGGCCGCCGCTACGATGAAGTCAGCGAAGAAATGAAAATGGTGCCCTATAAGGTCGTGCGCGGCGATCATGGCGATGCGCGCGTCGATATCGGCGGCAAAAAGTATTCCCCGCCCGAGATTTCCGCCATGATTCTCACCAAGCTCAAGGAAGCCGCCGAGTCCTACCTCGGCGAGAAGGTCACCCAGGCGGTCATCACCGTCCCGGCATACTTTAACGATGCCCAGCGCCAGGCCACCAAGGATGCCGGTAAGATCGCCGGCCTGGAGGTCATGCGCATCATCAACGAGCCCACCGCCGCTGCCCTGGCCTACGGTCTCGATAAGAAGAAGAACGAAACCATTTCAGTCTACGATTTCGGCGGCGGCACCTTCGATATCTCCGTCCTGGAAGTCGGCGACGGGG
This sequence comes from Bryobacteraceae bacterium, assembly GCA_030038565.1. Classification (GTDB taxonomy): domain Bacteria; phylum Acidobacteriota; class Terriglobia; order Bryobacterales; family Bryobacteraceae; genus JOPF133. The sequence continues at coordinate 3,749 of JASHSS010000117.1, forward strand.
TGGTCGAAGTCAAATCCACCAACGGCGACACCCACCTGGGCGGCGACAATATCGACCAGCGCGTCATCGACTGGATCGTCAGCGAATTCAAGCGCGAGAACGGCATCGATCTGTCGCGCGACCAGATGGCTCTCCAGCGCCTCAAGGAGGCCGCCGAGAAGGCCAAGATGGAGCTTTCCACGCTGCTCGAAAGCGAAATCAACCTGCCCTTCATCACCGCCGATGCCACCGGGCCCAAGCACCTCCAGATGAAGCTCACCCGCGCCCGCTTCGAGCAGATGGTCGAAGATATCGTGCAGCGCTCCGTGGGCCCCTGCAAGCAGGCCATGACCGACGCTTCGGTGACCCCCGCGAATATCGATGAAGTGGTCCTGGTGGGCGGCCAGACCCGCATGCCGCGCATTCAGGCCATCGTCCGCGAACTCTTCAACCGCGAGCCCCACAAGGGCGTCAACCCGGACGAAGTCGTGGCCGTCGGCGCAGCCGTGCAGGGCGGCGTCCTGGGCGGCGAAGTCAAGGATGTGCTGCTGCTCGATGTCACCCCGCTTTCCCTCGGCATCGAAACCATGGGCGGCGTGTTCACCAAGCTGATCGATCGCAACACCACCATCCCCACCCGCAAAACCGACGTCTTCTCCACGGCTTCCGATAACCAGTCTTCGGTCGAAATCAAGGTCTACCAGGGCGAGCGCGCCCTGGCCCGTGACAACCGCCTGCTGGGCGTTTTCCAGCTCGCCAACATCCCGCCCGCTCCGCGCGGCATCCCCCAGATCGAGGTGACCTTCGATATCGATGCCAACGGCATCCTCAACGTCACCGCCAAGGACCGCGCCACCAACAACGAACAGAAGATCACCATCACCTCCTCCTCCGGTCTTTCCAAGGACGAGGTCGAAAAGATGGCCAAAGACGCCGAATCCCACTCCGCCGAAGACCGCAAGCAGCGCGACACCATCGAGGCGCGCAACCGCGCCGACGCCATGGTCTACAACGTCGAGAAGACCTTCAAGGACCATCGCAGCAAAATCAGCGACGCGGACGCCAAGGAAATCGAGACCGCCATCGCCGACACCAAGAAAGCCATGGCGGATAACGATCCCGACAAAATCACCGCCGCCGTCGATCGCCTCACCAGCGCCAGCCACAAGTTGGCCGAAGCCATGTACAAGGCGGCCGGCCAGCCCGGCTCCGGTTCCACTCCGCCTCCCGGAGATAGCTCCGGCCCCTCCGGCGGCCAGGACAAAGATAAAAAAGGAAAGGATGGCAAAGACAACGTAGTCGATGCCGAGTTCGTAGACGTCGACGACAAAAAGTAAGAATCCCGCGCCGGGCCGCCGCCGCGAGGTTGCGGCCGTCAGGTTGAAACGTGCATTACGCCGGCCGCGGCGGGAGCGGCCGGCACGGCTGATTCGGTAATCTCATGTCCCCAAAGCACGACTATTACGAAACCCTCGGCCTGGAACGCAAGGCTTCGGCGGATGACATCCGCAAGTCGTACCGCAAGCTGGCGCGCAAGTACCACCCCGATCTCAACCCCGGCGATAAATCGGCCGAGGAGCGCTTTAAAAACGTGCAGGAAGCTTATGATGTCCTGAGCGATCCGAAAAAGCGCCAGATGTACGATCAGTACGGCTTCTATTCGGAAAGCGCCGGCGCCGGCGGTCCCTTTGGCGGAGCCGGAGCGGGCCATGGCCGCCCGCAGCCCAACATGGATTTCAGCGGCTTCGATTTCTCGGATTTCGCCGGCGCCGGCGGCTCCAAACACCGTACCCAGGAGAGCGGCGGCGGTTTCCGGGATATCTTCTCCCAGTTCTTCGGCGGACGCGGCAGCGCCGCTCCGGAGCCCGAACCGGAAGCCGGAACCGATCTCGAATACGCCATGGATATCGACTTCTGGCAGGCTATCCGGGGTACCCAGACCCGCCTCGCCATCACCCGCTACGAGGTCTGCGAAACCTGCCACGGGACCGGTTCGAGCGGCCAGGGCACCGTCACCTGCCCACAGTGTAAAGGCACCGGCAACGTCAGCCAGATGGCCGGAGCCATGAAATTCAACCTGACCTGCCCGCGCTGCGGCGGATCGGGCAAGCTGCGCAACGCCTGCCCCACCTGCGGCGGCGACGGGCGGGTCACCCGTACCGAAATGGTGGATGTCCGCATCCCCCCGGGCGCCCGCAACGGCTCCCGCCTGCGCGTCCCCGGGAAGGGCAACGCCGGCTCCATGGGCGGCCCTCCCGGCGACCTCTACATCACCACCCGCGTGGAAGAGCATCCCTTCTTCGGCCGCGAGGGAGACAATATCGAAATCACTGTGCCGGTGGCCGTCTGGGAGGCTGCCTTGGGCGCCAAAATCGAGGTCCCCACCATCGACGGCCGCACCTTGCTCAAAATCCCGCAGGGCACCCGTAACGGCCAGCGCTTCCGGCTGCGCGAAAAGGGCGTCCTCAATCAGCGAACCAATCAACGCGGCGACCAGATCGTGGAGGTTTCCATCGAAGCCCCCGAGCCGCGCGACGAGCGCACCCGCGAAATTCTCCGCGAACTCAGCCACCTCCACACCGAGGACCCGCGCGCCGGTATCTGGTCCAAGGTCTGATTCAGGAGCGATGCCATCATGCCCAAGACCAAATCCAAAGCGGCCTACATGATCTC
>JASHSS010000118.1 GCA_030038565.1 Bryobacteraceae bacterium
TGGTGGCGAATATCGCCCGCCACGTCGATTCCAGCGTCCACCTGTTCGAAAAATGGGGCCTGCCGATCTGGAAAGACGAAGCCGGCAACTACGTGCACGAGGGCCGCTGGCAGCTCATGATCAACGGCGAATCGTACAAGGTGGTGGTGGCCGAAGCGGCCAAGAACGCGCTCCGCGAAAGCGGCGTGGGCGAGATCTACGAGCGCATCTTCATCGTCGGACCGCTGATGGACGGCGACCGCTGCGGCGGCGCGGCGGGCTTCTCGATCCGCGAGAACAAGTTCTACATTTTCAAGTCCAAGGCTACCCTGGTCGCCATGGGCGGCGCCGTGCACGTCTTCAAGCCGCGCAGTTCCGGCGAAGGCATGGGGCGCGCCTGGTATCCACCATGGAACTCGGGATCCTCGGCCTATTTCACCATTAAGGCCGGCGCCGAGATGACCTGCCAGGAAGTCCGCTTCATCCCCGTCCGCTTTAAGGATGCGTACGGCCCCGTAGGAGCCTGGTTCCTCCTGTTCAAGTCGCAGGCCACCAACTCCGAGGGCGGCAATTACATGGTCGAGCGCAAGCCGGAGCTCGAAAAGTGGGGACCCTACGGCCGCGTCAAGCCCATCCCCGCCAACCTTCGCAATTACCTCGGCATGCTGGACGTGATGGAAGGCAAAGGCCCCATCTACATGCGCACTGAAGAGGCCATCCAGAAGATCGCCGACAAGTACAAGGACGATCCCAAGGCCTACAAGAAAAAGATGCGCGAGCTCGAGTCCGAGGCCTGGGAAGACTTCCTCGACATGACCATTTCGCAGGCGCTGCTGTGGGCTTCCACGAATCTCCAGCCCGAAGAGCGATCCAGCGAAATCGCCGCCGCCGAACCGTACTTCATCGGTTCGCACTCCGGCGCTTCAGGCGCCTGGGTGAGCGGACCCGAAGACCTGCAGACCGACGATACCCGCGGCGCCTACTTCTGGGGCTACGCCAACATGTCCACCGTGAAGGGGCTTTTCTGCGCGGGTGACGCCTCCGGCGCCTCCAGCCACAAGTTCTCTTCCGGCTCGCACGCCGAAGGACGCATCGCCGCCAAGGCCGCCGTTAAGTTCGTGGTCGAGAACAACACCGCCCCGGCCCTGGACGAGGCCGCCATCGAAGCGCTCAAAGCGGAGATCCTCGCGCCCCTCGCGACCTTCGAACAGTACAAGAACGCCACCACCGATCCGGACGTCAATCCCAACTACATCAAGCCCCGGATGTTCATGTTCCGCCTGCAGAAGATCATGGACGAATACGCCGGCGGCATTTCCGCCCAGTTCACCACCAACGAAGCGCTTCTGAAGAGGGGTATGGAGCTGTTGGCGTTCCTTAAAGAGGATGCCGGCAAACTCGCCGCCGCCAATCTTCACGAACTCATGCGCTGCTGGGAGAACGTGCACCGCATGTGGCAGGCCGAAGCGCACGTGCGGACGATCCTGTTCCGCCAGGAAACCCGTTGGCCGGGATACTACTTCCGCGCCGACAAGCCCAAACTCGACGAGCAGAACTGGCACGTATTTGCCAACTGCCGGTTCGATCCCCAGACCAATACCTGGGAAACCATCAGCCGGCCGATCCTGCACGTCTTCGAATCGCAGCCCAAGCAGCCCGCAGCCGCGAGCGTCTGAAGCTGACGAGCCGGGCGGGAGGTCACCGGAGGCCTCCCGCCTTGAAATCCTAGCCATGTCACCAGGAGACGAAACCCGTTGTCCGCATTGCGGAACCCCTATGAGCCGTTGGGCAAACCCCGATGGGGCCAGTTGGTCCGGCGCGTTTCAGTTCGTGTGTTTCAACGACGATTGCCCGTATTATGTCCGCGGCTGGGAGTGGATGCGATCCCAGTTCAACGTGGCGGGGTCGTACCGCCACCGGCTGGATCCGGTCAGCGGCCAGAGCGGTCCTCTGCCGGTCTGGTCCGCCGAAGATTTTAGGAACCACATCATCTCCGATCCCCAGGAGGGGCCCTCCCATGACGTGTGAAGCCGGCGTTTCGCCGCAGACCATTCTATCCGCCGGCAACCGGATGGCGCTGGACGATTGCTTTTCGTTCGCTTGCAACCCCGCGTTGGATTGCTTCGGCCGGTGCTGCCGCGACGTCGCCATCGTGCTCACGCCTTATGATGTCCTGCGCCTGAAGCGCGCCCTGGGTATCGATTCCACCGAATTTCTGGAGAAGTACACCCTGTCCCCCCAGGCTCCCGGCCAGAAGTTTCCGATTGTCATGCTGCGGATGCGGGAAGGCGACAAGCTGTGCCCGTTTCTGTCCGCGGCGGAGACGCCGGGTTGCCAGGGCTGCTCGGTATATGCCCACCGGCCCTGGGCCTGCCGCATGTACCCCCTGGGAGCGGCCGAGCCGAAAACCCCCACTCCCGCGGACCAGCCCTTTCATTTCGTAATCCGCGAAAACCTCTGTCACGGACACGACCGGAACGAGCCGGTCTCGGTGCGCCAATGGATGGAATCGCAAGGCGCGGAGACCTTCGAAATGATGGGCGCGGGATTTAAGGAACTCACCCTGCACGATTTTTGGGACGGAGACCGCCCGCTCACCCAACCGCAGGCGGCTATGTTCTACATGGCCTGCTACGACCTGGACCGTTTCCGCCGCTTTGTCTTCGAGACCCGCTTCCTCCAGCTTTTTGAACTCGACGAGGCCCGCATCGAGGCGCTCCGCGCCGACGACGAGGAATTGCTGGAATTCGCCATCCAATGGCTCCGTTTCGCCATCTTCGGCGAGCGCTCCATGAAGATGCGGAGGGGCCGCCAGTGAACCTGGCTGGATCCAGGCCGGTGCTGGTGATCGGCGGGGGCATCGCCGGGTTGACCGCGGCCGTGGAACTGGCCGCCACCGGGGTGAGCGTCATCCTGGTGGAGAAATCCGCCAGCCTGGGTGGCCGCGTGGCCGGCTTGCACCAGTATTTCCCCAAGCTCTGCCCGCCCGCCTGCGGCCTGGAGATGCACTACCGCAGCCTGCGCGAATCGCCGAACGTCACCGTCCTCACCCAGGCGGAAGTCGTTGAAGTGAGCGGCTCCGCGGGCGCCTTCGAAGCCACCGTGCGGGTCGAGCCGCGCTTCGTGGGCGAATCCTGCACGCTCTGCGGCGTCTGCGCCGGGGTCTGCCCCGCGGAACGCCCCGACCCGTTCAATTACGGCCTCTCCCAAACCAGGGCGGCTTACCTGCCCCACGCCATGGCCTATCCAGCCCTCTACGCCATCGACCGCGCCGCCTGCCCCAGCGGTTGCCAGGCGTGTCAGACCGCCTGCGCCTATGGAGCCATCCACCTGGATGCGCAACCGGAGCTGCGCGAGTTTCAGGTATCCGCCGTCGTCGCGGCCACCGGCTGGAAGCCCTACGACGCCGCCCGGCTCGACACCCTGGGCTTCGGCAAGTTCCGCAACGTGGTGACCAACGTGATGCTGGAGCGCATGGCGGCTGCCGATGGACCCACTGCCGGCCGCATCCTGCGCCCCTCGGATGCCCGCGAGCCGCACACCGTAGCCTTCGTGCAGTGCGCCGGGTCGCGCGACGAGAACCACCTGCCCTATTGCTCGGCGGTCTGCTGCACGGCTTCCCTCAAGCACGCCGCCTATATCCGCGCGCAATATCCGGAAACTGCCATCACCATTTTTTATATCGATATCCGCACTCCCGGACGCCTGGAGGAGTTCGGCGCCGCCGTCTCCCAGGACCGCAACTTGCGCCTGATCAAGGGAAAGGTGGCGCGCGTGGAAGAAAACCCGGCCACCGGCGATCTGCTGGTGACCGCCGAAGACACCCTGGCCGGGCGCAAGAACACCCTGCAATTCGAACTGGTGGTTCTGGCCACAGGTATGGTGCCCCAGCAGGAGGGCCTCCCGGAGGGGCTGGCGCGCGATGAATTCGGTTTCCTCAACGGATCGGAGGGCTCCGGCGGCTTCGTCGCCGCGGGTTGCATACGCCGCCCGGCGGAAGTCTCCGCCACCGTGCAGGATTCCACCGGCGCCGCGTTGAGGGCACTGCAATGGGCCCACCGGAGCGTGCGCCATGAGTAAGCTGGGGGTCTACATCTGCACCGGCTGCGGCATCGGCGAGGCGATCGACGCCGCCCAACTCGCCAAGGTGGGAACGGGCGAATCGAAAGCCGCCGTCTGCCGCACCCACGGCGCGCTGTGCAGCCCGGAAGCCGCGGGCGTCATCCGCCAGGACTGCGCCGCGGGCTCGGTCGATACCGTGGTGGTGGCCGCGTGCTCGCCGCGCTTCAAAGCCGAGGTGTTCCACTTTAACCACGGAACCGTGGTCGAGCGCGTGAACCTGCGGGAGCACGTCGCCTGGTGCCACGCGCCCAAGGACGAAGACACCCAACTGCTGGCCGCGGATTATCTGCGGATGGGCATCGCGCGGGCCCGCAAAACCGAGCCGCCGGAGGCTTTGACCGGCGAGATTTCCCGCACCCTGCTGGTGGTCGGAGGGGGCCTCGCGGGAATCACCGCGGCCCTCGAATCGGCCGCCGCCGGTTACCAGGTGGTCCTGGTGGAGAAAGAAGCCGAATTGGGCGGGCGGGCGGCCGGCTCACGGAAGTCGGCCCACTCTATGGAGGAACTCGCCGAAAGGGCCCTCTACAATCCGCGCATCACCACCTTCTGCTCCACCCAGGTCCGCAAAATCGAAGGCCAGCCGGGCATGTTCGATGTGACCCTGACCACCGCGTCCGGCGAGCAGACCGTCCGCGCCGGCGCCATCGTGGTGGCCACCGGCTGGAAACCCTACGACGCTTCGCGGCTGGCTCACCTGGGCTACGGCCTCACTCCCGACGTGGTCACCAGCGTGGATCTCGAGCGCATGGCCGCGGCCGGCCCCATCCTGCGTCCCTCGAACGGACAGCCGCCCCGCAGCATCCTGTTCGTCCAGTGCGCCGGCTCCCGCGACCCGCAACACCTGCCCTACTGCTCTTCCGCCTGCTGCATGCAGACGCTCACCCAGATCTCCTACGTCCGCCAGCAGGATCCCCACGCGCAGGTTTACGTCATCTATAAGGATCTCCGCACGCCCGGCCAGGACGAGCGCGTCTACCGCCAGGCGCAGGACCACCCCATGAACTTCTTCACCAAGGGCGAAGTGGCCTCGGTGGAGCGCTGGCCGGATGGCCGCCTAGCTGTGACCGCTCAGCACACCCTGCTGGGCGAATCCATCACCGTCTGCGTGGACCTGCTGGTGCTGGCCACCGGCATGGTTCCCAATGGCGCGGATGGCATTCTCAACCTCGCGTACCGACAGGGCCCCGAATTGCCGGTGCTCCGCGACGGCTTCCCCGATTCGCACTTCGTCTGCTTCCCCTACGAGACGCGCCGCACCGGAATCTA
>JASHSS010000119.1 GCA_030038565.1 Bryobacteraceae bacterium
TGTCTATGCAAGCGCGAGCAAGCCCGAGAAAACGGTTCTGAGCAAGTAGATCTCCAAATATCGAGCTAAGCAGACCCTTAATTACCTGTTTAGACAATTTTGGAGCCGAGTTTTGCAAGCCGTTCACCAACTTCCCCAAAGTGGATATGCAATATTTTCAATAACTTGCCTAGCCCGGTTTCCTGGCGCGGCACCTATCGGATGTTACGATTTGGCTGAGGATGGTGAATGCCTCGTTCGGCCAGGTTACCTGCGCTCTATACGCCTTCCAGTGGACGCGTGGGCGCAGACCTGGACGACGTTCGGGAAACTGGGAGATACGAATGCAAAGAATTGCCCATTACGGTCTTATGTTGGTACTGTTTTGGCCGGCGTTGGCAGCGGCTACGATTACTAATGTGGCGGTGGACAGCACTACCGCCACTCAGGCGATCTTACGTTATACCGCCCCTGGCGCGTCGGCTTGCAGCCTTCAGGTTAGCGAGTCGGCGAGCTTGCAACCTCTGGTGCACGACGTGGATCCGGCATTGTTTCCGGGAGAGGATCAGGATAGCCGCACCGGTAATCTGACGAGCGGCCGGGCGCGTGTGTTCGTGATCGGAAAACGGCGGGCAGACCAGGGCACGGACGGGAATTGGTACTCACGGGCCTTGCAAGCCTACACGCAACATTACTATCTAATAACCTGCGGTACGGACACGGCGACTGGGACATTTACCACCGGTAACATTGCTCTGGGAAATACCTACAACGAGGATCTACCGGCCGATCCGAACGCGGGGCAGAGCGGCTATTTTGTCTCCGGCGGGCAATATGCTTGGCCCCAGTTCACCAATTGGGTGAACACCACCGGGCGCAGCGAGACGGTCGTGGATCCACAAACCGGGATGCTTTTGAAACGCGTGACCATGCCCCAGGACCAGCCCACGAGCAACGCACCGGCGGGAGACCATTCGTTTGCAACGGCCATCGATTTCGACAGGGCCTGGACCAATCCCACACAAATTCTGGCCGATGACAACTTGTCAGCCAGTTACACCGGCACGAACAGCGACTGGCTTTTCCTGCGAGATCAGGACTTGGTATTCGGCGATGTATATCCGCTGGAATCGTTGACCTTTTCCGTGCTGGGCTGGTGCAGTGGGCCGTGCGTGGCGGACAACGCTAAGATTCAGGCCTGCATAACCGTGAATGGGGTGTCCTGCTGGCCGAACTCATCGAATGTCCAGGACGTCGCCCTGGGGACCACGGTCAATACCTCGACATTTGCAACCGCCGGGAGTTCGGTGCCTTTGATGGCAGGCTGGACCCCTGCCGGGTACCCGCCGCTGGTGCGAACGGACATCGAGCCTGTTTCGGGGCAGGTGAACGTGGACACATCCGGTAACGTCACGTGGACGGGCGGGAGTTACTTCTCCGTGAATTGGGTCGCAGGGAGCATGATTACAATCGCGGGATCTCAGTGCACTCTTGCGGGTCCCGCCGGTGCGCAGTGGTTATCGGTGAATCCGGCTTCCTGCTCTCCCATCCTGAGCGTGCCTCAAGCTGGGGCCAGCTATAGCGCCGGGAATTTCGGCATTATGGTACGCAAAAAGACCTCCAGCACCGACACGATCTATTTGCAATACGCCAAGTACAGCATCACCACTTCCGTTCTGCTCGGCTGGCCGTCTTCCGGTTCGCCGCAGGTGTGTAGCGACACCTTAACCCAGAATACGGCGACCGGCGACCTGGGGTACCGGTGCGTCATCAACGGCGGTCTACCGATGGTCTATTGGATCGATCACATCACCGGTGACGCCAACTACCTGGGCTTCCTGTTTTACAGTTCACAGAGCGGGCCGAATGGATTTCAGAATGGCCTGTGCAGCAATCCGGCCTCGTGGACGATTGCCGGGACTGGGCCGACGGACCCGGAGCAGATGTATTGCCTGGGTCAGGATTTGTCGAATAACCCCATCGTCCTCTCGTGCCTGCTGAGCAGTAACAACCAGCCCAACAACCTGGGCTTGTCGTGCTCAAATATGACTTCGTCGGCGACCTCGTCGGATCTGCTATCCCTGATCGGGGAGTTCACCTCGGGGTATTCCCCGTCCTTTAACCGTAGCGTGTTCCAAAACTGCTCCATTTCCGGGATGCAAAACGGACAACTGGTGATCGGGTGCGGGGAACTGGGAAGCCAACAGGATACGTTGGCCTGGGTGGTCGTCTTTAATCCAACCATGATCGGCACGGCTGCGGGATGCGTGGGCGGAGGGCTTCCCGGCTGCGTTGTAGCCGCATCAACCACCTGGAGTGCGGCGCCCGCGCGATGGTGTGCTCTGCATACGTTATTTATTGCCGGCGAGCCGCAGGTGACTGCCGGCGAGCGGAATATTGCCTGGATTGCAGGAAAGTACTTTGCGAATCCCGGTATACCCGGTGGGGGACCCTACGTTTCGACGGTGGCGTCCGGGGTTTTGGGGTCGCAGCCGTCCATTGCGGCCGGATCGAGCGGCTGTCCCTACGGAAGCGCGGGATGCGACCTGGTAACTGTGGACGGCGAACCTTGCAACAAGACACCAGCGTCGATCGACGCGGACAACTGCCCGCAGAATGCTTCCTGGGGATACTTACAGAACTCGGCGGCCGGTGACGTCTTCCAGGTCTCGCCGGGCAATAATGAACTGGTTCAGTTGATCCAAAAGACCGGGAACCAATGGCTGCTCGAAAGGGGATTCGGCGGCGTCTATCCGGTCAGTTCCCATACAGGCACCATCGTGCTGAACGAGGATTGCCTGGCACAGCGGTGGGATTACGGGCAGTCGAACACGTCGTGGATTTGGGACTTTGCCAACGACCCTCACGGGACGAACAGCGGCGGCGGGACCATGGGAATTCTGGACGATTGGGACCACCCGTTCCCCAGGCCCAACGTGGTGACAGGCGCCGTGCCATTCTACAACCCCGGATTTGTTGGAGGATACGGTGTATCGGACGGGACGAATGTGTTGGCGTCGTTACTGGCGCCAAATGCGTACATGGGGCCGCCCACTGTATACGAGGCACTTGGTCCGTCATTCGCCGGCTCGACGGGGGTGACCAACTATATCGAATCATCGCAGGACCACACCAGCCGCCCGCAGGATGACGCCCCGTCCGGGGAGACACAGTGGTTCCTGGATGCTCGTCCGGCAGGCACGCTCGGACCGAGTCTGGCCGATCGGGCCGTGCCGGTTTCGGGGCAGCTTTACAAATTCTCGTCGGTAACCACAGACGGAGATAACCTGACCCAGATTGGTGGGCCGAACGCCAACCTGAACGGGGTAAACCGAAAGCTGCAGGCCACCATGGCTTTCTGCGGTACGCAACCGCTCACGGACGTCAGTTCGGCGGCGACGGGAAACGCGATCAGCGATTCGAGCGTGGATTCGTATCATTATTGCGTGAGCCGTAATGCCGGGGAGTGCCGTACGGGATCCGCGCGGGGAGATATCTACGTGAATTGCCCGTACGCCATGCCGCGGAGCGACGGAACCTATGGCTGCGGCGCCAGCAACGATCTTTGCGTGTATAACACCGGCGCCTATCTGAACGGGATAGCACAAATAGGATACGGAAAGACCGATGCCGAAGGAAAGGTGGGACGGCTTCTGACCAAGGGACTGATCCGGCAGCGTCTTCTGGATGTCAATCAGAACGTGCGAACTTTGCCCGATGCCTCATGGCTGCTATTCCGGGCGACCGCCTTGAGTGGTTCGGACGACACCATTATGGTCGGAAAAATGCCGCCGTTTCCGGGGCCCGATTCAGTCTCGCGCGGCGCGTTCGTGCCGCTGGTCGTGAATGTGAATCCGCCGGCGGGGCTGGGTGCGACCAACGCGATTCTGGAATTCGGATACCTGGAGGACGGATTGCCCAATCAGTTTTATTGCACTACGCGGAAGGAAACGTGCGTGGCGATGAGCGCCACGGTGGGGCCGATTCCGTTTTCGTTTGCCGGGGAAGGCACGGGGGGAACAGAAGCCGGACTGGCTGGGGCAGCCTGCGCCAACGGCTGTTCGATTGCCATACCCGGGTTGCCGCAGCGGGTGGTATATTACCGGGTCAAGTACAGGGGAGCCAATGGACTTGTATTAGCTCAAACGCCAGTGCAGGTGGCCTCACTGCCTTGAGCGGCCGCCGCCGGCTGCGACTCCAGGTGCTTTGGCTCCGCGTCCATGAAGTAGTACACAATCATGTGCATCGCAGCCATGTGCCCGTCTTCAATGCGCCCCATGTGCGGATCGGACACCTGGATGTTTAGCTGTGCCAGACCACCGAGTTTGCCGCCATTGCGGCCGGTGAACCCGATGGTCTGGCAGCCGATCGAATTCGCGTATTCCACCGCGCGCAGCACGTTGGGCGAATTGCCGGACCCGCTGAAGGCCATCACCACGTCGTCCGGGCGGGCGAAGTTCTTCAGTTGTTCCACAAACACGCATTCGTAGCTGACGTCGTTGGAATAGGCCGTCAGAGTGGGCAGCGAATCGGTCAGGGCCATGATGCGAAACCGGCGTTGGCGGCCGAAACTCGCGCCCTTCACCATATCGCAAACGAAATGCGACGCTGTGGAAGCGCTGCCTCCGTTTCCGCAGACGAAAATCTGGCGGCCCTGGTCCCGTGCCTGAGACAGAATCTCGATCGCCCGCTGCACTTTCGCCAGGTCGATGGTCTCCAGTGCTCGCAGGAGACCGGTTTTGTATAGCTCCGGAAAGTTTTCCATCCTTACCCTACAGTTTGTCACCAATCGGACTCCTGTTGCATCCTGCCGGCTAAGTTTGAGTTCAAAGGCTCAAGCCAGGCGCGGCCCGGTGATTCTCCGGCAGGCTTCCCACCGGTCACCCCATGCTAAGATCAATCCTTGCGTGCGGGCCTCCCTGGCGCTTCCTATGGGTAGAAACGACAAGCTGGAACTGGCGGCTATCGTTCTGGTGTATTTCGGGTTAGCTCTGGCCAACGCCCGCACCCTCATGCCCTGGTGCGACGAGGCCTGGTTTGCCGGTCCGGCAGTCAATCTGATCACTCGCGGATACATGGGAACTCCGGTGCTCGATCCCACCGCCGCGTGGGGCGTGCGCGGTCACCGCAACTTGCAGCAGATCGACCGGTACACCTATTGGATCATGCCGCTTTTCCCCTTTTCCTTGTCTCTCTGGTTCCGTGTCTTTCCCATCCAGCTCCTCGCCGTGCGCGTCTACTCCGTGCTGTGGGGTGCAGTCGCCCTGCTGGCTTGGGCGGTGATCATGCGCAGGCTTTCGGGTGATGTGCAGGTGGCGCTATGCACGGTGGCCCTCCTGTCTATAGACTTTACCTTCCTGTGGGGCGCGGCGGTGGGGCGCATGGACATGATGTGCGCCGCCCTCGGCTCGGGCGGACTGGCGGTCTACCTTAGCCTCCGCGAGCGGCATTTTTCGCGCGCCGTGCTGGCCTCCAATGCCTGTGTCGCGGCCGCCGCGCTGGCCCATCCCCTGGCGTTGGGTTGGTGTGCTGCCCTGGTGGCTCTCGTGCTGTATTACGACCGCCGCCGCATTGGCATCCCGCACATCCTGCTAGCGGGCATTCCCTACTTGCTGGCGGCCGCGGCCTGGGGCGCCTACATTCTCCAGGACCCCGCCCTCTGGTGGTCCCAGTTCTCAAGCGACGCCGGCAACCGCGTCCTCACCGGATCGTTGTGGGCCAATCTGTACGCGCAGAGTATCGAACGATACGCCTGGATGTTCGGCCTTGCCCCCGATACGCGCGGCTTCAGCCACATCAAGATCATCGCTCTGGCGATCTACCTCACCGGCTTGGTAGGCGCGTTCGCCACAGCCCGGATTCGCCGGCACCAGGGATATCGCGCCCTGCTTCTGGTCTGGCTGGCTTCCACAATTACCATGGCAGCGGTGGACAAAGAGATCCATCCATTCTATCTGCTGCATTTTATGCTGCCCGTGATCGCCATCCTGGCAGCCTGGTTGACCACGGCATGGCAGCAGGGCGCGGCGCCGCGCTGGCTTCTGGCCGGCATTGCGGGCTCCATGATCCTGGTGCAGGGGTCGGTCTTCCTATCCCGCTTCCGGACAGATTACTACGACACCCGCTATCTGACTTCGGTGGCTTACCTCAGAAAGCATCTTGGCCCCGGCGACCGGATCTTCGGCAGCGCCGAGTTGGCTTTCGAGTTAGGCTTCGATGGCCGTGTGATCGACGACTTTCGCCTGGGGTACAAATCCGGTAAGCAGGCGCGCTTCCTGGTCCTCGATCAGAACCGTTACCAGGAATGGATTCCCGCCATCAAAGCCGATGAACCCGACGCCTACCGGCAGATTCGCGATATGCTCGACCATCGTTACCATATGGTCTTCAGGAATCCCGGATATGAGATCTATGAGCGCAATATGTCCTAGGCCATGCTGATCATCCCGACTTATAAGGAACGGGACAATATCGTCTCGCTGGTGTCCCGCATCCGTAAGGCGGCTGCGCGGGAAGCCATCTTTTTCGTCGACGACAACTCCCCCGATGGCACCGCCGACGAGATCCGCCGGGTGCAACAATTCGATTCCCGAGTCCGCCTGCTGGTCCGCCCCGGCAAGCTAGGTTACGGCTCCGCCTGCCGTCAGGCGATGCAGGAGATTCTTCGCGACGGTCTGGACGATCACATAATCCAGTTCGATGCCGATCTCTCCCACCCGCCGGAAATGCTGCCCCGGTTGCTCGAGATGCTGGGTGAATACGACGTGGCCATCGGCTCCCGCTACGTAACGGGAGGCGGCAGCCAGAAGTGGGATTTCCGGCGCCGCACGTTAAGTTTCGGCGCGAATCTCTACGCCCGGGCCTTCACCGGAGTGCCGGTGCACGATATGACCGCTGGCTTTGTCGGTTATCGCGCCCAAATACTCCGCAAGCTGGATCTGGCCTCCATCCGTTCGGAGGGGTATGCGTTTCTGATGGAGATGAAGTTCAACCTCCACCGCCAGGGCGCCCGCTTCGGCGAGTTCCCGATCGTCTTCTGCGAACGCGAGGCCGGTAAATCCAAGTTCTCGCGCAAGATTATGCTGGAAGGCGTGAAGTTCCCCCTGAAAGCCTTGGGCCGGAGAATCGCTGGATGAGCGCCTGAACACGGCATTTCGATGCCCGAACTCACGATCGTCGTCCCCACTCTGGAAGAACGCGAGAATCTTGTGCCATTTCTCAACGCGCTCGAAGCCGTGCTGCGCGGCATCGATTACGAAGTCCTTTTTGTGGACGACGACTCAGCCGATGCCACGGCGGAGGCCGCCCGCGAGCTGGCGCAGGTCGATTCCCGCGTACGGGTGCTCCAGCGCATCGGACGCCGCGGCCTGGCTTCCGCCGCCGTGGAGGGCATGCTGGCCAGTAGCGCCCCATACCTGGCGGTGATGGACTGCGATCTTCAGCACGACGAATCCATTCTGCCCGCCATGCTGGACAAGTTGCGGCATTCTTCGCTCGACCTGGTGGCCGCCACCAGACTCATGGAAGGCGGCATGGACGCGATGCCGCCGCATCGCCGCGCGCTGTCGCGCATGGGCCGCCGGTTGAGTGCCCTGATCTGTTCCACGGCCCTCTCCGATCCCATGAGCGGGTACTTTGTGCTGACCCGCGCTTATCTCGATGAGGTGGCTCATTGGCTTAGTGGTAGCGGTTTCAAAATTTTGCTCGATCTGGTGGTCTCCGCACGCCGGCCGGTGCGGCTGGCGGAAATTCCCTACCGCTTCCGCCCGCGCTTGCACGGGCGCAGCAAGTTGGACATCGTCGTCGGGGTGGAGTATCTCACGTTAGTGGCCGACAAACTGTTCGGCGATTTCGTACCCGCCAGCTACGTAATCTTCGGCTGTGCCGGCGCGGTTGGCGTCCTCGCACATCTGGCGTTTGTGAACCTGCTTCGAGTGATCCCCGGCGTCAGCCTCGAAAGGGCCCAACTTATCTCCAGCGTGTTGGTGATCGCTATCAATTTTCTGCTCAACAATCACTTCACCTTCCGTTCCGCCCGACTGCATGGCAAACGTCTCGCTATGGGGATGGCTTTGTTTTACGCGGCCTGCTCGGTCGGCCTGTTCCTCAACCTGCGGGTGTTGGAATACCTCACCGCGATTGCCGTGCCCTGGTACCTGGCCGCCGCCGCCGGCCTCGCGGTCGGATCGGTGTGGAATTACTGGATCAGCTCGATGTTCGTGTGGCAGGTGCGCAGAAGAGGGAGGGCGGCCTTCCGAAATCCGGCACAGTAGTGAATGGCCGCCCAGCCGGACTTGCACCGAGGCTGCTACGATGTTCGGGAAGGACCGATTCGGCGAAACTATGGGCAAGCGTAAGGCGCTCATCACGGGCATTACCGGACAGGATGGCTCGTACCTGGCGGAACTCCTGCTGGGGAAAGGCTACGAAGTGCACGGACTGGTGCGCCGGGTGGCTCTGGAAGACCCTAGCCATCGATTGCGGCGGATTGCCGAAATCCGCGACGCCATTACGCTGCACGCCGGGTCCCTCGAAAGCTTCCCCAGCATCTACCAGATCGTGCGCCGCGTGGAACCCGACGAGTGCTATCACCTGGCCGCGCAGAGCTTTGTCAGTTATTCCTTCGACGACGAATTCTCTACCCTGAACACCAACATTAACGGCACGCACTACATGCTGGCGGCCATCCACGAGGCCGCGCCGCGCTGCCGTTTCTACTTCGCCGGATCCAGCGAAATGTTCGGCAAGGTGGAGGAAACGCCGCAGAACGAGCGCACCCGTTTCCACCCGCGCTCGGCCTACGGAATCAGCAAGGTGGCCGGTTTCGACCTCACCCGCAATTACCGTGAGGCTTATGGCCTGCATGCCTCGGTAGGGATCCTCTTCAATCACGAATCGGCCCGCCGCGGCTATGAGTTTGTGACCCGCAAAATCACCTCCGGCGTGGCGGCCATCGCCGCCGGCGCCAGGAGCGAACTGCGCCTCGGGAACCTGGAAGCGCGCCGCGACTGGGGCCACGCGCCCGAGTACGTCGAGGCCATGTGGCGGATGCTGCAGCAGGACGCACCCGACGATTACGTGGTGGCCACCGGGGAAACCCACTCGGTGCGCGAGTTCGCCGAAACCGCTTTTGGGCTGGCTGGACTGGATTACCGCGACTACGTGGCCACCGATCCCCAACTTCACCGGCCGGCGGAAGTCGATCTGTTGATCGGCGACCCGGCCAAAGCGCGTGTCGTCCTGAAGTGGGAGCCCCGAACCCAGTTCCAGGAACTGGTCCACATGATGCTTGAGGCCGATATGAAAGCCGCCGGACTGAGTTATAAGGCCGCCGGCCGCTTCTAAGATGGACCGCGTGGACGCCGTCGGGCAAATCGCGGCCTCGAGCGGCGCCTGATGGGCATCGAGATCGTTCCTTACCTGCCCGGCCGCGCGGCCGCGGTCGCGCGGTTCAACCGGCGCCTGGCGGCCGGCGGAATAGAGGCGGCGTTACGGTTACCAGAGACTCCCGACCCCCGCTGGATGCCGGGGGTGGAGATCTGGCTGGCGGTGGAAGGCGGCGAGGTGCGCGGCGGTTACATTTTGCGCCGCCAGGAGTTCTCCTTTGCCGGCGAAACCCGCCCGGTGGCCCATTACCGGCTGCCGCTTTCCGAAGGCCTTGTGGACCGGGCTTATGCCGTGTTGGCCGTCCGTCTGGTGCGTGACGCGCTCCAGCGCGAGCCCCGCCTCTACGCGCTGGGGATGGGTGGGTGGGACCGGCCGCTGCCCCAAATACTGAAGCGGCTGAAGTGGCGCATGGCGGCTGTACCTTTCTATTTCAAGGTGCCGCATCCCTACGCTTTTCTGCGCCAGATTCGGGTCCTCCGATCCTCCCCGCTCCGCAGCTTTGCCTGTGACGCTGCCGCCTGCAGCGGAATCGGTTGGCTGGCGATGAAACTGGCCGGCGCCGCTCGGCGCACCGCCGGACCCGCGCCGCTGGAAATGCCGCCCCGCTTCACTCCCTGGGCGGATGCGGTCTGGGAAAATTGCCGGCCGCGTTATGGGATGGCGGCCGTGCGCGACGCCGCCGCACTCGACCGGATCTATCCGCCGGATGCCTCGCGTTTTCTGCGCATGCGCGCCGCCGGCGGCTGGGCGGTTCTGCTCGATACTCCTATGCGCGGCCACCGGCAGTTCGGCGATCTGCGAGTGGGGACGATTGCCGATTGCCTGGCGCCGCTGGACCCGGAGGGCAGCGGCGCCCCCGCCGAGGTAATCCGCTCGGCCGCCCGAACACTGGAAGAGCGCGGCGTCGATCTGATGGTTTCCAACCAACTACACCACGCCTGGTCGCGAGGCCTCTCGGAAGCCGGCTTCCGTCGGGGACCATCGAATTTCCTCATGGCCTTGTCTCCCGCCCTGGCGGCACTGGTGCAAGGCC
>JASHSS010000001.1 GCA_030038565.1 Bryobacteraceae bacterium
GCTCCGAGCCCATCTCCGGCCGGCCTTCGGGCGACTGGCTCGACATGCACGGCCGCCTGTGGCCCGCCGGAAGACAAAACCCGCCCGAGACCGAGTGAGCCTCTGCCGCCCCGCCGTTACTGCCCCACCTTCTGCGGGGCCTCCACAGCTGGGACGTTGGTATCGTGCAGCAGTTTGTTGAAGGCCGCCAGGTCGCTGGTCATCAGGCCATCCAGCGATTTCAGCTCCCCGTTCACCCTCGTCGCCAGGTCTTCGTAGACCATGTAGGATTGCTGGGTGGGCTGGGCATCCGCGTTCGAAACCACCCCCAGCACGTGCGCCAGCTTGTTGTTCAGCTTGATGGGGTAATTCAGAGGGTCCTCGCTCGCGCGGTTCTTGGTCTGGTAGAGTTCCTCTTCCACTGCGGTCATTTTGGCCACCAGCGCTTTGGCGGCGTCCGCCACGCGTTTGTCGCTGCGCGTGGTGTATGGCTCCAACTGTTTACGCACTTCGCGGATGCGGATCACGCCTTCATTGGTGGCGGAGAGCTTGTCGCGAATCTGCAAAGCCAGGGTCACCTGCTTGGCGTAATCCTCGGGGGTGGTGGTGAGCCGCGGGTCTTTCTTCACTTCAAAACCCTGCGTCTGCGATTTCCCGTCCACGGTCAGGCGCACCTGGTAAGCACCCGGCGCCACCCGCGGCCCGGTCACGCTGGCGGCCCACATGATCAGGCCGGGGAAGGTGGTGGCATCCGGATAGCGCAGGTTCCACACGAAGCGGTTCATGCCCGCCTGCGTGGCGACTCGCGCGGGCGGCGGCCCGGCGAAGGGATTCTCTTCGCCTTCTCCCGCGGGCGCCTGCACCGGTTCCACCACCTTGCTGGAGAATTTCTTCACCAGCTTGCCCGCCGAATCCAGAAACTCCAGCGTGACCTCGCCCTGCGGGCGCTCCTTCAGCCAGTAATAGATCACCGCGCCCCCGGGCGGGTTTTCGCCCACCGCGGGGCCGCCGCGCCCGCCTCCGCCGCCCCGCCCACCTCCGCCAAAACGGTAAGTGTCCTTGGGCTTGAACAGGTGCGCGTCTTCGCTCATCACGGCGTCGTTCAACTGGTAGAGCAGCGGCACATCGTCCAGGATGTAAAACGACCGCCCCTGGGTGGCCACCACCAGCTCCTGCTCGCGCTTCTGAAAGGCCACGTCGGTGATGGGAGTGATGGGCAGGTTGAGCTGGAACGGCTTCCAGTTTTCGCCATCGTCATAGGAAATGTACAGACCGAATTCCGTGCCCGCGATCAGCAGCCCTTTGTGGTTGGGATCCTCGCGCACCACGCGGGTGAAGTTGTGATCCGGAATGCCGTTGACTATCTTCTTCCAGGTCTGCCCGTAATCGCTGGTTTTATAAAGGTACGGGCGGAAGTCGTCGGACTTGTACATGGTGGCCGCCACATAGGCCGTTCCGGCATCGTGCGCCGAGGCGTCGATGGAGTTGATCTGAATCCATTCCGGCATGTCCTTGGGCGTGACGTTGGCCCAGTTCTTGCCGCCATCGTGTGTCACGTGCACCAGCCCATCGTCCGAGCCGGTCCAGATCACGCCCTTCGTCACCGGCGATTCCATGAAGGTGAAGATCGTGCAGTAGTATTCGATGGAGGTGTTGTCCTGGGTGATGGGACCGCCCGAAGTCCCCATCTTGGATTTGTCGTTGCGCGTCAGGTCCGGGCTGATGGCCTCCCAGCTCTGGCCCTCGTTGGTGGATTTCAGCAGCACCTGCGCGCCGATGTAAAGCGTCTTGGGGTCGTGCGGCGAAAAAGCGATCGGATAGCTCCACTGGAAGCGGTACTTCATGGCGTCCACGCCGTAGCCCATGGTGTTGTCGGGCCACGCGTTCACGTCGCGCATCTGCCCGGTGCGGTGGTCCTGGCGGGTGATCAGGCCGTCGTAGGAGCCGGCGTAGACGATCTCGGAATCCTTGGGATCGGGGGCGATCCAGCCGCTCTCCCCGCCCCCCACGTCGTACCAGTTCTGCTCGGTGATGCCGAATCCCGAGGTCCGGCTGGCGGTCCGCACGGTGGTGTTGTCCTGCTGCGCGCCGTACACGTTGTAGGGGAAATCGTTGTCCAGCGCCACCCGGTAGAACTGCGCCGTGGGCTGGTTCATGATGCTCGACCAGGTATGCCCGCCGTCGCTGCTGATGTTGGCCCCGCCGTCGTTGCTCTCGATCATGCGCAGCGGGTTATCGGGCGCGATCCACAGGTCGTGGTTGTCGCCGTGCGGCGGGCGCATGGCGGAAAAGGTCCGGCCGCCATCGATCGAGTGCAGCATCCCCACGTTGAGCGCGTAAATGCCCTCGGGGTTTTTGGGGTCGGCGTAGATGTGCGAGTAATACCAGGCGCGCTGGCGAATGTCATTGGAGCCGCTGACCTTGGTCCACGTGCGCCCGGCATTTTCGGAGCGGAACAGGCCCCCGTCGGCGGCTTCCACGATGGCCCAGACGCGCTCCGGATTGGCCGGCGAAACGGTCACCCCGATGCGGCCGAGCACGCCCCGCGGCATTCCCGGCGCGCGCGAAATGTCGGTCCAGTGATCGCCCCCATCGGTGGATTTCCATAGCCCGCTGCCCGGCCCGCCGCTATCGAAATGGTAGGGATTGCGTCGCACCTGCCAGAAGCCGGCGTAGATCACCCGCGGATTGGAGGGGTCCAGCGCCAGGTCCACCGCACCCGCATCCGGCCCCCGCGTAAGCACCTGCTTCCAGGTGGCGCCGCCATCGGTGGAGCGAAAGACCCCGCGCTGTTCGTTGGGTCCCCACAGATGCCCCAGCGCGGCCACATACACCACATCGGCATTCCGGGGATCCACCAGCACCGAGCCGACGTGATACGTATCCTGCAGGCCCACGTTGCGCCAGGTCTTGCCGCCATCCACGGATTTGTAAACGCCATCGCCATTGGAGGCGTTGCCGCGCACGCAGGCTTCTCCCATCCCCACGTAGATCACGTTCGGATCGGAATCCGCCACCGCGATGGCGCCCACCGAAGAGGTCTTGAAGAATCCGTCCGAGATAGGCGTCCAGCTTGCGCCACTATCGGTGGTCTTCCAGACGCCCCCGCCCACGCCTCCGAAGTAGTAGACGTTGGGCTCCGACGGCACGCCGGCGACCGCCACCACGCGGCCGCCGCGAAACGGCCCGATGAGCCGGAAACGCAGTTCCTTGAAGAGATCGCCCTGCTGCGCCACCAGCAGCAAGGGAAGCGCCACGAGCGCCGCGATGCGGAGAAGCTTCTTCATAGTTTTGCATGGTATCAGAATTGGGGTGGTGGGCTGGAGGGGCGGGGCGGAATGTGAGGAATGACGGAGTGCGGGAAGGCGCGGGTTGGGAGGGCAAAGAGGCGAAGCGGGAACCGCGGCTGTCTGACGCGAGATGAAGAGCTATGTCTGGCCGATGGTGAGGATGTACCGCAACCGAGTTCCGCACCAGATGCTAAGCCGCCGCCAAAGATAGCGCTCTCCGACGTAGCACGAATCGAGATTTCCCGCCTGCCCAATGGAAATGTGAGTCAAGTATTTAGCTCCTGCGAGACTCGTATAAAAAATGAAGATCTCGTATTTGTGTAGCTGCTTGTACCTGAAATTGCCGGTAGGTCCTTGGGTCCTCTCATAAGCATTGAGGAGGGGCGCCGTTCTGACGTCGCAGCCCGGTTGAATGGCGTTCGGCCACGAGGTCGTTTGCCGATCGAATTTAGGGAGCCGAATCGAGTTGATTCCGCTGTGTAC
>JASHSS010000120.1 GCA_030038565.1 Bryobacteraceae bacterium
CTCGAAGAGCGCCGCACCCGCGCCGTACAGATGCGCCGCACCCTGCCGTCCGACTACGCCGAGGGCGCCGCCGCGCTCGATCCGGCGGCCATCGCGCAAGTGGCCGCGGAAGCCTGGCCGCCCATGCGCGATGCCGATGAGCTGGCGGAAGCGCTCAGCGGCCTGGGACTGCTGGAATACGAGGAATCCCTGGCCGAGTCCGCCGCGCAGCTGCGGGCCGACCGCCGCGCCACCACCGTGATCATTGATGCCCGCCGCTTCTGGGTGGCCGCCGAGCGCCTCGACCTGATCCGCCGCGTCTTCCCGCAGGCCGCCATCGATCCTCCACTCGCCCCCATGCCCGCTGGCCGGCCGATTCCCGAAACCACCGAGGCGTGCGCCGGCGAAATCCTGCGCGGCTGGTTCGAGTGCTCCGGCCCGTTGCGCGCCGCGGACCTCGCCCGCAAGCTCGCCATGCCCCGCGACCTGGTGGACCAGGCGCTCGCCCAACTGGAAGCCGAAGGCCAGATTCTGCGCGGCCAGTTCACCGGCGCCGCGCCGAACCGTTCGCGCAACCTCGCCACGCCCGGCGGCCTGGCGGACCAGACGCTCGCCCAGCCTGAACCCGAAGGCCAGATTCTGCGCGGCCAGTTCACCGGCGCCGCGGGTCCAGCGGCCGATGTCGAATGGTGCCACCGGCGCCTGCTGGCCCGCATCCATCGCCTCACCATCGGCCGCCTGCGCCGCGAAATCGAGCCGGTCTCCACCGCCGCGTTCTTCGCCTTCCTGCACCGCTGGCAGCACCTCGCGCCCGGCAGCCAGCTCCACGGCGTGGATGGCGCGCTGCAAATTGTCCGCCAGCTTCAGGGCTGCGAATTTCCGGCCGCCTCCTGGGAATCCGAGATCCTGCCGCGCCGTATCGCCCGCTATCAGCCCGAGTATCTCGATCAGCTCTGCCTGTCCGGCGAAGTCACCTGGGGACGCCTTTCGCCGCACCCGGCCTTCGACCGCGCCCCCGACGATGGCGCGGAAGGCGCCCACCGCCGCTCGCCGCGCCCCACTCGCGTCGCCCCCCTGGCCATTTTCCTGCGCGAGGATGCCGCCTGGCTGCTGGCCGCTCCTGCGGCCCCCGCCGGCGCCCCGCCGCGCGAGTCGCTCTCCCACCCCGCCGGCGCCCCCCCGCGCGAGTCGATTTCCCACCCCGCCCGCGAAGTCCTGGCCGCCCTCGAAACTCACGGCGCGTCCTTCTTTGCCGATCTCACCCGCGCCACCGGCCGCCTGGCCAGCGAAGTCGAAGACGCCCTCTGGGAACTGGTCGTAGCGGGACTGGTGACCGCCGACGGATTCGAAAACCTGCGCGCCCTGCTCGACCCCAAGCGCCGCGCCGGTCAGGGCAGAGGCCGCCTGGCCCGCCCGCGCCACGCCCCCGGCCGCTGGGACCTGCTGCGCCGCACCATCGCCCATTCCGCCCCGCCGCCCCTCACGGAGCTTGAGGGCCGCGCCGCGGCGTTCGCCAAACAGTTGCTGGCGCGCTGGGGAGTGCTCTTCCGCGACGCCGTCCGCCGCGAGCCCCTCGCCCCGCCCTGGCGCGACCTGCTGGTGGAACTCCGCCGCATGGAATCGCGCGGCGAAATCCGCGGCGGCCGCTTCCTGGACGCCTACCTTGGCGAGCAGTTCGCTCTGCCCGAAGCCCTGGACTTGCTGCGCTCCATCCGCCGCACGGGCGAAACCGCCGCCGTCCCCGAAGGCCCCGGCCCCTGGACCGTTCTGGCCCCCGCGGAAGTCGCCGCCGCTACACCGCGAGCTTCTTAAGCCAGATCACTATACCCGTAACCACCATCGCCACCAGCAGCAGGCTCGAAAGCGACGTCACGATGTGCCCGGCCAGGCCGCCGATATCGCCCGTGTGAATCGACCGGTTGAAGCGGATCCAGCGGTAGCCCTGGGAGTCCGTCAGGAAATTGTGCACGTCCAAGGTCTGCCCGCTGAACTGGTCCACCGCCACGCTGCTGTGCGCGCTGCCCGAGGTCTCCTCCGGCACCCGCAGAATCACCTGGTACGATCCCTTGGGGTTCAGCGGCAGCCCCACCATATCCACCGCCGCATTGGGGATCGCCTGTTCGGCCGCGGCAATCGCCCGGTCCACCCCGACGGGCGAAGCGCCCGGCGCCGGCGCCGATGCGGGCGGCCCAGCGAACTTCGGCCGCGACGAATGGGTCACCGCATAGATCGCCTTCTCGCCCGAATCGAATCCGATCAGCATGCCCGTGAAGGCGGCGATCCACAGGAACAGCCCGGCATAGATCCCGATCACCTGGTGGCTATCGAAAAAGATGCGGAACCACGAGGCCTTCCAGTGAATCGAACTACGCCTGGTGCGCCACCACAGCACCAAGCCCGTGGGCGCCAGCAGAAATAGCGCCAGCCCCGCATAGCTGACCACCAGCTTGCCCGCCGGAGCCCACGCGGCCTGCCCATCCTTGGCCAGGCGCAGATGAATCTGGTGAATCGTGCCCAGCCACTGCTCGGTCCGCGTGGGTCCGGTGCGCCGGCCCAGAACCGCCCCGGTATACGGATTCACCGTCACCATCGAGCGGTCCGTCAGCCGCATCGCCTGCGCCAGGTCGCGGTGCTGGGAAAGCTGCACCGCCGCCACCCGCGCCGGAGCGAGTTGCTTCTCCACTGCGGCAATCAGTTCCCCTTCCGCGAGCGCCCGGCCGCCATTCGCCACATACCACATCCCCGGATGCAGCCAATGGTCGATATCGCCCTCGAAGGCCATCACAGAGCCGGTCAGCCCCAGGATCACCAGGAACAGACCGGCCGCCAATCCCAGGAACAGGTGAACCTGGAGCAGGACCTTGCGCATTATTTGCGGACCCGTACCGTGCCCTCGCCCGGAGTGTACACCAGGTGGATTTCCACCTGGTTGCCTTCCGTCAACGTGTAGCCGATCACCATTTGCTCGTCGAATTGTCGCACGGCGCCCTCAAACTGCTCCAGGGAGTCGGCCGTCACCGTATCGCCGACGTGAAATTGCAACCGCCCCAGCAGTTCCGCCGAGCGCCCTTCCGGAAGGCCGCGGCTATTGATGCTCCTTACCGTCCGGCCCACCACCGCCGCGGCGCTGTCCTCGCCTACCACCGCGTGCTCCTTGGCTATTTTCAAGGCGAGTTGCGCGGCGTCCAGCTTGGCCTTCCAATCCAAAAACTTGGCGTCCGCTTCCGGCGATGTGCCCGCCTCCAGTTGTCCCTGATACTGCAGCTTGAACACTCGCACTTCGTCTTCCAGGAACGCCAACGTCTGCTCCGCCCGCTCGGCGGTCAACTTTTTGGCCACCGCGACGTTAGGCCCTCGCACAATGAACTGCTGCCCCTCCTGCGGCTCCTTCGGAAACCCTCCCGGAGGAATCTGAAAGGTGATGTTCACCTGCCGCGACGTGCCCGCGGCCGCCGGTTGAAAGCGCCATTCCAGCACCGATTGCAAGGCCGCCTTGCGCAATTCCTGCGGCCCCGCCAGCACATGCGCATCGGTCACCTCGCCATTGGCATCCTGGATTGCCTCCACCGTCACCACTCCCTGAATATTCCTCTCGATGGCCGGCCCCGGATACTCCACCGGTTCCCTCTTCAGCACGGTCGCTCCGCCGGTATCGATCTGCACTCCGCGGTCGCGATAGCTCGCTTCCCGCGCGAAGAAGTGTAAAGGAACGTTGACCGTCTTCGACTCTCCTTGCGTGGTGACCGTCACCGTAGTCTGCGCCGGCTGCGCCTGCTCCTGCGCCTTGGCCCAGTGGACGTTCAGGGCCAGGCAGCCCAGCCCCACGCACACCGTCACAATGGCCGGCCAACGCGACGGCCGGTATTCCGCGCCCGCCACGCCCATCAGCCGCTGGATGCGATAGAGCAGCGGACCGCCGGTGGATGCCATCGCCATGCCCGGCGCCACCAGTCGCAGCCGCTCCAGGCGTGTCAGCGCGCGCGCGTAGCACAGCGCGTTGCCGCAGGATTCCACCGCCCGGTCGTCGCAGCACAATTCCCGCTCGTGCCGCATGCGCGCCGAAACCCACCACACCGCCGGATGGTAGAACAGCAGCGTCTCCACCAGCATCTGCGCCAGGTTGACCGCGTAATCAAACCGCCCGATATGCGCCAGTTCGTGCGCCAGCACGGCTTCCAACTGCTGCGGCGTCAGCCCCAGCAGGGTCGCCGAGGGCAGCAGAATCAGCGGGCGCATCCAGCCCACCACCGACGGACCGTCCGCCAGCCGCGAGATCCACACCGCCACCGGCCGGCGCACGCCCATCCGCGCCGCGAGGCGCTCCACCATCTCCAGCACCGCTCCCGTGGCCGGCTCCCCGCGCCGCCGCAGACCGTAAATCTGCCCCGCGCCCCAAACCAGGCGAATGGACAGCAGCAGCACTCCCAGGGACCACACCGGCAGCGCCCAGCCTTCCGCCCGCGCAAGCCACGAGACCGCCGGTCTCGCGGCCGGTCCCGCGGCGGCGAAGTAGAAGGCAGCGGGGATACGCACGGCTCCCGCGGATCGCGCGCCGCGCATCAGTACCCAGACCGTTACCGGCGGGAGCGCCGCCAAAACCGCCAAAGCCGCGCAACTCGCCCCGTACCGCCAGGCCGCCGGGCGCCTCCGCAACCCGAACAACGCAGCCCACAACACCACCGCCACCAGCGACCCCTGCCACACGAAATGCAGTAAAGCCGCGCTCAGAGCCTGTGATAACGCCGTCATTTCTCCCCTCCCTCGAAACGGTCCAGAAGCCTCTCCATGGCCTCCAACTCTTCTGGCGTGGATTTTTTGGTGGCCAGCGCCTGCATCACCAGCGCCTTTACCGACCCGCCGAAAACCCGCTGCACCAGGTCCCCAACCATCTGCCGCTGGGTGTGCTGCTGCGAATACGCCGCCCGGTAGATTTGGGGCCGCTGCGATTCGTCGCGCGTCACGAGGCCTTTTTCGGTCATGATCTGCAGCAGCTTCAGGACCGTGGTGTACCCCATCGGCCTGGCCGGCTTGCCTTCTGAAAGCACCTGGTGGATCTCCCGCACGGTGCGCGGACCACCTTCCCACAACACCCGGAGGATGGTGAGTTCCGCCCCGGTCGGACGCCGTTGTTGGATGCCCATGCAGATATATTGACGAAGGTCTTCGTGAAAGTCAACGAAAACTTTCGTCAATCTGCCGCTCGGGCGCCAGGCCCCGGTATGCGGCTATCATCGAACCATATCCCCGCTCAGGGCTACCCCCATGAGCCGTACCGTTACGCGTAAAACTATTAAACGCAATCGGTCCATGATACAGATAGAACCATGAGTGTTGCACCAGCGACGATCTTCTCGATATGGACTCTGGCCGGCGTGGCCTACCTTTGGCTCTGCTTCCACCGGTTGAAACGCCGCCGGCGGATGGCACGCAGCCTGCAAATGGCCGTGCGGCAACACCTGCGCGCGGCGTAGGCCGGCGGACGGCCGGCGGATCGTCACGTGCCGGAGGCCGCCGGATGACCGACGGACGTCACAGGACGGAGACCGGCGGACAGCCGACGAATTGTCACGCGCGGTTTGGGCCTGCGGAAGGCCAGCGGATGGTCACACACCGTTAGGGCCGGCGGACGGCCGGCGAATTCCCACGCGCCGTTTGGGCCGGCGGACCGTCACACGCGAAGGCCCAATCGCGCCAGCATCTCGCGCCGGCCGACGGCGGTGATGGCCAGCGCGCGGCTGTCGAGGTCCGGCGTCACCCATTTCTTTTTCAGCGCGATCTGGAGCAAGGCCGCGCCCAAGGCCCCACCAAGGTGCGGCCGCCGCTCGCTCCAATCCAGACAGGCGGGGGCGAACCGGCGGCGCAAGCCGCGGGTGGCCGCCACATCCACGCCCAGAGCCGCCAACGCCTGGGACCCTTCCACGGTGAGGTCGTAGGCGGCTCCGGCCGACTCGACCGCTAGCCATCCGAGGGCCTGGAAACGGTCGTTCAGGGCGACTCCCAAGGCGCCAGCCAGGTGGTCGTAACAGGTTCGCGCCGCGCGCAGCCGGTTGGGCGTACTGGAAGTGAACTTACGGCCGGCGCCGCCGGCCAGTACGCTCAGGCTCTCCAGCGCACTGGCCACGGCCGGTCCTTCCAGGCTGTAGTACCGGTGTTTCCCCTGGACAAACAGTTTGACCAGGCGTTCGGCCTTGAGGCGCTGCAGGTGGACGCTCGCCGTGGAGGGGCTCACGCCGGCCACCAGGGCCAGTTCGGTGCTGGTCCGCGCCTGCCCGTCCATCAGGCAAAACAGCATCCGCGCCCGCGCCGGTTCACCGATGGCCGCGGCAATTCCCGCCACCGTGCTTTCCGCCGCGGCATCCGTTCCACTATCGGCCCCCGCCTCGGCCAGGCGGGCCACCCCCGGCTCCACAATCATAATTTGATCCTAGGCGAATTGTGGCTGTCCGGCAACCGCTCCGGCCCGCCGGGCCCGCCGGGCGGACTCAGGGGCTGCGCTGGAACGGACGGCGCGGTGGGAGGCGCGCCGGCGGGAATTTGCGGCG
>JASHSS010000121.1 GCA_030038565.1 Bryobacteraceae bacterium
GGGGTCCGCGGCTATGCCCCACGGAGGAGCGTCAGTACGAGAGTTCCTTTTTGGCCGTGACGTGCTTCTCCAGTTCCCTGCGGTTCAGGAACCAGGTTGATTTCATCTGGCTGCGGCTGAACAGCTTTTCCGCCTGGTCGTCGAAATGGCCGCTCTCCGGGTGGTCGCTTTCGCCCAGCGGGATCACCATCCAGGATTGGGGCGGCTTGGTCAGCACCACCACCTGGGTGCACGATTGGCCGCTGCGCCCCACCATTTCGTTCCCCGCCTTGGCGAAATTGATGGCCCGCGGAGTGGCCATGGCGGCGTCCAGCAAGGAGCCACCGCCCACCGGAAAGGTGCGTGCCGCACCCTCGCGTCCCACCCGGAATAACGTGCCGAACACGGCCTGGGGCGAGAAATCTCCCGCCAGGCGCTGGCGGCTTTGTCCAGCGCGGCGCGCACGTCGGCGTCGGTGAGGGTCACCGGCGGGTCCACTGCGCGCCCCAGTTGCCCGAGCGCGGTTTTGAACAGGTAATAGCCCAATGCCGCGCGCGAATCGGCGTCGCTGCGGCGGTTCCACCCGGCCAGCAGTTGGCCCAGCGGATGGCCGGGCGCCGCCTGGCGAATGCGCTCCTGCCACGCTTCCGCGTGCCACACCTGGGGCGAAACCGCGATCGCGCGGGCATCCTCGGCCGTCACACCGTGCGCGGCGTCCAGCAGATCCCGCACCATGGCGGCGCGCTGGTGCGGCGGCGCGGCGGTCTCGTTGTAGAGATACCGCGGCCCGGTCCATCGATCCGGCGTGAGCGGCGACCCTTTCATCATGTTGGCCGGCGAAACGTTGCAGTTCTGCATGTAGCCCTGCGGCGGATTGGTGATCTGCACCAGGTCCCCGAAAGGATGCATTCCCTGCCATTCGCAATTGCCGTCCGCCCCGGACATAGGCCGCGCCGGATCGCAACCCGCCGGGCGAATCGGCACGCGCCCGTTGCGCACGTAATAGATGTCGCCATCCACCGTGCCGATCATGATGTTCTGCGCCATGAATTGCAAATTGGCCAGCGCCGCCTGGGCCTGCTTCAGATTGTGCGCCGTGGCGATCTGCCAGGTGGTTTCGAGAAGCCGGTATTGATCCGCGTAGGAAATGGCCACGGCGTAAGCCTTCCCGTTCTTATGCGCCACGATGGGGCCGTGCACGGTAGACTCGATGCGGTAGTTCTGCCAGCGCACCTCGTTCCCCTCTTTCACTCCGATGCGTTCCGTTCGCACCTCGAGCGGCCGCCACTGGTCGCGGAAGCGGTACTTGCCGTCGCGCACCTCCTCCTCGTAGACATCCGAGGTGTCCGGTCCGCCCGTCGTCATGGCAATCGAAAGGTAGCGGCTGTGCCCCAGCGAGGGGAACGGTTGGCCCAGAATCGCCGCCCCCGAAAACGCCAGGTCGCCTGCATACACGCGCATCTCGTAGAAACGCATCTCCCCGTACCAGTCCACATGGGGGTCCACCACCGCGATCGGCGCGCCGGAAGCCGTGCGCGAAGGCGCCAGCAGCCATTCGTTGGACCCCAGGTAAGGCCGCGGGGTATCCGGCTGGATTCCGCCGCGTTGCAGGTCCCCGCCGATTTCGCCTTCCGGCCAGCGCCAGATAATGAATCGCCCCAGGGCGATGATCTGCCACGGCTCCAGTTTGGGCGCCCAAGCCGGGACCTGCTCCGGATGCTCCTGCATAAACTTCGTCACGCCCGCCTGGTAGGCCTCGCAGATGGCGCGCAGGTTCGGCGCCAGGTCTTTATAATGCTGCTCGGCTACCTCGCGATGCCGCCACAGCCGCTGCCGGTAGTCGTGCCCGATCCACTCCGGCCCGAACGCCTCGGCCATGGTGCCCTCCGCCTTGCGGTAGTTGCGCAGCAGTTCCTCCAGGCGATCCTGGGCCTGCGCGTAGCCCGAGGCATAGGCCGCCCCCTCCGGCGTGGCCGCGAAAATATGCGGGACGCCATATTCATCCCGCAGGATTTCGATTTTCTGGGCGCCCCAGGCCAGCGAGGACGCCAGCAGCACGAAGACGAGTCTCATTCCGAAGGCGATTATAACTCCGGCACTCCTGGCCCGCCCGCAGGCAACGGCACGCGATCCCGGCTCCTCCATCGGGTAGGCGAATCGGCCATAGGCGCCTGACTTGAGATCTCGAAGCGGTGGTTGTCCTGGCTTGCGACGGGCGGCCACTTCTCCGATAACGCCGTTTTTTGTCGGTTATCGGACAACGCACAGTGTGCCCAAACACGGAGCGACAGCGAGTGGCTCGGTGATGCCCCCAGCCTATTGACTCTTGAGTGCCTCGGTCGCGGCCGCCATGAATTCCTGAATTGCGGCGAGCCAGCCATCCTCGTGGGCAAGCAGGTCCTCGATCATGACATAGCTTCCGCCCTTAGCGACATACCACGACACCTGTCTTGTCGTGGGATGCTTGACATAGGCACCCGGCACTAAGCTCTTGAGCCGATCCAAATAAGCGTGGCTGAGATCGATGCGCCCAATTCGGTCGGCCGGCTCGTTAAGGATTTCGGTCCACACCTTTCCGTTAGTCAAAACATTCGCGAAATTCCAGGTGTGCTGCTCGTCAGAATGCCATTTGATTTGCAGTGAGGATTTGCCGAACTCAACGCCGATACCGATCATCTCCAGTTTCGCAGTAAACGCCTTGAGGCGTGGAACGACGGCGAGAAAATTCGCCCCCAGTTCCTCGTAGAATTTCTCCTCGCTGATGTTTCCGGGTCGCTTCGGTCCATCCGCGGGTGGCTTGATCGTAATCGCTCCATTTTCGAAGCTCACAATCCCTCGCTCGATATTCACGGTACGTGCGAGGACACGCGGTTGAACCAGGCATCCGCCTCCTTCGCCTGGCAGTTCGAAGATCTCCAGGGCGACAAGAGCCAGTGTGAAATGCATGCCTGCATGTTGCTGGAGAAAATTGGTGATATGCTCGGCACCCTCCTGAACCCCATCGCCAACGACCAACAGAAGGAAGCGTCCCCGCTTCAAGTTACGCGACACGGCGTCGATGAACTGGTTTTCGCTGATTTCTTCACGGAATGCCGCGACTGCCTCGTAAAGGCGGACCCTGGGATGGCCACCAGTTCCGTCCGGCGCTTCTGCCTTGGATACCGCGTCTTCAAGCTTTTCATACGAGAGCACCGCTAGATCCTTGGCGTAGTCAATGACCTGAGCGACCACCGCCCGCCGGGCCTCCGGGTTCCTGAATAGCTTGGTTTCACCGATGATCAGGTACCCGTCGGGTGTTGCATAGAGCACGTCGATAAAGCCGGAATTCACCGGGAGTTCCATACAGATCGGAACAACCGGAGTGAGGGCAGCCTCGATTTGCTCGATCGGCAGGACGTTCGGATAGCGGATGATGAGCTTCTGAAGCCAGCGTTCGTCGAAGCCGCTTGAACCGCCTTTCTCGATCCGGATGCGCTTGAGACTGCGCGCGTTGTCTTCTGCGGACTTGGGGACAATCAGCGGAAGACCGTATTGCGTCTCTGACATGATCTACTTACTGTATCTTCTGCTGGCAGCTTGAGCGACTGCAATCAAATGGTTGGGAGCCAGACCGCACGTCGTCGGAGGGCGGGCGCACCGCGCTGAGGAACGTAATGACCGGGCCGCGATCCCCGGCGCGTCCTGCGGCGACGGCTGCGGCGGCATCTCCCCAAACAACACCCACAGTAGGACCTCGAATGACGTGCCACAGACTGAGCGTGACGCCGAAGCAGGTCACGCAGTCCGTCAAGGGCAACGATTGGTCATACAATAAGGAGATTCGGGCAAGGTGATGAAACAACAGGCAACGGCCGACCAAGAGTGGGATCGATTCACGATTGATCTCGCGATCTGCTTAGCCGACCTTTTGGAAGACGAATTCCTCGTTTTAACGTCAAAGCGCGCCAATTATTTTGTTCAGTTTGCGGATCAGGGACAGTTTGGGATGCGAATTGAAGCAACGAGCAACGTGTACGTAGATCCGCCAGAGGCCGTACTGTCGGCTGACGCATATACAGCTATGGACGAACTTGGGTGGAAATCTCCGACTGGGGTGCCCGGTTCCGAACCGCGCGATCCCGATGGCTCGCCGAACTTCTTTCTCGACCTGGCGAATCCAGTCGATTTTAAACGTGTTGCGGGTTTGGCTGTTCAGACACTGCGCCAGGTATACCGCATCCAGCATCCGGGGCAACTTCAATATAAGTCCTTCAGTAGCACTGGCGGCGAGATCCGATTTCCGACCCTTCGAATCAAGCGTGAACCAGTATCACTTGCTTAAGAGTTGCACCTGGAGAGTGGGCTTGGGACCATTTTCATCTGGCCCACGCTTCGAGTTGCCTAAACGGAAGCTCACTTGGCATCAAAAGTGGCGATATCGGACAAGTGAAAACGCGGTCTTCTTCTTTGGCCTTAACTCAGCGCTTATGGGCGAATCGCCTGACCCACCACCGCGGGCAGAGGACTGATTCGGGTTGGGCAGGCGAATCACCTCAAGTGCCACAAAGGCCCTAGCTTCTCAGGCCTTCCCGCCCGCCTCGAAGATCACGCTCATGCATGTCACCCCCGCCTCGGCCTTCATCAGCTCCGAAACGTCCAGCGGGATCACCCGGTGGCCCAGCCGTTCCAGCCGTTCCGCGGTAGCGGGAAACGCCGCCGGAATCAGCACCGCGCCGCCGACCGGAAGTACATCCGCCGCGGCCGGCTCTCCGGGCGCCACGTCGATGATTCCGAGACCCGCGAACGGCGCCTCATCCACCCACTCGCGATTGGCCAGCAGCAGGTCGCCGCCCAGCCGGCAACAGGCCGATTTTAGATGCAGGCAGCCGCGCATTTCAACCGCCGTCACCGTGTAGCCCAGCGGCTCCAGGATGCCGGCGAACTGCTCGATGCCCGCCCGGTTGGTGCGCCCGGACAGGCCCACGAAGATGCGCCGCCCCACCCGTACCACGTCGCCGCCCTCCAGGGTGGCCGGTTCGCGCAGGCGGTGGAGGGGCCGGTAGGGCGCCAGCGCGCAGGCCAGGCTTTCCGCTTCGGCCCGCCGCGATGCGGCCCCCATCCGCAAAATCACCGCCGCCTCGTCCACTACCACCGCCGGGTCTTCCACGAACACGGAATCCGGCAGGTCTGGCGCGGCCGGCAGCGTGAGCACCGCGAGGCCCAGTTCCAGCAGGCAATCGCGATAGCCGGAGTGCTGCGCGATGGCCTTGGCGAGGTCGATCTCCTGACGTTCCAGAAAGGTCAGCTCGCAGCGGTTGAGCGCCGGGCTCACGGCGCGGGTAATGGCGGTCAGCATGTTTTTTGGCGGGCGATCAGTGGGTCATCGCGTAAACCACGTAGTTTACGCCAATCCGGATGCCCAGCGCGGCGTAGTGCTCGGGATAATAAGGAGCGTCCGCCCATTCCCAGGAATCCCCCACGTCGGATTGAAAGGTCATGGCCACCACCAGCCGCCCGTGGCCGTCGTAAATGCCGCGCCAGCGCGCCGGGCAACCCTCGCACTTCCAGCTTCGGCCGCGCTGCACGCTGCCTTCGCTGGCAATCTGGTAGCGCTCGTCCAGGTCGTACACCGTGTGGAAGATGGGGTCCTTATCCTCCAGTTCCACCACCTGGCCGTCCGGGAAGACCTTCCGCATGCTCTGCATGAAGACTTCCCACTCGTCTGGACCCCAGAAATCGTCGGCCATGAAGAATCCGCCGCGCAGCAGGTACTCGCGCAGCGTCTTGGCCTGGCTGTCGGTCAACATCCAGTGGCCCGGCTGCACCGCGTAAAGCCACGGCCAATCGTACACCGACCCGTCATCCAGGTTGATGGGCTGCTCCACGCTGCGCACCTGGATGCGCGTCAGCCGCCGGAGCGCCTGCACAAAGTGCCGGTCGGCGCGCGGGTAATCCTGCGTCCAGATGGAATTGCC
>JASHSS010000122.1 GCA_030038565.1 Bryobacteraceae bacterium
ACATCAATGCCATCAACCGCCGAGATGGCTTCGAGCAGGCCCTCGCGCCCTATGCCGGCCGGATCTCCGTTGCCGCCCGCATCCCGACCGAATGGAGCCAGGAAAAGGCGCTGGCCGGCATCACAAACGCGCTTCAGGCGCATCCCGGAATCGACCTGATCTTCGCCTCTTCCGACCTACTTCTGCCCTCGGTTGTGTCCGCACTGCAGAACCGCGGCCAATATTTCAAAATTGGCCACCCCCGCCATGTGACCCTCGGCGGCTTTGATGGCGATGCTACGGCTTACCAGATGCTGCGCGACGCCTATCTCGACGCTACGGGTGTGCAGGATATGGCCTTCGACACCGCGGCTACCGTGCAGGCCGTGCTCGATCTCCGCGCCGGGAAAAACGTTCCCGCTACCCTTGTGGATCCCGGCTTCGTGCTCCACCAGGGCAATTTGCACACCGAGTCCGCACGCATGTGGGGCGCCTCCCTCAAGAGACCCTGAGCGATGGCGCGGCGGGCAACCATCGTAGCGAGCATGATTGGCCTGGTCGCCCTGAGCGTCGCCACACCCGGGGTGTTTAATCCCCGCAATCTGGCCAACCTCTTTTCCAACCTGCTTCCGCTCATCATCCTCACCGCCGGTCAGACCATTGTACTCATCGGCGGCGGCATCGACCTGTCGGTTACCGCCATCATGGCGGTCGCGAGCGTATCCGGCGCGGCTGTGATGGCGGGCGGCCACGGGTGGTTTCCAGGAGTGCTGATCATGCTGTCTGCAGGCGCCGCGCTCGGCGCCTGCAACGGCGTGGCAGTCACACGCCTGGGCATCCCGCCTTTCATGGCCTCGCTGGCCGGCATGATGTTCTTCTTCGGCGCCGCCGTCTGGGCCACCCACTCCCGCAACATCGATGGCCTCCCGGCATCATTTACTCGGCTCGGCGGCGTCGCATGCGCGTTCGGCATAGCGGCTTTCGTGGTCGGCGCCGCGGGCCTGCTCCTCCGGCGATCCGTCTGGGGACGCTGGCTCTATGCCGTCGGCATGAACCCGCGCACTTCGCTGGTGTCCGGCGTTCCCGTGCAAGCCGTGATTCTCTCCTCATACGTCCTCAGCGGATTCTTCGCCGCCGCGGCCGCCATCCTGTACACCGCTCGTCTCGAGACCGGCTCGCCGGTGCTGGGCCAGCGCATGTTTCTGGACGTGATCGCCGCCGCCGTCATCGGGGGAGCGAGCCTCTCCGGAGGGCGCGGTGGCATCCCTGGCGTTCTCGCCGGCGCGGCTTTCGTCGCGGCGCTCGATAACGCCCTCAACCTCATGGGCCTGTCCTTCTCCGCCATCCTCATGGCCAAAGGCGTGGTCATTGTCGGGGCCACGGCGCTCGATATGCTCCGCACTCGAACCTGGAAAGCCGCCTGATGCCGTTCTTACTCGAAACGGAAGCGCTTTCCAAGAGCTTCGGCGGAATCGCTGCCCTGCGCGACGTCACCCTGCGCGCGGCCGCCGGCGGGATATTCGGGGTGGTGGGCGAAAACGGCGCCGGTAAATCCACCCTCATGAACCTGCTCGCCGGTGTCTTTCCGCCGGATGCCGGCCGCATGCTCATCGACGGCGCGCCGTATCTTCCCTCCGGACCCGCCGATTCCGTCCGCCGCGGCGTCGCCCTCGTCCACCAGGAGCTCAATCTGTTTCCGAATCTCACCATCGCAGAGAATCTCTTCCTCACCGCCTGGCCAGGGCGCGGGGCGGCCCGCCGCCTGACGCGCAACCTGCTCGCCTCGCTCGATCTCAACCTGCCGCCCGACACCCTCGTGGAAAATCTCTCGGCCGGCGAGCGCCAGCTCGTCGAGATCGCCAAGGCTCTCCATCAGCAGGCCAGAATTGTCATATTCGACGAGCCCACCACTTCGCTCACCGGGACCGAAGCCGGGCGGTTACATGACATCATCCGCCGTTTGGCGGAGCGCGGCGCCGCGGTCCTCTACGTCTCTCACGACCTCTCATCGGTGCTGCGCCTCGCCGATCAGCTATTAGTGCTTCGCGACGGACAGGCAGCCGGCGGCGGGCCAGCTTCCGAATTCACCGAAGAACGATTGATCGCCCTCCTGGTCGGCCGCCCCATCGCCGCGCTCTATCCGGAGCGCACCGGCCAACCCCGCGCCGAGCCGGTATTCGAGGCTCGCGGCCTGTCGCACCCGTCCATCCTGGAGGACGTCAGCTTCACTCTGCACCGCGGAGAAATCGTGGGCCTTGCCGGCCTGATGGGATCCGGCCGCTCGGAGCTCGCCCGCATCCTCTTCGGCATCGACTCATGCGCCCGGGGCGAGGTGCTGCTCGAAGGCCGCTTTATTGAGCGCCTCGCCCCGCGCGAGCGCGTCCGCGCCGGCATGGCGTATATCACCGAGAGTCGGCGCGAGGACGGTCTCCTGATGCCTGCCGGTGTGGCGCAGAATCTGGCCCTTGTCTTTCCCCGTTCCGCACGTCCCGCCGAAATTGCGCGGGCCGTGCAACTCCGCTGCGCCAACCTCGATCGTCAACCGGTTGCCGAGTTGAGTGGCGGAAACCAGCAGAAGGTCGCGCTGGGCAAATGGCTGGCGGCCACACCCAAAGTCATGATCCTCGACGAACCCACGCGCGGCATCGATGTCGGCGCCCGCCTGGAGATCTACCGCATCATTCACGGCCTCGCCGATGGCGGCACAGCCCTGCTGGTGATTTCCTCCGAAATCGAAGAGCTGATCGGCATCTGCGACCGCATCATTGTCATGCGGCGCGGCGCCCTTGCCGGCGAGTTCCATCGGCACGGGTACAATCGCGAGTCGATTCTGGAGCGCGCCTTATGACCGTGCGCCTCCTGCGGCTGACCCCGCTCCTGTTATTCGCTGCGGTGGCCGTGGTCTTCAGCGTCGTTTCGCCGCGCTTCGCCAGGTTCGACAACTTTCGCAACATTCTCACCCAGGCAGCCGCGCTGGGCGTCGCCGCCGCCGGTATGGCATTCGTGCTGATCACCGCGGGGGTCGATCTCTCGGCTGGGTCGGTCATGTTTCTAGCGGCGGTGCTCGGCGGCAAGTTGGCCATTGGCGGTTTTTCCCTGGCAGTCGTGCTCGCCGTGGGCATCGGCGTGGGGGCCGCGTGTGGGGCTGTCAACGCGCTTCTGGTAGCGCGATTCCGTTTTGTGCCGTTCATTGTTACCCTAGCCGCTCTTTATCTCTGGCGCGGTCTCGGACTCCAGATCAGCCAGACCCGCGCGATGAACCTCCCACCCAACCTGCGCTCCCTTGCCTCGCCCTTTCTCGCCATCCCCATTCCAGTCTGGATACTGGCTTGCGTTGTCGCCGCAGCCACCGCGGTCCTGCGCGGATCCGGCTTTGGCCGCCAGATCTATGCAGTGGGACACGATGCCGAGGCCGCTCGCAAGGCGGGTGTGCCCGTAGCGCGCGTCCTTGCCTTCGCTTACCTCGCGAGCGGCTGTTGTGCCGCGCTCGCGGGCATGGTCGCCATCGCTCAGATGGGCGCCGTATCCCCCACATTCGGCGAGCAGCGGGAGTTCGCGGCCATTGCCGCGGCCGTGCTGGGCGGCGTCAGCCTCTTCGGAGGGAGCGGAACGGTCTTTCCCGGGACGCTCTTGGGTGCGCTCTTTGTTCAGACCATCGATAACGGACTGGTCATCGCCGGGGCGGATCCCTATTTGTATCCGGTCATCGCCGCCGTCGTGATCTTTACCGCCGTGCTCCTCGACAGCAGCCGGCATCGTCGCCTGCGGGCGCTGGCTCGGCGGCCCATCCGAAGTGTGGACATGGGCGCAGGGTCCAGCGTTAGGGCTTGCGACCATTCCTAAGCTACATAGCCGCAGCGATGCTCAAGATAGGCAAAAAATAGGCAAAGTCTTGGAAGTTCAGACTTTAATCGCTAGTAACCTTCTGAGAGTTAAAGAGTTATCCACGCTGGTTGTGCCGAGCGAATCATCATTCCTTGGCGCTGGATGGGTTCTGCTCTTAACTTATTGATGGCCAAGGAGGTTATCCACTTCGCGCCACTTTCATCCCTCGGCAAGAACCCGAAGGGTGGTTCTGCCTGAAATCAATGACTTGCGAGCGCATTTTGGCGTTTTTCGGCGTACCGAAAACAGCCCTTGGGCTCCCGCCCTGCTCTCTGGATTCTTGTAAGTTATTGATTTCATGCTATTTGGCTCCCCAGTCTGGACGCGTTTCGAACTTATCCGAGCCAACTCCAGGTGTGATCGAACCGAAAAACGGCCATGCTTTTCACAACTATTGGCGACCACTTTGGAACGTTCGTCCACACTAGCCCCCCAGGCTGGACGCGTCTCGAACTCGCCCTGCGGAGTGAACTGTACAGATGATAATTACGGACTAAAAGAGAAACTTCTATGAAAATACACAACGACAACTGTCAAAACAGACAAGCCTCGAACCTGCCTGTGCCGACGAATTCAGGCTCGGAGACAATCGCGAATCGACGCTCGGATGAAGACCCTGCCTCATATACAGAGTTGGGCTGCCTGACAACCGGAATCGGCAG
>JASHSS010000123.1 GCA_030038565.1 Bryobacteraceae bacterium
GAAATCCCCAGGATGCGCCCGCCGCCGAAGAGCCGCCCGGTCAAATCGATCTCGGCGACGTGCACGAAGGGCGCTGCCGTGGGCGGTTCCGTGCCATGAATCACCAGGTCGCGAATGCGGACCTGCATATGCGAGACATCCAGCGAAAATGACCCGATTTCGGTTTTTCCGCCGGTGCCTTCGGCGATTGCCGCGGCGATCTTTTCCTTGGTCCAATCCTGGAACCGGGCCGTGCGGAGAATCAGGAGCGCGGCTGCCAGAATCAGCACGACCCCGACGCTCAACCCGATGGCCACGTGGCGGACAATCCTGGCCGCTCTGTTCATTGAAATGCCCCCTGGTGATATTCGATAGAAGTATCCTGGCGGGCACGATCGAGCCAGGACTCGAATTCCTTATTCACATCTTCTCCGGTGAGTAAGTCGCGGATCTTCGGTTCCAGCGCGGCGAGGCTGCTGTCGCGCGGGTTGGCCCGCTGGAGTTCGGCGAGGTGTTGATCGTAGTAAGCCTGGACTTCCTGATCGGTCACGTTGACGCCCGGCTGGAATCTCTGCTGGATGAAGCTGAGCACGGTAAGCTGCCATAGAAACTCCTGGCGCAGTTCGGCCTCGCGAAGCCCGTAACGCTCCAGTTCGGCATCCAGGCGCGTCTCGGCCGCGCCGAAGCGGTCGCGCTCCAGGCGCTGGAACATCGCCTCCGCGTCGGCGTCGCTGGCCCTTGAGTACCCTCCGGTGGCAATTTCGGTGCGGATCAGTTGCTGATCGATGAGGCGTTCGGCCGCCTTGCGACGGGCCGGGACGCCGAGGTTCAACGGCTCGCGATTGAGGAATTCGGTCAAACGGACGTCGCGGTCGATATCGCTGGATTTAATCACCGACTTACCCACGGTCACGGCGATCCGGTCAATCACCACCGCGCCTTGGACCGCGGCCATCCAGTGAAGGAGAAGCACGGCGGTGCGCATATCAGAACGTCTGTCCGATCGAGAAGAAGAATTGAACGCGCGAGAGGCTTTGCCGGGTGCTCTGGCAATAACTCGGCAGGGACGACGCCGGCAGGTTGGGATTACACTGCAATAACTCGTTGGGCGTCCCGCTGAATCCGTAGAACTGGGTCGGATTGAGGGCGTACGCCAGGTCCACCCGGACGGGGCCGACGGGGGTCTTGTAGCGCAGCCCGATGCCCGGCGCCTGCGCGGCATAGTTGAAATTCTGCAGG
This sequence comes from Bryobacteraceae bacterium, assembly GCA_030038565.1. GTDB lineage: Bacteria > Acidobacteriota > Terriglobia > Bryobacterales > Bryobacteraceae > JOPF133. The sequence continues at coordinate 1,219 of JASHSS010000123.1, forward strand.
TTACTCTGATGGAAGCGGAACGAGATATCGCTCAACTTGTCGTATATGTTGCCCGAGTCCCAAAACAGAACTCCCTGAATGTTCTGGCCCAGCAGGGGGAAGCGCAGCTCGACGTTATTGAACAGCAGGGCGTTGCCGCCCAAAGGGAAGCCGGTGGGCTGCGAGGTTGGACCGCCCGGCGCGAGCGGCGCCCCGATATCGCGCGGGCCGGCCTCGTTGAAGGCGAAGGCGCGCAAGGAATCGGCGCCGCCGCCGAAAAAGCGCTCCGGCAGCGGAACAGCCTGGTCCTGGGTCAGCCCCTGCGCCACGGCAAACGGTTCGATGAGGCCCAGCTGGGTCTGGCGAGCCAGTACGATATGCTGCCCGATCTTGTAGTAAGTGGCGTTGCGGAGCAGGACCCGCCCAAAGCTGCGCTGCGACCCGAAGAACGTTCCCGCCAGCGCTACATCCGCGGTGTTGAACATCCCGTGGGTCGGGTTGGCTGGATTATCGCGCCGGTCCTGGGACATATTGAACGACAGGATGCCGATGCGAACCGGCGCCAGGAATTGCGGCACCAGCAGCACCGGGATCACCACATCCGCCACGCTCACCCGCCGGTACGCGAACTTTACCAGGCCGGTGAGGGATTTGGAGAACTTATCCGAAAGCTGAACCGAGGCTTCTTCCCGCTTAGAGGCGAAGGTGCGGATATCGAGCGTGTCGTCGTATAACACGGAGTAAGTAACATCCAGTCCTTGAATGTCGTGCAGGCGCGGCTGCAAATAACTGATGGAGGCGCGCTTTTCAATGGTGGAGTAGTCCCCTTTGAGGGTGATGGTGTGGCCGAGGCCCAGAAAATTCAGCCGGCTCACGTTCAGCGAAAACATGGGGCTGAATCCGGTGGTGCCTCCGGGCGCCGCCAGCGTGGTGGTGTTGGGAGTGCCGAAATCCGCCACCATGGCGCCGAAGCCCAATGTCAGTTGATAGCGGTCGGCTTCGTCGAAGCTGTAAATCAGGTATTTGCGATCCTCGTCGCCGTCCGGATCCTCGATGGCCGTGTCCACGCGCGCGAACACGCCCAGGTTATAAAGGCGCTGCTGGCTATCCAGTTGTTGGACCGATGAGAGGGGATCTCCGGGCGCGATCCGTAACTGGCGATCGACGAGGCTCCGCCGCGTAGTATCCAGGCCGTTGATGAGGATGCCGCGGACAAACTGGCGCCGTCCTTCCGTGATGGTGTAGACTACGTCGGCGCGGTTGGGCGTGGCGGACTGGCGCCATTCCGTATGCACGTCGGCCGATGGATAGCCCATGGTGGAGTAGCGCGTGAGCAGGTAGTTCCGGTCTCTGGCCAGGCTGGCTTCCGCGAAAGGCTGGCCGGGGATGGAAGACAGGTTCGCGGAGAGTTCCTTCCGGGTGGCCTCGTCGACGCCCCGAATCTGAAGGGTATTCACCAGCCACTGCGGCCCTTCGGCAATCGTGACCGTAACCGCGACGTTCTCCGCTTTCCCCTGGTAGTTGTGGGTTACCGCGGTAGTTACTTTGGCATCGCGAAAGCCATTGGACTGGTACAGGTCTACGATATTCTGCTCATCTCTGTGGCGGAACGCATCGCTATACCTGCCGTGGCGCAAGTTGAATTCCGACTGGTGCATGAACATCCGCTCGGTGATGGCCCGCTTGGGAAAATACTGATACCCGCGGATATCCAGATGCACCAGCTTGTAGCGGGTGCCTTTCGAGATGGCATACTCGATGGTCTCCAGGCCGTTGGCGGGCGGGGTGGTACGGTATTCTACAGCCACGTCGTAATAACCATGGCTCTGAAAGTAATCCTCCAGGTTGCGCTTGCCTTCCACCAGGAGGTCCGTGTACACGGCGCCCTCCTCGAAAACCGGCACGTAGCGCTTCAGCACGCCTTTGGAGACCTTGCTCTCCACCGCCGTCACTTTCACCTTAGGCCCGGGGGTAATCGCCAACTCGGGCTGCACACGGTCCTTCGAGGCAATGAAATTCAAATTCTGGATTTCCGCCGTGGCCGTGAGACGATCCTGTTTGGCGTATTTTTTCAGAATGCCCTCGGTGCCCCCGTTGGTGCGGGATTCGGTAACCTGGCGCCACCAGTGAATGATGGGGATGCGCCAGCCGGTGGCGCGCAATAAGGTGGCATCCGATAGCCCGGTAGTGCCGTGGACCACGGGGTGTTCGTATCGGGCGCGTTTTTTTTCGTCCACCTGAAAGGTGAGCCAGACCTGCTGTGCCTGGTCGTCGCGATGGACCTCCGGCTGCACCTCCGCGTGGTACAGCCCGTTGGACCGGAGTAACGTTTCGATGCTTTTCGCCGCCGCGGCGACATCGGTATCCTGGAAAGGAGTGCCGAGCGTAAGTTGGCTGGCCGTGCGGATCTGCCCCTTGTTGGGCGGCGAATCGACCTTCCCGCGCACCGCCACCTGCCCGACGAACCAGGTCAACTGAACCACAAATCGCACCACCACGGCGTTGCCGGAGAGTTGCGCTTCGGCCACAATGTCCTGAAACCGCCCGGTGGCGAAAAGGCCGTCGATCGAAGCGGCCACGTCGGAGGCTTGGAGAGGCGTGCCTTTCTTGACCGCCAAGGCCCTGGCCAGGTCCGCCGGATCCAGCGGTTGCCGCGGGGAGAACTGGATATCCGCCACCGTGCGGCCTTCGAATGGGCCCACCTGCGCCCGCGCCGGAAAACCCGCTGCGAGAGCCAGCAGAATCGAACTTGCCGCCAGCCATCGATGTATTCGCGGCTGCCGCTTTTGCATCCGCGCCCGCCGCGCGCGCCCCCAATGTTCCACAGTCACACCTCGCCCCATGGCACGCCTTGTACCAGATTAGAAAGCGCACCATCCGGGTGTCAGTGAGGTTCGGGACAATCGTCGTAGCTCAGTTCGAATCGGGACCGCGCGACGCGGAGGACGTTCCGGCCTGGCGTGCATGCCGGTGGATTTCGCGTTCGCACGCGGCGGCCGGAGAGTGGGAGCCGTGCCGCAGCGCGTATTCGTGCGTGAATTCTGCACCGAACAGAAAAATTTGCACCGAATAATATACCCAGGTCAGAAACACGACCAGGGACCCGGCGGCGGCGTACGGGGACCCGATGCTGGCCTTGGCCAGATACAGCCCGATCAGCCACTTACCTGCGGTAAAGAGAATCGATGTAACGAACGCCCCGATCCACACATCGCCCCAGCGGATGCGAGTATCGGGCACGATTTTATAAATCAGGGCGAAGACCAGAGTCATGGCCGCCAGGGAAAACAAAGTGGCCCATCCCGCCGCCGCGATTCCAGACTTGGGCACGAACCGCAGGAAGAAGCGCACGGGTGTGGCCAGCACTGCCGTCAGCAGAATCGAAAACGAAAGAACGGCGCCCGTCCCCAGTACCATCAGGAAGGCGAAGACCCGCTCGCCGACGAGGCTCAACAGACCCGTTCCGTAGGGAGGCTTCACGTCCCAGACGACATCCAGGGAATCTCTCAGTTCCAAAAACACGCCCGATGCGCCCAGCAGCAGGGTCAGCACACCGAGCACGCCGGCAATAATGCCGGTGGCCGGCCGGGTGTTCTCCAGCACCGAGCGGACGATGTCGGCGCCGGGGTCGCCCATAATGCCGCGGACTTGCCAGATCAGCCCGCTCTGGACCAGGGCTCGCCTGAAAAACACTCCCGCGATCGAGACCGCCAGGACCAACAGGGGCGCCAGCGACAGCATCGCGTAGTAAGCCAGCGCCGCTCCCAGGCGGGGCGCGTCGATGTCGTTCCACCTATGCCAACTGGCCGCCGAAAGCCGTTTCAGACTGAAGGCCGGCGGCGGCGCGCAGTCTCGCCCTGGAGCGGCGGAGGCGGGAATGAGCACATACAAGACGGGCTTCCCGGAGCCTTGCATGGATTGAACGAAGCCATCCACGCTGGGGTTGGCGCCGGCGCGATTGTGCTCCGAAGCCGGCATGGCCACGGCGGAATAATCGGATGGAGAGACCCGGTCGGCCGTCAGCCGCGGGGCTATGCGAGCGCTTCCGTTGGCAGCGGTGTTTGGATCCCCGGCCGCGATCACCTCCACCGAAATTCCGGCGCCTTCCAGAGCCTCGACCGATTTAGCCAGGTCGGCTTCGCTGAGTTCCCGGGCTGCCAGGAAGGCGATCCGGCGATTAGGGCGCGTTCTGTCCGGCTCAGCCACCGATCTTCACCGGCAAGAGAGTTGCCAACCGCGGCCCGCTGGCATCCGGTCGCGGCGCGCTCCGGACCGTGAAAACCAATACGATCCCACGGACCAACCGCTGCGGTTGCCGGCGCGGCACATTCTCACCCTGCCGGTGGCCGCCAACGTGCCTCGTCAAGACAGCGGAAAGGCAGTTTGATTTTATATGCTCAGTTACGCATTAGTATTCCTTGTGATTGCCATCATTGCAGCGATATTCGGGTTCGGGGGAGTGGCGGTCGCCGCCGCCGGCATCGCCAAGATTCTCTTCTTCCTTTTCCTGGTGTTCTTTCTGGTTTCCCTGATCATGCACCTCGCGCGGAGAGTTTAACGGCCTCGTGAGTCGCCATGAACGATGAGACATTCAGACGTCATCTGCGGGACCTGGTTCACGGCCGGCATCACCCCGAAGAGCATGATTCGGCCGCGGCGGCGCGGAAGAAAACCGCCGCGCGAACCGGCCGAACCAGGTCGGGGCGTGACCGAAAGGCATCCGGCAAGAAATAGCCCGATCGCCCGCAAGTCTTCGGCCACGCCCGTCAGGCGGATTACCGAACCGTTCGGAAGGTGCAGCAGGCTTCACCGGTACGCTGACTTCCGATTCACCCAGGGCTTTCGACCGGCATGGCGTGCGCCCAGGCACTGGATACCGCCCGTCCGGGTGGCGCGCCCGCCGAAAAGGCCCCGCTGTTGGGCGGCTTCACCCCAGAGGACGCTTCACCCGGAGCATTGTGGCGTCGTGGACCCAGGCGCCCTTCGTAAGGCGGGTCTGCCAGGGCGCTGAAAAACTGGGCACCACACCGGAAATCAGACAGTCTGTCTGATTGCCTCACGAAGAATCAACGAGTTACAAGAGAAAATCAGACAACGTGTCTGAAAATTGAAACCGCTTGGACCTTTTTTCTACGACCTGCTGGAACCGGGATATTGGTGTTACGGCCCGGATAGCGGCATTTTCGTACCCGAGGTGCGCCAAGCTGGGGCAAACTGCCGCAGTTAAATTAGCAAGCCAACTCGGTACAAATTGAAAATAAATCACTTATTGATTGTTTGAAACGGTCCGACAGGTGCAGCGGTCTATTCATATGACCCTCGCGCCACAACGGATCTCCGGTAGCGCGGGAATCCCTATCCACGGTATTTCATCGCACAAAAAGAACTTTATGTTCCGATCCCCACTAGCTGTTTTCATCCTTCCACTGGCCCTCGCCGCTCAGGTTACCAGCGGTTTACACTCCAGGATTCTGATCACCCAGCGAATCGACGAAGCCCGGTTGCAGGCGCTCGCCGGCAACACCCGGCCCGAGGCCAACGCGCTGAACGACCGCGGCAGGGTTGCGGACGATTTTCCCATGGAGCACATGCTGCTCCAGATGCGCCGCCCGGACGAGCAGGAGCAGGCGGCCCAACAGATGGTGGACGATCTGCACAATCCAAAATCGCCCAGCTTCCACAAGTGGCTGACCGCGGCCCAGTACGGGCAGTTGTACGGACCGGCGCAGAGCGATATCGACACCGTCAGTGCCTGGCTCAAAGCGCAGGGATTCACCGTGAATGCGGTGTATCCGAGCGGCATGCAAATCGACTTTTCGGGCACCGCCGGCCAGGTGCGCGCGGCCCTGCACACCGAGATTCATCACCTGAGCGTGAACGGCGTAGCGCACGTGGGCAACATGAGCGACCCGCAGATTCCCGCCGCCCTGGCTGCGGCCGTGAGGGGGGTTGTCTCGCTGCACGATTTCACGCCCCGGTCGATGTCCAAGGCGCGGCCCGCCTTCACTTTCACTGCGCAGGGTTACACCTACCAGGCGGTGACGCCGTCAGACCTGGCCACCATTTATAACCTGAACCCGCTCTTCGCCGCGGGCATCACCGGGAAGGGGCAGACGATTGCCGTGATTGAGGATTCCGACCTCTACCGGACGTCCGACTACAACACGTTCCGCACGGCCATGGGTCTGGACGCGTATACTTCGGGATCGCTGACCACGCAACACCCTCAGCCCCCTTCGGGAGGCTCGAACTGCCTGGATCCGGGTGTGGTGGGCGGCAACGATGCGGAAACCACGCTGGATGCGGAATGGGCCAGCGCCGCGGCGCCGGGCGCGAGCGTGGTAGTGGCCTCCTGTGCCGACACCCGCACCACTTTCGGCGGGGCCATCGCGCTCGAAAACATGGTGAACAGCACGACGCCTCCCGGAGTAGTCAGCATCAGCTACGGCGATTGCGAAGTGGACAACGGAGAGGCTTCCAACGCGGCCTTCAGCACGCTTTATCAGCAGGCCGTGACGGAAGGCGTCTCGGTGTTTGTAGCGGCGGGCGATGAGGGCGCGGCCGAATGCGATGCGGGAGCCTCGGAGGCCACTCACGGGATCGGGGTGAGCGCTTATGCCTCGACGCCCTATAACGTGGCGGTGGGTGGCACGGATTTCGGCGATCTGCTGGCCGGCACCGTGAACACTTACTGGAGCTCCACCAACAGCGCCACTTACGGCTCGGCGCTCTCCTACATTCCCGAAATTCCGTGGAACGCGTCCTGCGCCGGATCGCTGCTGGCCGGATACCTTGGATATAGCACGGTATATGGCGCCAACGGGTTCTGCGGCTCGTCCGAAGCCCAGAGCTACGGGTTGCTGGAAGTCGCCGCCGGGAGCGGAGGTCCCAGCGGGTGCGCGACCGGCGCGCCCACCACGTCCCTGGTGGTCAGCGGCACCTGCCAGGGATACGGCAAGCCGTCCTGGCAAACCGGAGTGACGGGGATTCCGGCCGATGGCGTGCGCGATCTACCGGATGTGGCCGTCTTCGCCAGCAACGGCATCTGGGGGCACTATTACGTGACTTGCTTCTCGGACGTCCGCAACGGCGGCTCTTCCTGCTCGGGGGATCCCAGCAACTGGTTTGGAGGCGGCGGAACCTCGTACGCCTCGCCGGTCATGGCTGGCATCCAGGCGCTGGTGAATCAGAACACCGGCGGCCCGCAGGGCAATCCCAATTACGTGTATTACCAACTGGCGGCCGCGCAATCCGGCGGCAGCCTCGGGAATTCCTGCAATTCCACCAACGGCAATGCCACCAACTCAGGCTGCATTTTCTACAACGTGACCCAGGGCGATATTGCGGTGAACTGCGGCGGAACGGTGGACTGCTACGGCTACGCCAGCACTTCGAGCGGCCGTGGGGGCTTTGGCGGCCGAAGGGGCGGCTTTGAACCGCAAGTGGGGAATGGGGCGCTCTCCACATCCGGAACTTCCTACGCACCGGCCTACGGAACCGCCCCCGGGTGGAATTTCTCGACCGGCATTGGTTCGATCAACGCCGCCAACCTGGTGAACAATTGGCCCGCGGGCGGGCAGTAAGCGAAAGCTAAGAGGCTTGGCAGACTAAAGGCCCGCCCCACCACTGCCGCAACTTGCTGCTCTCTGGCCTGCGGGGCGGGCGATTCGCCTCCGGGCCCCTACTTCTGCTTTTTCAGCGTCATCGAGCCCAGCGGGTCGCCGCCCTCGGCTTTGGTGTTCAAGGTGATTTCCTCGCCCTTGACGGTCCCCTCGCTGAGGAACTTGGTGCCGCCGTTGAAATCCACGTGCACGCTGAAGGAGATCTTGTCGCCCTGCACCTTGCCCTCTTCGATCTGTATGGGGTCGCCCTGCGGGCCGGCCACCGTGCCGGTCAGCTTCTCGCCATCCTGCTTGAAGGAATAGGTGAGGCTGATTCCGTTGCCATCCGGTCCGGTCAACTGGCCCGTCCAAGTGCCGCTGATATCGCCGGCCCATCCCGCCAGAGCCAGGAGGGCTGCCAGCCCCGCGGCCACTGCTATGCTGTGTCTTCGCATGAACCGGATTGTACCGCGCGACACCTCATTACGCTAGGCTGGTTCTATGCGCAAAGGCTGGCGGGAATACTGGCTCGGGCTGGGCCGGGTGGACAAGGCCTTCGCCGTCCTGGCGCTGTCGTTCGTGGTGTTGCGTCTGGCGCATGCTCCGGCCGTGCTCCAGGTTGCGGCCGGCCTGAGCGGGTTCGTGCTGGGTATCGTGTGCCTGTTCCGCCTGGCGCGGTATACCCTGCGCAAAGCCATCTGGCGGCTGCGCAACCGGCTGATGGTGGCGTATGTCTTCATCGCCGTGGTTCCCATCGTCCTGATTCTCACTCTGGCGGCGATCGTGGGGTGGGTGGTGGTCGGCCAGATGGCGGTGTACCTGGTGAATACCGAACTGGGGCACCGCGAGGCCGTTCTGCTGCGGCAGGCCGAGACCATGGCGCACGTGCCGGTGCGCGATCCGGAACTGGCCGTCCGCCGGTTCACCATGACCATTCGGAACGCCTTCCCCTCGGCGGAGTTCCGGATTACCGGCGGTCAGGAACTGCTGTATCCCACCAATACAGAACTGGAGCCGCCGCCGAGCGAATGGAAACTGGCTTCCGGGCTGATCATCCGGACCGACCGCCGGGGAGAGCAACACCTCTACGCCTGGGCCCATGTGACCGGCGACACCGGCAACAACGTCACCATAATCGCGCCCATCAGCCATGAGTTGCTCGCCAACCTGGTGCCCGGCCTGGGGGACATCAACTTCATGCCCCTGATGGGACACGAGCGCCAATCGCACCTGCCCCCGCCGATTAATTTCGCCGACCTTCCCCTGAACTGGGTGTACCCGGTCGATATTCCGCATTGGGATTCCCCGCAGCACCACACCCAGCTCTACCTGCTGGTGGAAACGCGCCTCTCGGCGGTACTGGGGATTGTATTCGGCCAGAAAATGAATTGGGGCGAGGTGCTCCTGACCGTCTGCGGGACTCTTGCCGCCATCTTCCTGATCGTGGAACTGGTCTCCCTGCTGGTGGGCATCCAACTCAGCCGCAGCATCACCGGCGCGGTCCACGAGATGTACGAAGGCACGCAGCACGTCCGCGAAGGCGATTTCTCCTATCGCGTGCCCGTGAAGGGCAACGATCAGTTGGCCGAGCTCACCAGCTCATTCAACACCATGACCCAGAACCTGGCCCGGCTGCTGGTGGTGGCCAAGGAAAAGGAGCGGCTGGAAAGCGAGCTGGCCATCGCCCGCGAAGTGCAGGACCAGCTCTTTCCCAAAGACGTGCCGTTCACCAAGACTCTGGAGCTGAAGGGCGTGTGCCGGCCGGCGCGGATGGTCTCGGGCGATTACTACGATTTCCTGGCGCTCAACGATCACAGCCTGGCCTTCGCTATCGGCGACGTGGCGGGCAAGGGGATCTCGGCGGCGCTGCTGATGGCCACCATCCAATCCACCATGCGCACGCAGTTGAGCTCCGTGAACGGCAACGCTCTCGCGCCCCTCTCCACATCCCGCATGGTGGCCGCGCTCAACCGGCAGCTCTACGCCAACACCTCTCCGGAAAAGTACGCCACGTTCTACTTCGCCATGTACGAGGAATCCAACCACTCGCTCAGCTACACCAACGCGGGCCACCTATCGCCCATGCTGGTGGGCGCCGGCAACGTCCAGATGCTGGGATCGACGGGTACGGTGGTGGGGGCCTTTCCGTTTGCCCGTTATGAGGAGAAGACCGTTCCGCTGGAGCACGGCGATATCCTGGTGGCTTATACCGATGGCGTGGTGGAACCCGAAAATGCCTATGGCGAGATGTTCGGCGAAGAGCGGCTCCAGGAACTGGTGGTGAAGTATGCCAAGGCCGATTCCTCCGAAATCATCGCCCGCGCCATGGAAGCCGTGGACCAATGGACCGGCGGCGGCGAGTTGCAGGATGATATGACCATGGTGGTGGCGCGCCGCATATGAAAGCCCGGCGATTATGAAGGTCCTGACCGCGGAGGAAATGCGCGCGGTGGACCGCCGCACGATCGAGATGGGCACGCCCGGAATCGTGCTGATGGAAAACGCCGCGCATCGCGTGGTGGAATTTCTGGAGGAGCGTTTCGCGCCGCTCGGGGACCAGCGCATTGCGGTGCTGTGCGGCAAGGGGAATAACGGCGGCGACGGAATGGCCGTGGCGCGGCAGCTCTTCACGCGTTTCCATCCGCGCCGCCTGGACGTGGTCCTGCTGGCCGCCCCCGAAGCCCTCAAGGGCGATGCCGCCATCAATTACAAAATGCTCGAAGTGTGCGGCTGCCCGGTGCAATCCCAGATTCCGCCCGAGGCCCGCATGGCTACGCTGGTGGTGGATGCCCTGCTGGGCACCGGCATCACCGGCCCGGCCACCGGCGCGATGCTGGAAGCCATCCGCGAAATCAACCGGGGCTTTCCGCTGGCTAAGGTGGTAGCCGTGGATCTGCCTTCCGGAATGCCCACCGATTCGGGCGAGCCGGTGGGAGAGTGCGCGCGCGCCGATGCCACCGTGACCTTCACCGCTCCCAAGCCGGCGCATGTCATGCCGCCCAATTGCGACCACATCGGCGAACTGCGGGTCGGTCCGATCGGAAGTCCGGAGTCGCTCTACCGGGAGGCGCGGCTTTCACTGGTCGCCCCCGAAATGTTCCACGGGTTGCTCGCGCCGCGCGCTCCGGGCGGCCACAAGGGAACCTACGGGCACGTGCTGGTGGTGGCCGGCTCGCCCAATAAGAAAGGCGCCGCGGCCATGTGCGGACTGGCGGCCCTGCGTGCCGGAGCGGGCCTAGTGACGGTGGCGTCGCGAGCCGCGTCGATCCCCATGGCGCCGGAGTTGATGTTCGCATTCCTGGAAGAGGTCAAACTCGCCGAGGTGGCCGAGGGCAAGACCGTGATCGCCATGGGCCCCGGGCTGGGCCGCGATTCCCAAACCGGATCGCTGGCGAACGAGGCCATAAAAAACTTCCGCGGTCCGGTGATTCTGGACGCCGACGCGCTGGACGATCGGGAATATGCCGCCGAAAACGGGGCCAGGTTCCCGCGCATTCTGACGCCCCATCCAGGCGAAATGTCACGCCTCACCGGCAAGCCCACGGCCGAAATTCAGAAGGACCGCATCGACGCCGCCCACGCCTATGCCGCCGCGCGTGGCTGTACGGTGGTGCTCAAGGGAGAGCGTACCTTGCTGGCCTTCCCGGACGGCCGCGTGTGGATCAACCCGACGGGCACCCCGGCGATGGGAACCGGGGGCTCGGGCGATGTGCTCACCGGCCTGGTGGCAGGACTTCTGGCGCAGTTCCCCCAACAGCCGGACGAAGCCGTGGCCGCGGCGGTGTATCTGCACGGTCTGGCCGGTGAACTGGGCGCGCGCGAGCTGGGCGAGAAATCCCTGATCGCCACCGACATTCTGCGGTTCCTGCCGCGGGCCATCGAAGCGGCCAGGGAGGCGTGTGCCGGTGTACCGGACCAGATCTGAGGCGGAGACCGTAGCGCTGGGCGCGAGGCTGGCCGGCCAACTGCCCGCGCGCGGCGTGGTGCTGCTGATCGGCAACCTGGGCGCGGGCAAGACCATGCTCGCCAAAGGCATCGTCAGCGGCCTGGGCGCCGCTCCGCCCGAGGAAGTCTCCAGCCCGACCTTCACCCTGATCCACGAATACGGCGGCGCGGAAAACGGGGCGGCGGCGCGCGTGTACCACATCGACCTGTACCGGCTGGAGGAGGCGCGCGAGGCGGCCACCTTGGGCCTGGAGGAAATCTTCGAGCGCGACGCCCTCGTCCTTATTGAGTGGGGCGAACGCTTTCCGCAACTGATGCCTGCCGCGCGCACCGAAATCCGCCTGCGCGACGGGGGCGGCGACGAAAGGGAAATCGAAGTCACCGGGCTTCCATAAATCAATCTCATGAACAAACAACCTTGGGCCCTGATCCTGGGCGCTTCGAGCGGGTTCGGCGAAGCCGCGGCGCTGGAATTGGCGCGCGTCGGCATGAACATTTTCGGAGTCCACCTGGACCGCCGCGACAAGCTGCCGCACGTGGCCGAACTGGAACAGAAAATCCGGGCCCTGGGCCGCGAGTCGCAGTTTTACAATGGCAACGCCTCGGACGACGAAATCCGCCAGGACATCGTGGAGCAGCTTCACCAGCGGCTGGCCGAGCCGCCCGGCGTGCTGCGCGTGCTGATGCATTCGCTGGCCTGGGGATCGCTGAAACCGCTGGCCGGCGCCGAGCAGGTGATTTCCAAAAAGCAGCTCGAAATCACCGCCGACACCATGGGCCACTCGCTGGTCTACTGGGTGCAGGATTGCCTTCGCGCCGGGCTGTTCGATTGGGGCGGCCGGATCTTCGCCATGACCAGCGCCGGGGGCGCCCGCGTGATCCCCAATTACGGGCCGGTGAGCGCCGCGAAGGCCATTCTGGAAGCGCACATCCGTCAGTTGGCCGTGGAACTGGCGCCGGCCGGCATCACCGCCAATGCCATCCTGGCGGGAGTCACCGACACCCCCGCGCTGCGCCAGATTCCGGACTATCAGAAGATCGCCGAGCTGGCCCGCAAGCGCAATCCGCATGGCCGCCTAACCACCCCCGAGGACGTGGCCCGGTCGATTGCCGCATTGTGCCATCCGGCCACCTACTGGATGACCGGCAACGTCATCCACGTGGATGGCGGCGAGAGCGTCGTAGGATAGTTCTATGGATGACGACAAGCTTCCCTGCCTGGGAATTCTCGAAGCCACCCCGGAGATTCTGCGCGGCCTGATGTGCGAGCTGTCCGATGAGGACGCCCGCTGGAAGCCCGCCCCCGGCCGCTTCTCGGTAGGGGAGGTGCTGGCGCATCTTTCTCACGCCGAAGCCCACTGCTACCGCGCGCGGCTGGATCTTTTTCTGAACGGCGAAAATTCCGCGCTGGAGCCTTACGACCCTCAGCAACACCTGGATGTCTTCAGTGCGGCCGACCCCGAAGACGCCTTCGATCACTTCGAGGAGCAGCGCGAAAGCAACCTGGCATTATTGAACAGCCTGCCCGCCGCGGATGCCGGACGCCGCGCCATTCACCGCCGGGTCGGCGAGATCACCCTGGGCCAGATGCTGCACGAGTGGGCCCTCCACGACCTGGGGCACATCCGCCAGGTGGCCGAACTGGTGCGCGCCCGCAAATACCTGGAAGGCGCCGGCCCGTTGCGGGACTGGTATCAACTGAAGCCATAACCACGCTCAGCCGGCTTCCTGCCGCTCTCGCGCGTGCCTGCGCCCGACCGCCCCAGACCCTGCCGTCGGCCCGTCAGCGCGCGACTTTATCGTTACCGGCGCGGAAACCGCCCATTCCGGCGGAGCGGTTACCGCGTGCCTGCCCGAATGCGCCGGGCTTGCCTCGCGCTACGGCGCGCGGCGCGGCGGTGAATCCGGCTTGCTCAAGGCTATGATCGCCGCAACGGCGCGGCGCAGCCCTCTTCTCGCGGCGGCCGAAAGAGGCCGGCCAAGACCGAAATCCGCGCCTCCAATGCCCACCCGCCAGGCTTCCGGCGTGGCCCCATACAGCTCACGCGCCAGTTCGAGCAGCGCCTCGGGGGTGGAATGATGCTCCAGCACCGCCGCGCGAGCCGCCGCGGCTGGGATTGGAGCTACCTCGACCTCGCCTGCCGCGACCCTGACGTCGGCATCCACGAACACCACGGCCCGCGCCTTAGCCATGGTTTCCGCCAGTTCCGGGCTGAGCTGATCGACCGCCAGGGCGCGGTAGCCGCGGCGCGACAGAATGCGCGCGGCGCGTGGGCCCACCGCGTCGTCGCCGCGCAGCCGGCTGCCGTAGCCGACGATCAGCCAGCCGTCAGCGACTCGCGATTTCATCCAGCACGACGCCCTCCGCGCTGACAAGCTGAATGCGCAGAGGCACCAAACCGCCGGCGTGGGTGGAACAGCTCAGGCATGGATCGTAGGCTCGCACGACCGCCGACACGCGGTTGAGCATGCCCTCCTGAAGGTGATTGCCGTCCACGTAATAGCGGCTGACCTGCTCCACCGAGCGATTGATGGCCAGGTTATTGTGGCCGGTGGCGACGATCAGGTTGGCCCACTTCATGGCGCCCTGCTCATCCACTTTGTAGTGATGAATCAGAATCCCGCGCGGCGCTTCCGCCACCCCCACGCCTTCGAGCGCATTCACCGCCGCCCGCGCGCGCACGTGCTCCTCGAGGATGGCGGGCGAATTGAGCAGCGCCTCCAGCCGCTCGAGCGCATAGACGATCTCGATCAGCCGCGCGTAATGATAGTGGAAGGAACTCTCCACCACCCGCCCGAAGCGGGCTCGGAACTCGGCCAGTTCCGCATCGGCGGCCGGCGTGCCGCAGCGTTCGGCGGTGTTCAGGCGCGCCAACGGACCCACGCGATAAGTGCCCTGCGGGTAGCCCAGCGGCTTGAAGTAAGGCGATTTGAGATAGGAAGCCGGCATGGCCGATTCGCCGATCCACTGGGCGTAATCCTCGGCCTCGAATTCCGCGGCGACTTCTCCGGTGGCCGCGCGGAAGCGGATGCGCCCGTCGTACAGCCGCAGCGCTCCGGCCGGGTCCACCAGGCCCGCATACATGGTCGGCATGCAGCCGAAATTGGCGATTTCGGAAGCGAAGCCGTCCAGAATGGTCTTAAACAAATCCAGGGTGCGACGGGCGATGGCCATGGCTTCCGGCAATTCCTTGAGGATGGCATCGCGGCCGGGGGCGCTGAGCGGCGCGGCGACCCCTCCCGGCACGATTCCCGGCGGATGGATGCGTTCGCCCGCCAGCCGCTCGATGACCCGCTGGCCGAACTTGCGCAGCGCGATTCCGTCGCGCGCCAGGTCCGGATGCTTCTCCGCCAGGCCCAGCACGTTGCGCCGGGTAATTTCGGAGTCCATCCCCAGCAGCAGGTCCGGCGCCGAGAGATGAAAGAAACTCAAGGCGTGGGACTGCACGAACTGGCCGCAGTGGATGGCCTCGCGCAGCAGGGCGGCGGCGCGCGGGATGCGCACCGCCATAATGGCGTCGCACGCCTTGGCCGAGGCCAGCATGTGGCTCACCGGGCAGATCCCGCAAATGCGCGCCGTGATGGCCGGCATCTCGTAAAACGGCCGCCCTTCCACGAACTTCTCGAAGCCGCGCACCTGGGTGACGTGGAACTGCGTCCGGTCCACCTTGCCATCCTCGCCCAGGTGGATGGTGATCTTGGCGTGTCCCTCGATGCGTGTTACCGGTTCGATGGTGATCTTTCGCATGGCTGCGCTCCTATCCGAATTTCACCGCCGGCAGCTTTGGCGCGCGTCCGGCCAGCACGTCCGTCAGGACCGACAGAATGGCCTTGGGATCGGGCGGGCACCCCGGAAGATAAAAATCCACCTTCACGAATTCGTGCAAAGGCCGCGCCTGCGCCAGCAGGGGCGGGACGCCCGAGGCGGGCACGCCCGGGTTCACATCCGCGCCCTCGATGTACAGCCGCTGCATGATCTGCTTCACCGGCAGCCGGTTGCGCATGGCGGGAACATTGCCCGTAACGGCGCAATCTCCCAGCGCCACCAGCACGCGGCTGCGCGCCCGGACGGATTGCAGTTTGGAAGCGTCCTCGAGCGAGGAGACCGCGCCTTCCACCAGCGCCACATCCACGCCCTCCGGGAATTCGACGGTGTCAACCAGCGGAGAATACACCAGGTCGGCCCGCTCGGCTACTGAGAGGATCCCCTCGTCCAGGTCCAGAATCGACATGTGGCAGCCGGAACACCCGTCCAGCCACACGGTGGCCAATTTGATCTTTTCGCCGGCCGCGATCATAAGACCGCCCTCTTTCGCTCAGCGGCGTTGGTCACCTGCCAGGTCTGTTTCACCATCTCCTCCACCGCTTTGCCCTTTTCGGCCAGGGCGCCGGTGGGGCACGATTGCACGCATTTTCCGCAATCCGTACAGCTTGCCGCCGAGGCCCAGGGCTGGTCCAGGTCGCTGATCAGCCGCGAATAGATGCCCCGCCCTTTCACGTCCCACACGTGCGCTCCCTCCACGTCGGCGCACACGCGCACGCAGCGGGTGCAGAGGATGCAGCGGTTCTGGTCCAGGACGAAGCGGTCGCGCGACAGATCCAGCGGCAGGTTGGGATAGCGGTACGGGAACCGCACGCTGGTCACCCCCAGCGCGCTGGCCAGCGCCTGCAGCTCGCAGTTTCCATTGGCCACGCAGACCGAACAGATGTGGTTGCGCTCGGTGAGCAGCAGTTCCAGAATCACCCGGCGATAGGCCAGCAGGCGGGGTGAATTGGTAATCACCGCCTGGCCCTCCTGCACCGGGGTGGTACAGGCGGGGGCGAGGCGTCCTCCGCCGCCCAGGTCCACCAGGCACAGGCGGCAGGCTCCTACGTCGGTGAGGCCGTCCATGTGGCACAGGCTGGGGATGCGCCGCCCGGCGTCGCGGGCGGCTTCCAGAATGGTCTTTCCCTCCACCGTGGAGACCAGCTCGCCATCGATCCGAATGGAGATTCTCTTTTGTGGCATCTTGGATTCTCCTCTCGTTTTCAGGCCCGCACATCGCAGCGCAGGCACCTTCCGCACTCGGCGGACGCCTGCCCCCTGGTGAGGCCCACCACCACTTCGGCGTCGCTCTTCACGCGCATCGCCGGGGCCAGTTCGGCGGGCCGCTGGCGGGCGATCTCGGTGGCCGGCTCGGCTTCGTATTCGCTGGCATCGAAGCCCCCCGACAGGCGCTGGAAGCGCTTCACCCCCATCAGCGCCTCGTCCATTCTACGGGCCGCTTTCTTGCCGTAGCCCATGGCGTTGGACACGTTCGAGGCGCCCGTGATCACGTCGCCGCCGGCATAGAATTTCGGCCGGCTGGTTTCCAGCGTGAAGCGGTCCACCACGAAGGTGCCATTCTCCCGGAGGGTCAAACCCGAGCCGCGGGCGAAGTCCAGGTCGATGGTCTCGCCCACCGCCAGAATCACCGCGTCGCATTCGACGCGCGCGACCTCCGCGGTCGGCACCGGTTTGCGCCGGCCCGTCAGATCGTACTCGCCGAGGCGGGTTTTGACGATCTCGAGGGCTCGCACGTTGCCTTTGGGATCGCCCACGATGCGGTGCGGCGCCGAGAGGAACTGCAGCTTGACGCCTTCGTGCTCGGCCGCATCCACCTCCTCTTTGATGGCGGGCATTTCCTTGCGTTCGCGGCGGTACACGATGGTGGCGTCCGCGCCCATGCGCAGCGCCGTGCGCGCCGCGTCCACGGCGGCATTCCCGCCCCCGATGACCGCCACGCGCCGCCCGATCTGGCTCACGCTTCCGGAGGCCACGCCTTCCAGGAAGAGCAGCGCCGGAATGACGTTCTTGAGCTCCGTTCCGGGCAGATGCACCCAGGATTCCTTCCAGGTGCCGATCGAGAGAAACACGGCGTCGAATTGTTCGTCCAGGTCGTGCAGCGAGATGGCCGAGCTGACCGGCATGCCGAACTCGAACTTAACGCCCATGCGGCGGATCAGCTCCACCTCGCGTTCCAGGACGTGCTTGGGCAGCCGGTACTCGGGAATGGCGTAACGCAGCATCCCGCCGGCCTCGCGCTTGCTCTCGAAGACCGTTACATCGTGTCCCAGCAGGGCCAGATAGAAGGCCGCGGTCAGCCCGGCGGGCCCCGCGCCCGCCACGGCGGTCTTTTTTCCGGTCGGCGGCAGCTTGCGGTCCGCCACCCGCGCCACCATGGCGTCAAAGTGGTCCGAGAGCAGGATGGAATCCGCGATGAAGCGGTGCACGTCGCGCATGTTGACCGCGGCGTCCATCGTCAGGCGGCGGCAGCGCATGTCGCAGGGATGCTGGCAGACGCGCCCGGTGGAAGCCGGCAGCGGGTTGTCCAGAATCACCGATTCGAAAGCGTCTTCCAGGCGCCCGCGCTTCAGCAGGCCGAGAAAGCGCGGGATGTTCATGTGCAGCGGACAACTGTTTTCGCAAGGCGAGAGCGCCAGGCTGTCGCAGACCCCCGCGCGGCATCGCCGGGCGATGATGTGGTCGTCGAATTCGTAGCGGAAGTGCCGCAGCGTGGTCAGCACCGGGTTGGGCGCTGTCTGCCCCAGCCCGCATAGAGACGTGTCGCGGATCATGCGGCCCAGCTCGTCCAGCAGGGCCAGCTGCGCGCTGTTGCCGGCGCCCTTGGTGAAGCCGTTCAGGACATCCAGCGCCTTATCCAGGCCCACGCGGCAGGGAACGCACTTACCGCACGATTCCGAATGCGTGAACTCGATGAAGTAGCGCGCAATATCCACCATGCAGTTGTTTTCGTCCATCACCACCATGCCGCCCGATCCCATGATCGAGCCGAGCTGCGCGAGGGTTTCGTAATCCACCGGGGTGTCGAACATTTCGAGCGGAATACAGCCTCCCGATGGGCCTCCGGTCTGCACCGCCTTGATGGAGCATTCGCCCACTCCGCCGCCGCCGATATCGTAGATAAAGGTCTTCAGCGGGGTGCCCAGCGGCATCTCCACCAGCCCCGTGTTCCTGATCTTTCCGACCAGCGAGAAGACCTTGGTGCCGGCGCTGCGGGCGCTGCCGGTTTCCGTAAACCAGGCCGGACCCTTGAGGGCAATCGGTGCGATGTTGTACCAGGTCTCGACGTTGTTGATGTTGGTAGGTTTGCCGTCGAGGCCCTTCTGCGCCGGAAACGGCGGGCGAGGCCGGGGACGGCCCGAAAAACCCTCCAGCGAAGCGATCAAAGCGGTTTCTTCGCCGCACACGAAGGCGCCCGCGCCTTCCACCAGCTCGATATCGAACTTCACCCCGCGGCCCAGCACGCTCGGTCCGAGGATGCCGTATTCGCGCGCCTGCTCGACGGCCCGGGTGAGCCTGTGCACCGCCAGCGGGTACTCCGCGCGCACGTAGACGATGGCCTGTTGCGTGCCTGTCACGTACCCGCAGATGATCATGCCTTCCAGCAGGCTGTGGGGGTCGCTTTCGATCTCGTTGCGGTTCATGTACGCGCCCGGGTCGCCTTCGTCGGCATTGCAGACGATGTACTTGGAGGGATCCTTGGCCTTGGCCAGGAACTCCCATTTCAACCCCGTGGCATAGCCCGCGCCGCCGCGTCCGCGGAGCTTGGCCGCCTTCACCTGCTCGATGACCATCTCCGGGCGGCTGTCGATCAGCACCTTGTAGAGAGCCTGGTATCCGCCCACGGCGATGTACTCGTCGATATCGTCGGGGCTGATCAGTCCACAGTTGCGCAGCACGATTTTTTTCTGGCCATGGAAGAAGGGAATTTCAGACCACTGCGGCAGTTCCGGAAAACCGGCGCCATAGCGGATGCGGGCGGTGATGTGATCCCACTCCTCGATCTTGCACCAGGCCAGGTCGGGCGGAATGCGGCCCTGGTGCACGTCGGCCAGAATGCGGGCGGCATCGGCGGAATGCACGTGCCGCAGGATGACCAGCGGCTGTCCGGGGATCCAGACATTCACCAGCGGCTCCTCCGAGCACGCGCCGAAACACCCCACCGCCGCCAGCCGGATATCCAGGCCATGGGCCTCGATGGCTTCCGCAAAGGCCCGGTAGACCTCCTCCGCGCCGTTGCCCCGGCCGCAGGTTCCCATGCCCACGCCGATGCGCGGCGCCGCGGGTTGCAGCTTGGCCATGCCCGCCTCGCGAGCGGCGTTGAAACTGCCGATGTCCGCAATGGGCGTCATTGGTGGTTCTCCTGTCGAAGGGCATCCACTTCGCGGGCCAGCGCGCGCTCATTCAAGTGCCCGCAGATGCGATGGTCGAGCTCCACCACCGGCGCCAGGGCGCACTGCCCGAAGCACGCCACCGTGCGGATGGTGAACTTGCCGTCGGGCGTGGTGAGGGTCAGCTTGTCGGCGCCCCCTTCGTCGGGCGCCTCCTTAATTCCCAGGTCGAGCCGCAGGCTTTCCAGAAGGTTGCGCGAACCGCGGGCGTGGCACGCGGTCCCGCGGCAGATGTAGATCGTGTGGTCGCCCTGCGGTTCCAGGTTGAAGAGCGCGTAGAAGGTGGTCACGCTGAAGATCTGCGACAGGGGCGTATTGGTTTTGGCGGCAATATAGCGCAATTCCGAAGAACAGAGGTATTTGCGCGGGTTATTCTCCTGAACAGCTTCCAGGATGCCGAGCAGCGATCCAGGACGGCCCGTGGATCGCGCGATCACTCCGTCGATGAAGGCGCATTTTTCGGGATCCGGTTTTCCGGGGGTTACGGCGGTGGGCAGGGTCATGGCGAAACCTCAGGGGAACCTCTGGGTGCCTAAACCTTATTATAAGACCTATAACTATTAAATTGGGGAGGCGGCGAGCGGCGCCATGGCCCGGCGCTACCCCGGCCGGCGGCGTCGTTCAGAGCACGTGGAAGTAGCCGCCGCGCTCCAGCACCTCCACGGGAATGCCGAACAGGCCCGACAGTTTGCCGGCTTCCAGCAGGTCGCGCTTGGCCCCATCGGCGTAGATGGCCCCGTGGCGCAGCATCACCACGCGGCCGATTTCGGGGATGATGTCGGGCAGGTGGTGGGTTACCATCAGGATGCCGACGCCTCCGCCGGCCAGCTTGCGCAGGATCTCGCGCAGTTCGTGAGTGGCGTGCAGGTCCAGGCTGGTGGTGGGCTCGTCCAGCATGAGAGCTTGCGGGCCGTGCACCAGCGCGCGGGCGATCAGGATGCGGCGCGCCTCCCCGGAGGACATTTCACCGGTATTGCGATCGGCCAGGTGGGGGATCTCCAGCAGTTCCATCACCGCCCGCGCCTTCTGCTGCATTTCGGCGGTCACCTGGTGGTTGGGCCAGATACCCACGCTGCCGAAGAAGCCGGAGAGGACGATCTCGAAACCCGGGTAGTCGCGGGTGCACAGGGCCATCCAGTCGTTGGAGACGATGCCGAGGTGGTGGCGAAGGTCGAACAGATGCCAGCGGTCGCGCCCCAGAATCCTCAGGGACCACGGCTCCGGTTTGAGGCGCGGGTAGAGTTCGCGCGATATCACCTTGATAAGCGTGGATTTCCCGCAGCCGTTGGGGCCGAGGATGGCGACATGCTCGCCCTGGGCGATGCGCAGGGTGACTCCGTCGAGCACCGTGCGCGCGCCGCGTTGCACCGTGACATTCTGGAAATCCAGGAGAGGAAGAGACAAGCCCTTATTCTAAACGCACCACACGCCGCCGGTGGGGCAGGCGATTCGCTTGCCCGGCAGCCTCGTCCATGATTTTGCCGCAGCCTGCTGAGGGATCGAAGGCGC
>JASHSS010000124.1 GCA_030038565.1 Bryobacteraceae bacterium
ACCAAGACGAGAGGCCGGCGAAGAAGCGCGGAGTAATAACTCAGCTTTTCTCCGTGCTTTCTTCGTGATCTCCGTGCCTCCGTGGTGAATCCGCCGTCCGCCCGAGTTTCGAATTCCTCGTGAATCCGGGGCGCCAGTTCGATTGGGGGCGGGTGGCGTCCTCACACGGAGATCACCGAGAACGCGCGGAGTAATAACTCAGCTTTTCTCCGCGCTTTCTTCGTGATCTCCGTGCCTCCGTGGTGAATCCGCCGTCCGCCCGAGTCTCGAATTCCCCGTGAATCCGGGGCGCCAGAGAACGCGGAGGTATAATCGGGGGCGTGACTGGACACACTCGCCGCCAATGGATGGCCGGCTCCGCGCTGGCTGTCTTGGCCCGCCGTTTGCGGGCCCTGCCGCTCGACGAAATCAAGCTCGGCATCACCACCGACGAAATCGACGACGACGTTTCCACGGCCGCGCGATTTCTCAAACAGTACGGGCTGAAGTGGGCCGAAATCCGCAACATCTGGGGGCCCTACAATACCGAGCAGCCCATGGACAAGATTCGCGAGGCGCGCTCGATTTTGGACGCCAACGGCATTAGTGTGTCCATTGAGGGTACCGGGTTTTTCAAGGTCCCGCTGCCGCCCGAAACACCCGAGGGCCAGAAACGCCTGGATCAGCAATGGGACCTGCTGAACCGCTCCTTCGAGCGGGCCAAGGCCTTCGGAACCGATAAACTGCGGATTTTCACTTTCATGCTGGGGCGCGGCGAGCAGACGTCGGAAAAGAGCTATGCCCGCATCGACGAGTTGTTGCGGGAAGCCGCCCGGCGCGCCCGGACGGGCGGATTCCGCCTCGCGGTGGAAAACATCGGCGGCGGTCACGTGGCCACCGGGGCCCAGGCGGGCGCGCTGTTGAAGCGCGTCAAGGAAGACAACGTGGGCATCAACTGGGACCCCAATAACGCCGGGGAATCCGGCGAGCAGGCCTTTCCGGACGGCTATCGCCACTTGGATCCGGCCCGTGTCTTCCACGTACACCTGCGGGATTACCGGCACCAGGACGGGAAAGTGGTGTGGACGGCGGTGGGCGATGGCGAGTTCGACAACCTGGGACAGATCCGCGCACTCCGCGCCGATGGCTACCGCAGCACCTTCACGCTGGAAACCCACTGGCGCGATCCCAAAGGCAAGATGTATTCCACCCAAACCTCGCTCAAAGGCCTGTTGAAGGTGGTCGAACAGGTATAGCGAGGACGCCCCGGTCCGATTCCGCAGCCGCCCGGCGCCCCGCCCACTCACGAATCCCCGGCTCCAGCCGATAAGCCAGGACGAGGTCATTTCACCATCGAGCTTGGTATGTTCTCGGGCAATGGCAGCATTCAGCGGGCCGAATTGGCCGCAGCCGTGGAGCAGGCGGTGGACGGGATCGTCATTACCAGCCCCGACGGGACCATCCATTACGTGAATCCCGCCTTCACCGCTTTGACGGGATACACCAGAGAGGAAGCCGTGGGGCGGAACCCGCGCTTGCTCAAATCCGGACGGCAACCGGCGGCCTTTTACGAAGAAATGTGGAATACCATCCGGGCGGGCCGCGTGTGGCATGGGGAATTGGTCAACCGGCGCAAGGATGGGAGCTTCTACGACGAGGAGATGAGCATCTCGCCGGTCGAGGACGAGACCGGCGCGATTACCAGCTACATTGCCATCAAACACGATATCACCGAGCGGCGGGCGGCTCAGGCAGCCCTTGGGTTCCTGGCGGCGATTGTGGAGGGTTCCGAAGACGCCGTTTTCTCCTACGCGCCCGCGGGGGAAATCCTCACCTGGAACCGCGGGGCGGAAGCCATTTTTGGCTACCCGGCCCAGGAGGCGCTCGGGATGCACGTGTCCGTCCTGCTGGCCCCGGAACGGCGACACCGGCTGCCGGATTTTACGGCGCGGGTGTTGGTGGGCCAAAAGGTCTCGCAGCACCAGACCTGGTGCCTCCGTAAAGACGGCGGCAGGTTCCCCGTATCCGTGACCGCCGACCGGGTCCAGGACCCGGCCGGAGACGCGGCGGCCATCGCCGTGATTGTGCGCGACATCACGGCCGCGCAGGAGGCCGAAAAGGAGCACGCCCTGCTGGCCTCCATCGTGGAGTCTTCGAGCGATGCCATTCATGCCGTGGGATTGGATGGGACCATCCTCAGTTGGAACCACGGCGCGGAAACCCTCTTCGGGTACTCCAGCGAAGAGGTGGTTGGAAAGAGCGTTGCCATTCTGGGGCCGCCGGAGCGCGGCGAGGAGGTAGGCCAGCTTCTGGGGATCATCCGGGAGGGGCGGGCCGTCGGCCCTTTCGACACCACACTCCAGGCGAAGGATGGCCACATCCTGGATGTGCTGCTGTCGATCTCCCCCATCCGCAACGCCGCCGGGGAAGTGGTGGGCGCGGCCGGCATCGCCCACGATGTCAGCAAGCGTAAGCTGGCCGAGCGCCAACTTCGGGAAAGCGAGGAGCGCTTCCGCGAGGTCTTCGAGAACGCGCCTTTCGGCATGTCCGTGAGCCGCCTGGACGGGCGCCTCATCCAGGTGAATGCGGCGCTTTGCCGGATGCTCGGATATTCCCGGGAGGACTTGCTTTCCCGCACCTTGGAGGAAGTGACCCACCGGGACGATTGGCAAATGACTTTGGGAGCACTCGGGCAGGCGTGGATGGAATCGGGCCGCCCGGCCGAGATGGAGAAACGCTATGTGCGCCGCGACGGCGAGATCGTGTGGGCGCGCGTGCGGGTCTCCTC
>JASHSS010000125.1 GCA_030038565.1 Bryobacteraceae bacterium
GCGGCGTATTCACACGGAGGCGCGGAGACCACGGAGAAAGCACGGAGAAAACCACGACGAGGCGCGTTGGGACCAAGCGGGAGAGGAGCTGCCTTGTTTTCTCTGGGCTTCCTCTGGGCCCGAGGGCACCCCTCCGCGGCTCCGTGGTGAACAGGCCGTCCCCTACAGCGGAATCAGTGGCCGGGTGTCGGTTCCCAGGTAGATGGGGGGATGGCTGGTCTGCGACGGCGGCAGCGATACCATGTGCGGACGCATCAGAATCAGCACTTCGTCGGTGTTCTTGTCCGTCTCGTGAGTGCTGGTCAAAGGCCCCAGGGCAGGGATTCGCGAAAGGCCGGGGATGCCAGAAATGGTGACGGCATCGCTCGAATTCAGCAACCCCGCCACCACGGCCCATTCCCCCAGCTTCAACATCGGCTTGCTCTTGAGCACCTGGCTGCCAATCACGGGGATGCCGTTCAAGGACGTTCCGCTCAGCACCTTGTATTCCGCGTCGATATCCATGCTCACGGCGTCGATGTCATGGAGAGTGGGGGTCAGCTTCAGGGTCAAGCCTAGATCTTCGTAGCTGAACGAAGGGATCGGAACATATCCCACGCCGCTGGTGCCCGCGGTTACGGAGCCCTGCGTGCCAAAATAGCCGGAGGTCAGGATCGGATAACGCTGCCCCATGTGCATGGAAGCGGCCTGGCCGTCCAGGGCGCGCAGCTCCGTTGAAAACAGCACCTTCCCGGAATTCTTGCTCATCTGCGCCACCAGCGACGGCATAGCCACGCCGATCCCGATCAGCGTCTTGCCGCCTCCAAAACTCAGCAGCCCGGCCACGCTGCTGGGAATCGAGGGGACGTTGTTCATCCAGGTGGTCAGCGGCAACAGCGAGAGCATGGACGGGAAGTCGATTCCGTAGGTGATGGTGTCGTCGCGGCTCACGTCCAGAAATTCCATGTCGATCATTACCTGCGCGGTAGGGGCGATGAGCTGCTGGAACAGCGCCTGCGCGGGAACCACCTTGGAGATTTTGTCGCGGATGATGACGGTGTTGGTGGCGGCGCTCCAGGAGACCTTTTCGAGACCCAGGCTCTGCTGCACGGCCGCCACCAGGGCTTGAAAATCCTGGGGCGTCCGCGTCTCAGGCAGGCGGATTTCCACGGCCTCCATGGGCTCCAGTTCGTTGCGCTTCTGGGTGGTGTCCTTGGCCACCATGAAGAGCTTCTCGGTCAACGGAATGACAAACGCGCCGGTGGCAACCTCCAGCGCCTGCATGGCCACGCGGAAGCCCACGGATTTCAACTGAAAGGTAAGTTCTTTGGTGGGCTGATAGTCGCTGTCGAAGATGCAATCCAGGCCGAAGGTGTGGGCCACGTCTGCCCAGAGCTTCTTGGAATCGCCGCGCAGGTCGAAGTCGCGAGCGGCCTCATCACCCGCAAGGTCGGGCGGCGGAAGTAACTGGCGGACGTCCATCTCGTCCTGCGCGGTGGCCGGATCCAGGTGTATGGGCGGCGTGTCCGGCTCGGCCGCCGCGGTGTCGGCGGAATGTGGCAGGTCCGGCTTCACCTGCATCAGCGCGCGGGACTGCACCGCCTGGGCGCGCAGCCAGTAATTCTTGTTCTGCGGCTCCATGGCGGACGCCTCCATGTACAGCAAGTAAGCCTCTGCCACGTGGCCGTCTTTCTCCGCCGCGCGGCCCTGCATATAGAGTTCCCACGCCGAATGACCATCCTGCACCTGCGCCCCCGCCACCGAGGCCAGGACCAGCACGCCCAAGCCGACACCTATCCGCACAATAGATTGACGCTCGCCGGACGGCCTCCGTGCAACCCGATTTTCTTGTGCGAACCTGGGTAAGAGGAAGACATGAGAGCATTCCGGCGCCTCCTGGAAACCGACCCCATGGCCGTGATTTGGCCGGCGGTGATTTTCGCCCTCATCATGCTGGCGGGATGGGCCTTGCGGCGCCTGGTGCTGAGCGCCCTGACGGCCTGGACACGGCGCAACCGGAGCCGCCCCGGGGTGATCCTCACCGAGGCCGTCAAGGCTCCCTTTCTGATCTGGACGGCCATCCTGGCCCTGCACGTCGCGCTTCAGTCCTCGGAACTGCCGGCCCGGTTCACCGCCTGGAGCGCCAAGACCCTGCTGGTTCTGTGGATCGTCTCCCTCACCCTGTTGAGCATGCGCCTCGCCGGAGACCTGGTGCGTCACTATGGCGATCGGGTTCCGGGCGCGTTGCCGGTGACCACCCTCACCGAAAACCTGGCGCAACTGGCCGTCCTGCTTCTGGGCATCGCGCTGCTGCTGGAGGGATTCGGCGTCCAAATCACCCCCCTGCTGACGGCTTTAGGCGTGGGTGGCCTGGCGGTGGCGCTGGCCATGCAGGACACCCTGTCGAATCTTTTCGCCGGTTTTTATATGGCGGTGGCCGGGCAGATCCGGCTGGGCGACTACATCAAGCTGGCCACCGGCGAGGAGGGCTACGTGTCCGATATCGCCTGGCGCAGCACCACGATACTGGCTTCGTCCAACAACCTGGTGATCATTCCCAATGCCAAGCTTTCGCAGACCATCGTCACCAACTACAACCTGCCCAACAAGCGCATCGCCGCCGGCTTTCAGGTGAACGTGGCCTTTGAGAGCGACTACGAGCAGGTGGAGCGGATTCTTCTGGAGGTCGTCACCGAAGGCGCCCGCCAGATTCAAGGCATGGTTGCCGACGCGGCTCCATCGGTGCTGCTCGACCCCGGCTTCGGGGATTTCTGGCTGGGCTTCTCGCTGAATTACCAGGTGGCCGAGTTTAGCTACCTGGGCTCCGTGCGCGCCGCCTTGCGCAAGCGAATCCTGAAGCGCTTCCGGGAAGAAGGCATTCGCCTGCCCTATCCCGCCCGAAAGGTGTATTTCGACCGGAAAACCCCCGCCGCCAGATCGACGGGCGAGGCCGCCGGGCAGTAGAATGCCCAATAGCGCCAAGTTGCGCGCCTTATGACCCGGCCTTCTGTCCGCACCGTCACCCGAGCCGCCCTCCCGGCGGTCCTGACGATTGTGGCGGCTGCCGCACCCGCGCAGCCGGCGGCCGGCGCGGACCCTCCGCCCGGCGAGGCCGAGCAGCAGAGCATTCTCGCCACCGTGAGCGCTTTCGCCCAAAGTTACATCCAGCGCCTGCCCGATTTCACCTGTACCCGCCGCTCCAGCCACTTCCAGAGTAGGATCGGGCAGGACTGGCAGTTCCAGGTCGGGGTTGCCGAGGAGCTGAGTTATTACCGCAGCGCCGAGCATTACCGGATGGTCGAGGTCAACGGCAAACCTGGCAAGAAGGTTCCCTTCCGGGTTCTGGCGCTGGGGTATTACTCGATCAACGGTAATTTCGGCCAGTTGCTGGCCGAATTGTTCGACCCCAAGTCGCAAACCCATTTCCAGTGGAGCGGTTGGGAAGAACTGCGCGGGAGGCGCGCCTACGTGTTCTCGTACCGGGTGGAAGTGGAACACTCCCAGACCGTCGCCAGCCGGTGCGTGTCGTGGATTCTTTTTCAGCGCTGTTCTTCGGTGAAGTACGGTTATCACGGCCTCTTGTACATCTCGCACGATCAGCAGGTGATGCGGATTACACAGGTGGCGGACAACGTTCCAGCGCCCTATCCTAACGGGAGTGACGCGGTGGATTACGATCCGGTCACCGTGGCGGGCGCGGTGTACCTGCTGCCGGTGGCGGACGAATCCGAATCCACATCCGGAAAGATGCGCTTCCGCAATCGCTCCAGCTATGGCGACTACCGCAAGTTCGTGGCGGAATCGACGGTCACCACGGCGGCGCTTCCAACAGAACCGGCGGCGCGGCCCGCTGTGGCCGTTGAAACCGCGGAAGCCGCGCCGGTGGCGGGGCATTGCTTCGATCTGCGCGACCAATCCGGGCGAAAAAAATCCGGCCATCTGGCGGCCGGCGCGCTGGCCGCGGCATTCAACGATACGCGCAAGGCCAAAATTGAGTTGCTGGCGGCCATCCGCACGGCGTCCGAGCCCGAGGATGCCGCCGCGGCGCGCGGCTTGCTGGCGGCCATGTACGCCCGCGCCGGGCAGGACCGCCAGGCGCTGGCGGAACTCGATGGCATCATCGGGCAGCCCAGCGGGGAAGAGCCGGACGATACGCTCCGCGATGCCCGAGCCCGCGTGGCCGCGGTGGCCCAGTTTCCGCCCATGTCCGTGGCGGCCAGGGGACTTTCGCGGCTGCGCTACACCAGCCAGGACGACAAGCTGACGGTTCCGCTGCTGGTCAACGGCAAGGCCGCGCGCTTCGCCATGGATACCGGCGCAGCCCTTTCGGTGATCGGCGAATCCGCCGCCCGCGCCCTGGCCATGGATCTGCGCGACGACCGCTTTGCAATGACCGACGCCGGCGGGCAGCGCCTCCCCTGCCGCGCGGCTCTGGCCGCGGAACTGGCGGTGGGCCGCTTTCAGCTTCGCAACGTAGCCTTCTGTGCGCTGCCCGACAATCAGCCGGGCTTCGCCGGGATTCCCGAGATGGAGCGCGGCCTCATCGGCCTGCCCGTGCTGCTGGCCTTCGGCGCCATCCGTTGGACCGCCGACGGCGTCCTGGAAATCGGCATCCCGCCCGCCAAACGCGACCTCGCACAATCCAACCTCTGCATGGATGGAGGCACGCCCGTGCTGGAAGCGGCCTTCGGCTCCGGGACCTTGCGGCTGGGGCTGGACACCGGTAACCCCGCGACGTTCCTGTTCCCCGAATTCGGCGCCGATTTCCCCGATACCCTGAAAACCGCCGCCGCCGCCGAGGAGCACGAACTGCAAGGCCTGGGAGAAAGCGTGACCGTGGAAATCCGCACGCTGCCGCGCCTGGACCTTCTGGTGGCGGGCCAGCCCGTGTCGCTCGAATCGGTTCCCGTGCTCACCGGGCCAGCCGCCGCGGGATGCCTGAGCTGCTCCGGAAACGCCGGCCTGGACCTCTTCGGCCACGCCCGCCGGGTGACGCTCGATTTTCAAGCCATGCGGTTGATACTGGAACGGTAGCGGGGTGGGCGGAGGCGCCTGGGCGGGACCTCGCCCGGCGTGCCTTGTTGCGCGCGTTGCCCTGAACTCAGCAACTTACCGCGGGGACGCGGAGGCGCAGAGAAAAGCGCGGAGAACACTTGGGAGATCTTCTCCGACTTGTCTCGGGCCCAGGGCATCCACGCTTCTCCGCAGTGAAAGGGCGCAGCGCCGAGCGTCCCCCAGCCTTTGCTCGCTTGTTTTCTCCGCGCTTCCTCCGTGTCCCCCGCGCTTCCGTCTGAGGACGGCTTCCGGGGCGTCCTGCGCTTCCTGCGCGGGTTTTCTCCGCGCTTTGTGGCGGGCCCAAGGGGTACCCCTCGCGCGTCCGCGGTGAGCATGCCGCGCGGAGCGTCCCCCAACCGGCCTCCGCGTTGTCTTCTCCGTGCTTCCTCGGTGACCCCGCGCCTCCGTGTAACTACGGCATCTCCAGTGCGAGAATAATCGCATGACCGACCTCTCCACCCGAGTGGCCCTGGTAACCGGTGGCAGCCGCGGCATCGGACGCGCCATCGCCTTGGCTCTGGCGAAGGCCGGCGCTGCCGTGGCCGTGAATTACCGCGAGCGCGCGGCGGCGGCCGAAGAAGTAGCGGCGCTCATCCGCTCGGGCGGCGGCCGCGCCATTTCCATCCAGGCGGATGTGAGCCGCGCCGCGCCGGTGGAGGCCATGGTCGCGTCCGTCGAACGCGAACTCGGCCCCGTCGATATCCTGGTGAACAATGCCGGAATCGCCCGACCGCAACCGCCCGAAGCCATCACCGAAAACGATTGGGACGAAATCCTCACGGTGAACCTGAAGTCCTGTTTCCTGGTGACTCAGGCAGTGCTGCCGCGCATGCGGGCGCGGCGTTGGGGCCGGCTGATTTTTCTCTCTTCGGTGGCCGCGCAACTGGGCGGCGTGGTGGGCCCGCACTACGCCGCGTCCAAAGCCGGGATGCTGGGCCTGATGCGCTCCTACGCCCACCTGCTGGCGAAGGAAGGCATCACCGCCAACGCCATCGCGCCCGCGCTCATCGATACCGAGATGGTCAAGAGCAACCTGAACGCCAAGCCCACGCTCATTCCTACCGGCCGTTTCGGCGATGTCGAAGAGACCGCCGATGCCGCCCTTCTCCTCGCCGGAAACGGATACATCACCGGCCAAACCCTCAACGTGAACGGCGGGATGTACATGAGCTGATCGGTGGCTGTCTGCTAGCGCGACGGCCGCGGGCATCCCGGCCGCCCGTACTGGATCGCCGACGGGATGGGCTATTGCCGACTGGAATCCTACACCCCAGCAGCGAGGCGCTTCTCCGACACGGGCAACCCGTCAACCTGGATTGAGTATTGAGGAATGCTGCCGTACGCGTGGCAGACGATCACCTTCTGAGCGGACCTGGAAAACGCTCCGGCGTGCAGACGCAACGAAAAGCCCAATAGTTCCCCCAACCGCGTTTTCCGAACGAGGCTACGTAGCCGTTGTAAGCAATCCTGTAGGCGCTGCCCGGACTGTCTTCGGTGGCCGTCCACCAGTAGATGATTTGCGAGTAGCGCCGCCACAATGGCGATTCTTTCTCTGGCAAGATACGATAGTCTGCCTTTCCGTCTTCCTTATCCCACGTCCCTCCAGCGTTATGGCCGCGGCGCACCATGGAGCGTACCGCTTCGTCGACCGTTGGCAGGCGCCAGATCCAGACAGGCGTGGGGCTCAGCGCCAGACCGTCCGCCGTAAGATGCGCACAGGTTTGCGTCGCCTCGTCCCAGGAAGCGTAATCCTGCTTCCAACCGGGCCCGTCGGGCGCCCAGACGAGACGAACCCCGTTTCCTTCCACGAGGCGGGCACTGTAGTTGCCGTCGTCCCAGCGGGTGATCGCGCGGTAGCCGGGCACGATTCCGGTGCAGACCGCGGTCAAACCGGGGAAAAGGAACACCACCCGCCAGGCCCAGCGCCTGGGTTCCGGCCGGCCGAAATAGAATAATGCGCCAAGAATGGCGAGCGGGATGGAGATAAGCACGACACCGGCGCCTTTTCGAAAGAACAGGGCTGCGGCGATTGCGAGAGCGAGGAACAAAGCCAAAGCTGCACGGGGCCAGCGCATTGCAACGATCACCGGAAGCAGTAGAACCAACGACGGTGCGAGGTACTGCACAAGCGTAAGAACGAGATTCATCCATAAGCTCCGGTGATACCACCCCTCATGAAAGGCCTCGGCGGCACCCCAAAAAGCCCAGAAGGACATAATCACTGTGGACAGGCCAACGGCAATCCAGCCCAGCCAGAGGCGGATGCGGTTAGAGGACATGCTGACCCGAATATAGCAGAATTCCACTCACCTCGGTGTCGGCCGGGCCGCCGCTGGCAGTCCGCTAGCGCACGCCCGCGGGCATCCCGGCCTTCCGGGCTGGATCGTTGACGGAATGGGCTATTGCCGACTGGAATCCTACGTCTTAGCAGCGAGGCACTTCTCGACACGGCGACAAACGGTCGGAGTGGATCGGCTCCATCTGGGGCGATTCGCTCAGAACTTCCGCAGCGGCCCACCCCAATCGCCTCCCTCCCATATAGAGCTATGACCCGGATGGGCAGTTCCTCTGCAACTCACCCTCTTACCGCTGCTTCGCTCCCTTCAGGTCGCGGGCGATACATCCATGCACCAACCAGAACGGCTGGGACACTATCCAACACTCCGACGCCAATGGTGGTAAAGATGAGCGAGTTGGGGGGAAGAGGTGCATCGGCTGGAGGGCCATCATCGGGATTGCCCAGAAGATTGCCCAAATTGAGATGGCGCTGCGGAGCGCTGTCCGGGGGCCTGGTCCGTAGTTCGGCCGGAATTTTGCGTAAATCCAAATTCCAATGATTCCGACTAGAAAGTTAGAGGGGAGGAACGTTGTCCAGCCGGTAGGAGTCCTCCCCAGGGCCCCAAACGCAGCAGCCCATTCCGGGTCCAGGAGGACACCATGCACGAGATATTCGGCAACATTGATGACCAGTCCGGCGATCAACCCTCCGAGCAACACCCTTGCCAGATTGGGCTTTCCAGGTTTCATAGTTCCCTCGACGCTCCACATTAGATCATAAGCGGCGTCCTTGTGAGCGGATGATGACTGATTTGGCGCAGCGCAGTCAACTTAACGAGAAACGCCCCAACCGCGGATTCCATACCATCTGCCTTGCTAATCGCTTGCGACTATACTATGGTTTCATGCCTGAAAACCCACTCTTCTCTCTGGATGGCGATGTGGCGGTAGTGATCGGCGGCGGCGGAGTTCTGGCCGGAGCGATGGCCGGGGGGCTGGCGCGCGCGGGCGCGCGGATCGCCATCCTGGGCCGCACTCGCGAACACGCCGAAGCCCGCGCCGCGGCCATTGTCGCCGGGGGAGGCGAGGCCATCGGCATCCAGTGCGACGCAACCGGCAAGGCCGATCTGGAGCGCAGCCGGGACCTCGTGCTCAAACGTTTCGGCCAGGTCGATATCCTGCTCAACGCCGCCGGGGTCAACTCCACCACGCCGTTCTTCGAGATCAGCGAGGAGGAGTGGGGGCGCATTCTCGATACCGATTTGAAAAGCGTCTTCCTGGCCTGCCAGGTGTTCGGCAAGGTGATGGTGGATGCCGGGCGCGGCGGCTCGGTCATCAATATCACCTCGGTGTCGGCCGGGCCGCCGCTTTCCAAAGTCTTCACCTATGGCGTGGCCAAAGCCGGGGTCAGCCAGATCACCCAGTTTCTGGCGCGCGAGTGGGCGCCCCACAAGGTTCGCGTGAATTCCATCCTCCCGGGCTTCTTTCCGGCGGAGCAGAACCGCAAGGTCCTCACGCCCGAGCGCGTCGCCTCCATCCTCGGCCACACTCCCATGAAGCGCTTCGGTGAGGCCGATGAACTGATCGGCGCGGCCGTCTACCTGGCGTCCCGGCGCGCCTCTTCCTACGTCACCGGGTCGGTGGTGCGGGTGGATGGCGGCTTCCTGGCGATGACCATTTAAGCTTCCGCCGTGGCTCGGATGCGCATCCCGTGGCTGCCGGTCCTGTGGGCCTGCTTCCTGGCGCGCCTGCTGTTTTACTCGTCCATGCTGCCGCTGTGGGAGGGGTACGACGAATGGGCGCACTTCGCGGTGATCCGCGCGATGGCCTTCCAGGGCCAACTGCTGCCGCCGCGCGACGGCCCCGTGCCGCGCGATGTGGAAGCCTCCCTCAACCTCGCGCCGGTACCCTGGGAGATGCGCCGCCTGCCGCCGCCCGCGCTCTCCGAGGACGCCTTTTGGCTTCTGCCGCCGGCCGAACGCGCCGCGCGCCAGGCGGACTTCCGCGCCATGCCCCGCGAGTGGAGCGGCGAAATCGGTATCGGCGGATTGCGGGCCTACGAAGCCTTGCAGCCGCCGCTCTACTACTGGCTGATGGCAGGCGTCCTGCGCCTGGCGGGCGGCCTGAGCCTGGCGTGGCAGGTGCTGGCGCTGCGATGGACCGCCTCGCTGATCGCCTCGCTGGCCGTGCCTCTGGTCTTCCGCCTGGGCGCCCTGGTCTTCGCCGATGAGCGCGTGGCGCTGGGTCCGGCGGCAATTGTGGCGCTGATGCCCGGTATGGCGCTGGATGTGGCGCGGGTGGGCAACGACTGCCTGGCGGTGGTGCTCTTCACCCTCCTCACCCTGCTGGCGGTGCGCGAGGCGGGCGAATCGCCCACCGCCTCCTCTTCCCCCAGCGTTACAGGCGTCGCGCTGGGCATCGTGCTGGGCCTGGGACTCCTTACCAAGGCCTACTTCCTCACCGCCCTCCTTCCGCTCGCGTGGATTCTGGGCCGGCGTGCATGGAAACCCTTGGTCGCCGCGGCCGCGGTGGCGGGCTGGTGGTATCTCCGCAACCTGGCGGTCACCGGCACCCTGACCGGCCTGAGCGAATCGGTGATGCTGCGCGACCTGGGAGCCTGGGGCGTGCTGCGCCGCGCGCCTTCCCTGCCCTGGCGGACGGCTGCCGACGCCATCCTGTTTTCGCACCTGTACTTCGGCGGCTGGAGCTCCCTCATGGTGCGAAGCTGGATGTACCATGTATTCTACGTAGCTGTGTTCGCGGCCGCCATCGGCCTCGCGCGGCGCTGGCGCGAGAGACCTATCCGCGTCCTGGCCGCCATTTACGCGGCCTTCTGGCTGGGCGAGTTTTACAACTCCCTGCTGGAATGGCTGAGCAAGGGGCTGCCCGGTTCCATGGGGTGGTATCTCTACGCCGTAGTTGGGGCGGAGGTGGTGTTGTGCGTGGCCGGCATCGCAGCTTGTCTGCCCAAGCGCCTGCAGGGCTGGGCGGCGCCCCTGGGAGCGCTGCTGTTTGCCGCCCTGGATCTTTACACCGTCCACGCGGTTGCCATTCCATACTACACCGGCATGATCCGCCACAAGCCCAACGGAGCGCCGGGAACACTGCACCTGTTGGACTTCCGGGCCGTGGGAGCGGGCGGCGCGTTCTCCCGCCTGTCCACATTCCAGGCTTTGCCGGAAGCCGCCCTGATCGCGCTGTGGATAGCGTATCTGGCGGCCACCGCGGTGGCTTTTCGGGCCGCGCTGGGCGCCCGGCCGGCCGGCGCAACTTCTGCCCGGGCGCCGGGTTCAGATTAGGAGCCCGTTCGTTCCGCGCCCCGGCGGTGATTCAAACAAACCAGACCAAGGAGACCACTGTTATGTCAGGCTTTCGATTCCATTCGCGCGCGGTAGCAGGGCTTCTGCTGTTCGGCTGCCCCTTTTTTTCCCCGGCGCAAACCGCTTCCACGCAGACCTCGATCACCGTTACCAGCGGCATGGTAGGAGTGAACAGCGGCCAGTCCGTTCGGCTCAATGTATTGAATCTACAGCCGGTAGTCACCGGAGTGACGGCCGTCGTCTGCCCCGCGACGCTGGAGATTTACAACGACTCTGGCGCCCAGCTAACCCAGATGCAGATCACCGACATTCCTCCGGCAAACGCGGCCAACCTGGTTTATAAGCCCGTGGTTCCAGCCACGCCGGCCAATGCCCGGGTGGAAATCCGCGCCGTGGTCGTCACCCCCACCCCCACAGCCATTCCTGTGGCAACTCCCGGATCGCCCATCGTGATGGCCACCGTCACGGCCTGCAGCCTCATGCCGTCGCTTGAAATTACGAACGACGCGAACGGCAGCACCCAAGTCGTCACCACCGATTTTCGCACCACGCCCCTGTTCGGAGTCGTCACACCGGTTGCGTCCGGGCAAGCCGGGAAGTAAGCAGCGCGGCTGGCATACAGTTTGCCCACGTCTCGTAGCACCCTGCTGGCGTGCGGCGCTCTGGCGGCGCTGGTCCTCGGGCCGGCAGGCCCGCCGGATACTCAGCGGCCTGCCTGCGCGTGCGCCGGGCGCGTTTTTCGTTGCACCTCGGCCAGGTACTCCTGGGCATCCGCGCGCGTTTTCAGCGCGGCCACCCGGCTGGCGATGGCCTGACGCTGCTCCGGCGCCATGCTCAACTCCTGCTGCATCGCGGAGTGAATGATGGCCGGCAGATTACCCCCGTTGACCGAATCGCCCGGGCGCGACAGCGCGGTGGCCGTGACGGCCGCCGGCGCCTGCAGGGTCGCCGGGGCGGACCCGGAATCCGCCGGCTGCGGCAGAGTCACCGGACAATCGCCCCTCGCCGTTCCCAGGCTGATGAGCGAAGACAGCGCGTTGGCCTGCGCATCGCGGGCCGTCAGCGCCGGCAACCCGAAAAGAGCCTCCAGCGTGGCCGGAACCGAAGCGTGGTCGTACAGGCGATGATCGACGAGGTTCTTAGGAATCAACGGCGACACCACCAGCGCCGGAACCCGGGGCCCGTAAATCTCAAACGTAAAGCCGTACTTGGTATTTGGCGAGCCGGGAGCGGTGTCCCCTGGCGCCGGCGCAGCCGGCGGAGTGGCGTGGTCGTAAAAGCCGCCGTGCTCGTCCCAGGTGATGATCAGAACGCTCTTCTCCCATACCGCCGAGCTGCGGATGGCCTCGTAAGTAGCTTTGATCAACGCCTCCCCATGCGTGATGTCTCCCAAAGGATGCTGGGAGGTCCCATTCCGGTAGTCGTTCAAAACGTCGTAACTGGGTTCGATGAACACGTAACTGTAAGGGAACTCGGGTTGCGCCAGGTCTCCCGCGAACAAGCTGTAGTGCCGGATGTCGTCCAGGTGGATGCCCTTCAGCGCCGCCACGATCGGGAAATCGTCTCCGCCATAAAGCCGCCGCGTGACGCCTTCCCGGCTCAGGGCGTCGAAAATGGTTCCGTTCTTGAAACCAAACCCGTCGATGGTTTCCCATCCGGCAATTTCGACCGTGGATGGGCTATGATCCAGGCCTCCCGACGACGCGGCGTGCACGAACATGCGGTTCGGCCAGGTCGGCCCCGGCATGGATGCGTGCCAGTTGTCGCAGACCACGAATTCCCGGGCCAGCGCGTTTAACACGGGAAGCTGCTCCGGGAGGTAGCATTTCATGACTTCGCCTGGGCTTTGGCCTCCGCTCGCCACATACGCGGCCACATACCCGCTGTCGTTGACGGCGGGATAAGCGCCGCCCGGGGGATACGCCGCACCCGGCCCGCAAAGCTGCTCCAGCACATTCGGGAATTCGTGGCCCGGATCTACCGGCATCCGGTAGTCGGCGCCCTCGGTGACCGTGTAGGTCTGGCCTTGAAAGCTGTTCCATTCGGTCCCCGCGAGCCCGTTGATCTCGGTCGGGTTTCCCGTGACGGCATCCGTCCCGTCGATCCCGGAATACCCCAGTAAGTGATCGAACGAGCGGTTCTCCAGCATCAACACGAACACGTGCTCGATGCCCAGGGCTGCGGCAGTCCCACCCATCGGAAGAGGCCCTCCTCGGCTGTCGGTTGCCTCAGTCTATCATGGGAAGCCGAAGCGGCGATTTAGCGCGCGTCCAACGCCAGAGCCACGGCGCCCGAGTATAGCCCGGGAGGGAGCGTTCGCGGCGCAGCCAGCTCAAATCTCACCGCGCAGGTGAGGATTCCCGAGCGCTGCCAGCCCAACACAAGATCATGGGTAGCGCCCGCCTGAAAAGTGCCGCTGGAACAGGCCGCCGCCCGCGCGCCCGAGGTTGCGCGCGTCGCCGATCCCGACCAGCGCACCGCCTCAACCGGCACGGGGCCCTCCGGTCCGTTCAGGCTGGCAAGCCGCGCGGTGACTCGAATCCGCTGTCCCGGCAAAGCTCTCACCCAC
Source organism: Bryobacteraceae bacterium (assembly GCA_030038565.1). Lineage (GTDB taxonomy): Bacteria > Acidobacteriota > Terriglobia > Bryobacterales > Bryobacteraceae > JOPF133. Next base: position 13,201 of record JASHSS010000125.1, read on the forward strand.
GCCGCTACGCTGGTGGTTTGACTGGTGACGTCGGAGGCGCCATCCGCCGATACGCGGAAGTTGAGGGTGAGTTGCTGAGGGTCGAGCAGGGCCTCCGGATTCACCTGAAGGACCAGCGTCGTGGTCCCGCTACGCTGCGCGCCACCCGTGGCTACACATGCCAGGAGAAGCGCCGCAACCTGTCCCGCCTTACCGGGCATAATTCCCTTATCGGCCCGATTCTACAGATTTCGAGTCTCGTTAACAAGAATCAGCCGGCGAGAAATGTACCAAGTGCGGCTCGGGAAAATCTACTTTCGGTCCAGTACTTTACGGATTGGTTTCTGGGTGGTGTTGATGACGAACGTGAATTCCAGCAGGGGTGGCGCGGTTCCCGCCCGCACTTCCACCGGAAGGACGGCGGGCGCGTTCACCGCCCCGTTTTCCGGCAAGGTCGCGGCGTCCAGGGCGACTTCAAAATCGCCCTCGCGAACGTTGTAGAACGTGAAGTTCCCCTCTTTGTTGGTAGTCGTGTAACGGTTGCCCGGAACCAGCCGGATGACGATATCTTCGAGCGGCGCCTTCTCCGGTCCGTGCACGGCGCCGTGAATCGTCTCGAGCGGCAAGACCTCGAAATCGGTCCGCGCGACGCGACGCGGCTGAACCACCAGTCTCGATTTCGGCGATTCGCCGGGATCGAAATCCGCCGGCAGTTGCGCCAGCGCCAGGGCCACTTCGTGCGTGCCTTCCGGTATGTTCTGGAAAAAGTAGTGGCCGTCGGGCCCGCTGTAGGTGGTCTGGCTGCCGTCCAGGCTCACCGGAATGCCGGGCGCATAGGAAGCTGCGCCCATCGTCTTCAGCCGTACCACACCTTCGATGTTCCCTACCAGCGGCGCCGCCTTGGCCGCGAACTGGTCCGGATTCTCCGTCGGTAGCCCGCCGCCCCATCGAATCTGTTTCGACAGCCGGAAGTAGAAGCTCCATTGGCTGATGGCGGAGAGGCTTTCGGCCGCGGGGCTGGCTCCCGCCAGCGCCGGGCTATTTTCCAGGAGGAAAATATTTTCCGGGTTCAGCGTGAAGTTCAGTTGGTTGCGGAATACCTCCGCCTGGAGGTTCCAGCCGCGCTTCAGCCGCATCGATACCCCCACCATCGACGTCCGGTACGCCTGAGTGGAAAAGACCGTCTGGTTGGCCATGTCGTTGCCCACTTCCACATTGGCGTAGGCGTTGAACGGCCCCAGGTTGACTTGGCCCAGCCCGCGGAAGAACAGCGAGTTCAGCCGTTCGCTCCCCGACAACTGCTGGTAGCGGACCGAGCCGCCCAGCGAGAAATGCCGGAACTGATAGTTGTCGCCCACCTCGCTCGATCTCTGGCGCTGCGGGCTGGGCAGCATGTCCATGCGAATATCGCGCCAGTTGACTTGCACCGTCTGATGTCTGATGGACCGCGACAGCGCGCCGCTGATCTGCCGGTTTTTGGATGCCACGGTGTCCTGCCCGGGGGTTTGATCGGTATAGGCAATCGTGGAAACCTGCCCGGTGGCCGAGAGTTTCCCGGGCAGCAGAGTGGAAATCCCCAACGAGGTGCTGGTGCTGTTCAATTGCGGCAGGCTGGCATCATGCTCCAGGTTGTTCCGGTATTGGCTGGCCGAACCGTAGAGTTCCAGCCGCTTAAAGGGGTGCAGGCGCACTTCCCCGAACGGCCCCTGCCGGTCCCCCGCGTAAAACCCCGCCAGTGGGAAGTACAGCAAGCCTTGGGAAGCGTAGTTAGCCCGCACGGTAAGCAGCGTGTCTTCCCAGGTGGCGCCGGCAAGAAAAGAAGTCACGGTGCGGGTCACATCCGCCATCGGCCGAGAGACTTCGGCATAGACTTTCAGCCGCTTGTAAGGCGTGTACAGCGACTGCATGGCCAGGGTGCGCACCAGCGGCGTGTCGCGGCCGGCCGGGAACAGGAACGGATTGTCGGCGATGGCCTGCGGGCTGGCCGAGAACTGCATAATGCGTGCCCCCACCAGCCAATGCGGCGCCACCTTGCGTACCGCCGAAGCGCCCGTCACCCATTGGGGCGTCATCATCCGATAAGCCACCCGCGGGCCGGCGGTGAGCGTCGCCTCGCCGTAGAAGAACGTGTATTGGGTGTCGCCGTGGACAGCCTGCACTTTGACGCCGCGGCCATTGATCTCGGGGTTGAAGATGTTGTTGAAGGGGAACGGGACGAAGTTGGCGGACGCCCGGAAATCGCCGCCCGTGAAGGTCCAGTAAAGGCCCATCCAGGGCGTGCCCCGCAATTCCAGAAAACTGTCGCCGGTCTGGAAGTGGCCTTGCGCGCCGAAACCCTCGAGGCTCCCCGAAAGGAACCCGAGCGAAGGCAGAAACTCCTGAAAGTGAAAGGCCGTTCCCGTGGTATTCAGAAGGTCCTGCTGGTTGCCGCCCAGATAGTAGCCCTGGAAGGCGATTTCGCCCTGTCCGCCGGGAATGGCGGCAGGCAGGCTGGTTTGGCCGTATGCGGCGGCTCCGGCCATCAGCAGAATGGCCGCGATGCCCGCCGGTCGCCTCCCGTTTTTACGGGGCTGGTTTTGCGGCCACAACACGCGCGGTCGCCTCCTGGATCTCGTTAGCACCCAGGTCTACCCGCGCCCGCAAAATGTACTTTCCTTCGGCCGCCAGTTTCAATGGAAAAAGAAAGTTCTGGTCGCGCCGCGGAAGCACGGGTAGGGGGGTGAAATGGACCGTCTCCACTACCACTTCGTTTTCGTCCAGCACATCCAGGTCGCCTTGCGGCCTGAAGTACAACCAGCCGTCATTGCGGATCGTCACCACCGCTCGCCACACCGGATGGACGGAATCGGGCACGTACTCGAGCTTCAAGTCCTTGACCGCGCCTTCCAGCGCCGGTTGCCCGACCACCACGTAGATCGCGGCCACGATCTGGACCGCCGTCCGCAGACCTATGGCTTTGGCGTGGTCGGCGGTCGGCTGAGTGGTGAAACCGATGGCGCAATGGTAGCTTCGCGCCGTCGCCTCCGCCGGCACCCGCAGGGTGTAGCGCACCGGAACCTGCGCCTTGCCGTTCAATTCCGTCTCCATCGGATTGGCCACCAGCCAGTGCCGGCAGGAGAATTCGGCTTCCTGTTTGTATTCCGGCCCGAATTGCGGGGTGGCCGTGGAGTCGAGGTAGAAATCCAGAATCTCGCCTACAATCCGCACCTTCTCGTCGGCGGTGTTGGCCAGGGTCAAAATGCCCGAGTGTGTCGCTCCCGGCGCCAGCTTGAGTTCTTCCCGCATGGGCGCCAGACCGAGGCCCGTTTGCCCGCGCAAAGCGCCGGGAGCGGCCAGAGAGCCGAATAAGGCGAGAATCGTCAGGGTACGTTTGCCGTATAAGTAAGTGAAAGCGTACATGCAGGACTCGTTTCCGCAATATATTTCCAGCTATCGCTGAGAGTGAAGCTGATGGTGACCGAGTAAGACAGAGTGACTAGTCCCTCCGAGCCGCTGGCCACCACTTGGGATGTCGTCGAGAGCGGGAAGGAGCCGGCACACGTTCCGGATCCTCCCAGCCCCGTTACACTCGCCGACGAACACGACACCGTGACAGCCGAAACGGGCACGGTGGAACAGTTGGTGAATGCCGGCGATGCCGCCTGGACTGTCAGGCTCCAGTTACTGCCCGACCCCAAGGCAGTCCACGAGGCTGTCGTCGTGGCACTGCCCGCGACCACCGGAGCCGTGCCCGGATTGACGGCGCTGAAGGTTACCGTCGCCGGGCTGACAGTCAGCGTCAAGTTACCCTGGGCCTGCGGCGTGACGGCCAGGGGCTGAATCTTCCGGACCACAACTGGCGGGGGCGTGGCCGCCGCGGCCATCAGCAAACCAATGGAAATCCAGCCGGGCATCGTCTTAGGTGGCGCTGATGGTAAACGTCGCCGTCGCGGTGTACGTCCCCTGGGCGTATACCGGATCGTCGGTGAGGGACCACGCTACCGAAGCCGAGTTCCCCGCCTTGGCGGAACTGGCGCCGCCGCCCCACGTTCCAAGGCCGGTCGATGCCGTGGTGCTGGCCGTCTGTGAGCCGGTGCAAGCGGTGCCGGGCGCGCTCACCGTGCAGGTGTAAGTCAAGGCGTCGCCGGTGCTGGGCGGCGTCGCTACCGAGGGGCCACCGGTGCCGGCGAAGTCGGCCGTGATCTTCAAGCTGAGTGTGCCGGTGCCGGTCGTTTTGGTGGTGCGGATCATGTAAGTCAGGCTGGTGTTCCCGGTAAATGGATTACCGAATGTTGTGCTGCTCGTCGTCAGAGTGGTGGTGCTGGTGTTGACGGTCAGCGCCGCCTCAGGTCCCACCGTAACCGAAAGCGTCGTGGTGCCGGTGTTTTGGGCCTGCGCCATGCCCGCCATCGCGAGTAGTGCGCAGACAGTGATCAAAGTTGTTTTTTTCTGTGTCATTCGTCGTTATCCTCTTACATTGCGCTAATAGTAAATGTCACGCTTGCCGAATAGGTGCCGGTGGGATAGACCGGACTATCGGTGAGCGTGAATGTTACGTTCATCGAATTCGGATTCTGGCTGCTGCAGACGCCTCCGTCTCCCGTGCATGCCGAAGCAGGCACGGCCAGCACGGGGGTCTGACTGGTAGTCGAGGCGGTTTGCGTCCCCGAGCATGCCGTGCCCAGGTTGGCGCCGCTGCAAACATACGTCAGCGCCCCGCTCGACGCCGCCGGGCCCCCGGACGGCGTAAAGTCGCTGGTGACCTGAAGGGTAATGGTTCCGCTTCCTACCGGCGTGGTTCGGATCTGGTAACTTACCGGGACCGTCGCCGTGAAAGGCTGAAATGTGTTCGAACTCGTGCTCAGAGTCGCCGTACCCGGTGTGCTCAGCGCGCCTACCGGACTCAAAGTCGCGGTGAGAGTCTGTCCCGCCGTTCCCGTGCTACCGCCGGCCGGGAGCACCCCCGCGGCCAGCAGAAGCCACCGGGCAATGCGCCAAAGAGCAGGTCTGCCTCTCATCAACCGCAGGGTAATACACGGCGAAATCAGGGAAACAGATCTTCTTTGGTTATTATCAGTTTAATGAATATTACCCCCTGAACGTTCAATTTGAATGGCTTGGCTCGGGTCCTGGTACTTCTGGAACCTGAGAGTTCCAGTACACCTCGGGCGCGCAGAACAGGGAGTTTCAGGCCGCGAATTCGACGGAACGACGTCGCGCACCATGGGTCGCTTGCCGCGCCATCGGCCATTTTGCCAGGCTGGCGCCAAGGGGAGCCGCGCACCCCACTTGTTAGCGGGCAATCCCCCTTTCGGGGTGGTTGGATTTATCGACGTTGAGAATTACGACAAGGGGAGTGACCATGCATAACGAAAGCGTGGACGCTGGCAGGCTCCTCGATGCCTACCTGATGGCACTAGCTGCCATCGATGCGCCCGGCGTGGCGCATCGTGAATCGGAAATTGCTGAGGGGAGTCTCCTTCCACCACCACCCCGGAAGAGCCGGCGTCGGTTCGGAGCACCCCCCAAAAAGGGGGGCAGGCCACAGGGGATGAGCGCCTCAGGGGATGCCGGATGCGCGGCTACCGTTGTCGCTCGAGAAACGGCCTGATCCCGCCGTCCTGCAAGGTGCGGATTGCACCCTTACCGGGAGCCATGCGGTGCCGACGACTCTTGGGTTTTCGTGCCGCCCATGGCTTGGGCCAGGAACGCCGCCCGCTCCCCCAAAAAAACGGCCCGGTCTCCGCTGATTGAGACCGGGCCCATGGGAAGAAACTGATGCTTTCCTGATGAGGGAAACTCGATTAACGCCGGCCGTGACCTCCGCCGCCGGAATGGCCGCCACCCGAGGGATGGCCGCCACCGCTGGAACTCCGCGGCGCGCTGTAGGTCGGCGCACTCTGCCGGGGCGCGCTATAAGTCGGCGCGCTGGACCGCTCCCGCGCTACGGGCGGCGCAATCCTCACCGACTGCTGCCCACTCGCCGAACCCTGCCGTTCGCCGCCATAACCCGAGGATCCCGGACGCGCATTCTGCACCGAGGTGTTGCCTCGATTGCCGCCGCCCGCGCTCTGCGAAGGGGTCTCGCCGAACCGCCGCCACCCGTTGGACACATTGCTCGACGATCCACCCACCGTAGGCTCCCCGCCTCGGGTCACACCGCCCACACCGCGCGACATACCGCTCGCGCCGGCGCCCATCGCGCCAGTCCTGGAAGCCGATTCGAACCCGCGCTGCTGCTGTGCAAACGGGATCCTCTGCGCTCCGCCGGCCTGCTGATGGCTGAAGAAATGCGTGTTGCTCGCGCTCAAGCCTCGCGGCACGCTGGCCGTCCGGCTCGTGAACCGCAGATTTGCGCTCGTCGGAGCCACCGGCATACGCCCGGTTACCATTCCTACCGCTCCCACCTGCGCGCCCGAATAGTGCATCACATTGTTGAAGCGCCCAGCGCGGAAATCCGCCGCGCTGACAGCCGAAATCCCGCCCGCCACCCGCGCGTTGCGAAAGGCGTTGGCGGCGTACACGTTGGCTAGGCCGAACGCCCCCGCTCGTCCGTAAAAGCCGGGACCCCACCACGGGTGGAACATTTCATATGGCGCGAGCGGCACCCACCCGAGATTGCCAAAGCCGAAACCTACGCCGAACCCAATGCCGCCGCCGAATCCGAAGAAACCCACCACCGCCGGCGACCAGAAATGCCGGACGCCAAACATCCCGGGATACCAGGCCCAGCCGAACCCCGTGCGCCAGTACCAGCGTCCATAGTGATACGGCGCCCAGCCCCAAGGCTCACAGCCCACCCAAGTCCATCCGTACCAGTCTTCCCAAACCCAACTGCCGCATTGATACGGCGCCCAGCCGGGCCCCACGTTGGGCGCCCACACGTTGCCATAAGCAGGGTCGTAACTCCAGGTACCCGCCCCGTCCATGTCTTCGGTCCCGGTCACCCCCGGCCCCACATATTGAGGGCTGGTGGCGTTCTGCATGGCCTGATCGCGGCTCACGTTCCAGCGATCCCAATCGTCCATCGGGCCGGCCTGTACAATCTGATATTCCGTGTTGCCTTCCGTACCGCGCGCGGTCAGGGTTTGCCCGGTGTTCACCCATTCGTCGCCGCGCGGGGTGAGAACTTCCACCTCGCCTACCCGCGAGGTCACCTGGGTTTCTCCAGCGTCGTTCACGGTGATTCGATAAACCCCTAACTTGGAGGGTTTTATGGAGATATTCGGAGTATCTACTTCCATGTTGGCGGTGTTCGACCGGACCACGCAGAAGCTGATCGTGCCGTGCGCCAGTTCCATCTGGTAGTGGCCGTCCTCGAGCACGGTGAGGTGCAACTGGGCGTTGCCGCCCATGCGCAGAAGATTGGCGTTATCCAACTGCACCTCGGTCCGCGAATTGGCCTGCGTGGCAATAAAATCGCCCGCCATCAGCGGTGCGTTGATGATGCCCGCCACCCAATCGCCCGAGTCGCCGCGCCGCACCGAAACATCCCCGTCCATCAAACTGATACGCGCCACTCCGCGCTTCAAATCGTTGGGATCCTGCGCCCGCGCCGGGAGAAACGATCCCGCCGCCAACAATATCGCGCCCGCCACCGCTATGAACTGGAACTTCGGCACTCGCCGCATCAACCCCATCTCCAAAACTACGCACCTGCCGGAGCACGGCTGGGGCCAATCGTTATTTGCTGGTTTTACAAATACTTACGAATTTTGGCAGGTGTCTGCGGGTGGCTGAAAACCACCAGGCATGGCTGCGTTCCAGCAACGGCCCTAACGAGCCAGTACCACCATACGGCCGCGATACACGGTCCTGAATGGCGCCTGTACCGCCGGCCGATCCAGCACATAATAATCTGCTGGGCCGGGAACCTCCACAATTCGCCAGCCGCCCTCACGAAAGCGCGCCTGGTAAAACTCCAGCACCGGGACCAAGTCCGCACTGGCTGCAATACGCACTGTCTTGCCCCGCGTTTGGGTCCGGAGGGTTGCGATAAGACCTGTCAGGTCTTCGGGTGCGCGGAGGCTGAGGCGCGGCGGTCGCAGAGCCAGCGCCACCAGTTGTCGGGCGCTCGCATGGCTGAAGGGAAGCACCAGGAAAAGGAAGGCGCTGACCGCGGCGGTTACCATCACCCGCTCCACCCACGGTATCCATCGGCGAGTAGCCAGGAGCAGCACCAAGGCCAGCGCCATCGATGGTATCAGGAAGCCGAAATTGGCCGCCATGCTCAAACCCAGGCAGATTCCAACCAGGTTCAGGTTTCGTAATTCATCCCTTTGATTTCCCTCGAGATAGGCCATCGCAAATTGGGCCGCGCATGTCCACAATGCAAGCGCCAGGCCGAGCGCCGAGGCAGGGGCGACATACTCCATCCCCAGGTATGCCGCTCCAGCCAAGGCAATCGCCGCCAGCCCGCCCCGCCGCCAGCCCGATACAAGTCCGGCTACCGCCCAAAGAAACAGCGCCAAACCCAGGATCGCGGGCACGCGGAGCGAGAAGGCCGACAAACGCAGCACCCCCACCGCCCGCTTCATCAGCACGGTATTCAGGACATGATTGGCGGGGTCGAACCCGCCCAGCAGATCTCGCAGCGGAGGCCGCACAAAGTGCACGAAGCCGTAAGCCTCCGTTCCCGCAATCGGCAGCCAGGCTACCAGCCACAGACCCACGGCGAGTAGCGCGCCGATCATCAGCCACCGCAGCCGCTCACTGGATGCGGTAAAACCTGTTTCCATGCGTTTCCCTCAGTATGGGCCACACTCCACGAGCCCGCATCCATCCCGATCGTCAGGCTCGAATCCGCGAAGCAAACCGCGGACACGGGCGGTTCCAACCCGGCGGTTTCGCGCCCCTGATCGGTAGCCATGGGAAACGCCGCCGCTCACTGGATGCGGTAAAACCGGGTTCCATGCGCTTCCTCAATCTTCGAGACACCCCACTGGTTCGAGTTTTCGTTCAAGTCCTGCGCGGGCAGGTCGGAATCGTTGATCAGAAGGTAGAAGATGCCCCGCGCTTTCAATTGATTCATAGCCTCCCGCCGCAGGTCGCGCGGAACAATCGCGGATACGTCCGCGAACCTATCCGGCACCTTGCTCCACGCACCCTCGCCGGTTGCCACTTCAAGTTGTGGGTGAGCCTCGGGCGCCGCCGCGCTCTCCACCGCGACGCGTGTGATGGCGAGCGGCGCGGGAAACTCCGCCTGCACCCAAAAACCGCGCTCCAAAGGCTGCCATGTGGACCAGCGTGTCACCGGACTGCCATCGAACGCCAGCCATGACTGCCAGGGGTTGGGAGAAGCAGACAGCCGCCAGCCTTGAGGCCGGACTTCCCCGTTCCCGTCCCACACACGAATTTCCCGAACCGTCCAGTACTGTTCACCCGCCTCGCGTGAACCCACCCGAATGCCCCGGATCGCAGCGCCTTCTAAGCGCCACTGGTGCTGAACCGATCGATCGCCGGTAAGCGCTTCGGCAATAATGTCTTGCACTAGAAGACCTAAAGTCGATTCATAACTCACCACGATGGTTCGATCCAAATACGCCTCAGGCCGCCCGGCGTAAGAAAAAATCCTCCCTCCCGGTGGGACCTCGCGGTCGATGGCCGTCTTAAATCCGTAATCCAGCAGGCGCGAAGCCAGAAACGCGGCCTCCGGTTGCCTGCCGAAAGCAGCCGCGACCGGGATGTCGCGGATACGCCACGACCAGGGAGCGGCATAGGCTGCCAGCGTCGAGGGCAAGCAGGCCCAGAGTTGAAATGCCACCACCGCAGGCAGCGCACCCCAGGAGTTTTCCAACGCCAGTCCCATTGCCAGCGCCAGGAACGGGAGCGCCGGGATCAGGAATCGCGCCCCGCTGTTGAACCACGCCGGGACCGCCCAAACCGCTGCCGCCAGTAGCAGCCTCCGCCCCTCCGTATGGCGCAACGCCAGGAGGGCCAGAGGCGCCAGCAGAAATACCGGACCCAGTATCCCGCTGATCGATCCGCCGAAAACCGCCAGATCGACCGGCGCCTGCCACCAGTGATGGAAGACCTCATAATGGCGCAAATCGGCCACGTAGCTCTGTTCGGGACCGGGGTAGTAGTAGGGATTGGGAAACCACCGGTTGAGGAAGGGCGCTACAGGATTTCCAAGCCACAGCCAATTCCGGGCCAGCCACGGTCCCGCAGAAAGCGCCCATCCCCCAAGCAGCCAGACGCTGCGCCGGGTGTGCGGACTCCACCATAGCGCCAGAGGCAAGGCAAGCCATCCAGTGTACTTGATCCCAAAGCAGAATCCAGCAAGCAACCCTATTACAAACAGTAGTTTATGCCATGATTGTTCATCTTCAAATTGATAGCAAAAAAGAGCTGCAAAACTCACCGTTGCAAGAGCCACATCGTTGTAGGCAGAGGCGCCGTCGACGCCCACCACCGGGCTGGCCAGGACCAGGAGTCCGGCACCCAGAGCCGCCCGCGGAAGCCCGCATCGCCTTCCGAAACGCGCCATCAGCAAGGGGAGAGCCGCCAAGTACGCTGTATGGACCAGGGCAGCCGACGAATACCCACCGAGGCACACGGCCACCAGGAACAGCATTTCGAGACCCTGCGGGAAATACGCATACATGCTGTGGTAATCCCAGGCGAACCCGTGGCGTTGCCACATGCGCAGCACGTTGCCCAGGTGGTAGCCGGAGCCATCCGGACTGGCCTCTGGGGCAAGGGCATTCAAGAAGTAGATCGTAATAAATATGGCAAATCCACACCAAAAAAGTACTTGCCAGGAAATGGGAGGCTTTCCCGGCAGCGCGGATTTTTGGGGTGGGTCCTGCCACCAAAGCCACCCGGACCAAGTGATAATGGGAATGCCCGCCGCCAGGAATATGCTCGCCCGCGCCTCGCCGATGGAACACAGGGCAAAGACCGCCAGGCTCAAAAGGGCGGAGCCAATCACCCACGCCAATAGCATTGAGTCTGCCCGGCAGAGCCGGATGCGCAGCCCGCGGAGCAGCAGCCACCCGAGGGCCATCGCCAGGCCGACCGTGAAGCCCGCCCCGAACAGTATCTGGATCACCCGTGCCAAGATGTTGAAAACCGGAGTATATCAACGGTAGTTACGCGCCGCAGCGGGGGTGGTTCGGCGGTAGCCGGTTGGCGCCACAGCTTGATGCTGCCGGCAGCCCCGCGTGGCGGGCCCGACCTCGGCAGCATGGCCCTTTCGGCGGAACACCTTGGAGCCGGCCCCACTGCGGCACCTCCGGGCCCTAGAGGCGTCCGCATCCGCCACTCGACCGCTGAACCGGCGTTCTTTGCACCCCGCAGCAAAACCGGACCGAACGGCACGCACCGGTTTGAACCGCCGTCCCAACTGTTCTATGATCTCGCTATGGCCGCATACGCAGGGGCCCCTACTCTGGTTACCGGACGCGCACCGGGCTGGATTTACAAGCCCGCCTGGGATCTTTCCTTGATCATTTTCAGCGCCGTAATCCTGGTACCGCTGCCCTTTGCCGTGGCTTGGCTGGCACAGGTCTCCGGCATTATGAATCCGCGCCAGGCCATCGACCTGATCAATATTACAGTCGCCACGTTGATCGGCGGGCCGCACCTGTTTTCCACCATCACCTTCACTTTCCTGGACGGCAAATTCCGGGCCCGATACCCTTGGTACGCCTGGCTGGCTTTCCTTTTGCCCGTGGGAGTGATCTACTGCGGCATCTACCAATACACCCTGCTGGTGACGTTTTTTTTCTCCTGGGCCTCGCTCCACGTCCTGCACCAGATCATCTACCTGACCGATTGTTACCGGCGCCGCAGCGGCTGGGCGGAAGAGAAATGGTCGCGCTACGTGGATTACGGGGTGATCCTCACGGGCCTCTACCCGATCGGCATCTACAAGCTCTCCATGCGCCATTTCGCCGTGGGCGGCGTGGTGCTTCCCTACCCCGCCTGGCTGCGCGCCCTCCCGTTGCCGCAAGCGGCCGGTGTGGTGTTCGCCGCCTTCCTGACGCTGTGGCTGGTAAAGACCGTGCGCGAGTTCCGCCAGGGGCGCGGCA